>JACZRV010000131.1 GCA_022574555.1 SAR324 cluster bacterium
GACCGGATACAACAACCGCGACGTGACCGAGGAGGATATCCGGCGGGTGATCGAGGCCGCCCAGGCTGTCAAGATTCCCAGCGACCGGGAGGTACTGCACATCATGCCTCAGGATTTCATCGTGGACGACCAGGACGGCGTCCAGAATCCCCTGGGCATGTCCGGTATCCGGCTGGAGGTAGACGTCCATATCGTCACCTGTTCCACCACTTCGGCGCAGAACATCATCAAATGCTGCAACCTGGCCGGCTTGGAGGTCACCGATTTCGTGTTGGAGCCCCTCGCTTCCGCGCAAGCGGTGCTGAGCTACGACGAAAAAGAACTGGGGGTGGTGCTGGTGGATATCGGCGGCGGCACCACGGACATCGCCATCTATTCCGCCGGCAGCATTGTCCACACGTCCGTCCTGGCTGTTGGGGGCAATCATCTGACCAATGACATCGCCATCGGCTTGAGCACGCCCTTGGGTGAGGCCGAGACGCTCAAGCATGCCCACGGCGTGGCGATGAGCCGTTTGGTGAAACTCGACGAAACGATCGAAGTGCCTTCGGTGGGTGGTCGTAAATCGCGCACCATGGACAAGCAACGGCTCGTCACGGACATCATCGAGCCCCGCTACCGGGAGATCTTCGAGATGGTGGCCAAGGAGATCGAAAACTCGGATTATCGCCACGTGATCGCATCGGGGGTGGTGATCACCGGTGGCAGCAGTCTCATGCCGGGTGCCGACGAGCTTGCCGGAGAGATTCTGGAATTTCCGGTACGGGTGGGGTTTCCCGAACACATCACCGGGCTCAACGAGCTGATCTGCTCCCCGATGCACGCTACCGGGGTGGGTCTGCTGCGCTACGGACAGCTCAATGGACGCGATCATATGTCGTCCCTGTACAGCGGCGAGCCCACGATTTTCAACCGCATCTCCAGACGCATGCGCGATTGGGTTCATGAGTTCTTTTAACGATTCGGGAGCGACGCCATGGCTGCGTTCGGAATTGAGGATATCAAGGAAGTAGGGCCGAATTTGCCCGTACTGAAAGTACTCGGCGTAGGCGGGGGCGGTGGGAATGCCGTCGACCGGATGATTTCCGCCGGTATTCGCGGCGTGGATTTCATCGTGGCCAATACCGACCTGCAGGACATCAAAAACTCACTGGCATCCTACAAGCTGCAGCTGGGCGCGAAATGCACGCGGGGACTGGGGGCCGGAGCCAAACCCGAGGTGGGGCGCGAAGCGGCCCTGGAGGATATAGACGCGATCCGGGCGCACTTGGCCGGTTCGGACATGGTCTTTATCACCGCCGGACTGGGTGGGGGCACCGGCACTGGAGCGGCACCGGTGATCGCCGAAGTGGCCCGGGAGTTGGGCTGTCTCACCGTCGGCGTGGTCACCAAGCCCTTCAAATTCGAAGGAAAAATTCGCAAACGCAATGGCGACGAGGGCATCGTTCAATTGCGCAAGCACGTCGATACCCTGATCGTCATCCCTAACGACAATCTTCTCACCCTGGCCGATCGCAAAACCTCCATCGTCGACGCCTTCTCCATGGCGGACGACGTCTTGCGCGTCGCCATCCAAGGCATTTCGGATCTGATCAACAATGATGGGCTGATCAATCTGGATTTCGCCGATGTACGCACCGTCATGGCCGGGATGGGCCAGGCGATCATGGGGATGGGCGTGGGCACGGGAGAGAACCGCGCAATCGAGGCCGCGGAAAAAGCCATCCACAGCCCCCTGCTCGATAACGTCAGCATCGACGGGGCCAAGGGCATTCTGATCAATGTGACCGGTCCACCCAGTATGACCCTGCACGAGGTTTACGAGGCAGCCAGTTTCATTGACGATCATGCCGACGAAGAAGCCAATATCATCTTCGGGGCGACGATCGACGAAGGCTTGGAAGATCAGGTGGAGATTACCGTCATTGCCACCGGGTTCGGCGAACAAAATCTGGAAGCCAGGCCCACCGAGCGGCAACACGGCGAAAAATCTGCCGGCCGAGGTGGCTATAAGGTTTTCTCGTCCATGCCACGGATTGCCACGGGCGACGAGCCGGAACTGGATTTTTCCCCCGCGGATCCCCAACCGCAACCCATCGTCCAATCCACCTACGGCAACGATCCCCTGGCGCCTCCGGCCGCATCGATGGTGAGCGATGGGCCCCCGGTTGCTCTGGAACAGGAAGAACCCGTATTCGAATTGGATGATCCGGTGCTGGAGCCCCTTGAGACGACACCGCAAATTCCCCCCAGTTATCGCCCTGAGGAAAAGCGGGGGGGCAACAGAAATGGAGGGGTCGTTTCCGATTTGGATATTCCCACATTTATCCGCCGGCGCTCCCAACGGTTTTCGGAGGAGTAGAAGTTCCAGCGGATAATTGCGATCCCGCAGCCGGCAAATGCGCCGGGCCGCGATCCGCTGGCGCGGCGTATGGCCCCGATACCCTTCAAAATCACCACGGTAATGGCCCATCACCGAATCCACGGCTCATCAGCCAATTCCGATTGGCTGTTTTCCAATCATTCCGCATGTGCTACACTGATGGTGTCGTTACCGAAAGACGAAGTGATGCACCGTAAATGATTGAAATTAAGAGCATTACTGTGCATCGCAAAGCAGTTTTACCCGCAGGAGAGCACGATAGATCCTTACCCTGGAGATTATCAAGCGCCGATAGGGCGATGGTGAAATCGAATCGATAGGAGCCTCCGGATGAGGACTGCCCCGCCAGGTAGCAATTCTTTGAGCACCAGGAGACGGCAGACGATCCGGCTGGCCAGATAATTTGACGGAAATTGACAATATAATATCGGATCGCATCCCCACATTGACAAACCAGAATTGAATCTTTTGGGGACCGAAACCGATTCGACCGGCTTCCGCCGGTCATATTGCGAAAAGAGGACTGACAGCGGCACGGCAGACGACGATTGGGAAACCCAAAAGGAATCGGGACCAGCCAATGACCGGGCCGGAAGGAAACGGCCCGCACTCCGGTTCAACGAAGGGGCCCCATGTCACCCGGCCGACAACGGTTTGACGACCGGCGTATAACGCCGCGCGAAAACCGTGAAAATTGAGACGCTGGATCGAAAACCGCGAAGTCCGCTGAAGCCTTTCTTGCCGGCAACTTGCAAGAGTTGACCGCCCCCAGACGGCAAACGGAAAACCAAGATTCCGTGATTGCCCGGTCGTCAATTTCCACACGGCTCCTGTCACCATTCCCATTTCCCTGCGGTGCTGCACTCTGGCCCCGGTCGTTACTGATTGCGCATTCGCAATCTTTTCGCCGGGGCGATATCGAAAGCGCACTGATTATGGGTTGGAAACAGGCCTACCTCAAACGAGTATCACTGAAGCTGATTATTTTCGGCGCCACAGCTGGAATGTGGGCTGCGTTCCTTGCCGAAGCCACGCTACTGTACGCCGAGTCGAGCCAATTGGAGTGGTTACGTTATTACGGTCCGATTGTCGTGCTCGGCGTGACCTTTGGGGCTTTATTCGCTCCCATCGACGAGATGGCCTATCGATTCTGGAACCGGGCCGGCAAGGCCGCAATGGCAGGTGCTTTGTTGAGCGGCGCCGGCGGCTTGGTAAGTTTCGCCTTGGTTTCTTATTTTCTCGCCCCGGTGGCTGACGAGCCGGGAATTCCCGGTACCGCGGCGCTGACCCCGTTTCGCTGGCTTTGGTTTTTCATACCCTTTTCGCTCCTGGCAGCGAACGCGGGATTGGCCTCCGGTTGGGTGCTGGGCGACACCAAAAAGGCGTTTCGGCGCGCGGGATGGGGCTTCGTAGCCGGCGGTGTGGCCGGAGTACCTCTGGCGGCCGTCTATCTGTTCGCTTGGGAAAACCCTGCGGTGCACCTATTGGCGTTTGCGGCGTGGAGCGGGTTCGTAAGCTGGGTAATATTCTGGGGCGAAAAGCGGATGGCCAAGAACTGGCTACGGGTGCTCATCGGGCCCGAGGAAGACCGCATCTATCCCATGGAAAAACACCGCATCACGGTGGGCAAGTTGGAATCCAACGATATCCCGTTGCCCGATTCGCAGGAAATCTACCCCTTCCATTGCGAAATCCATTGGGCGGGAGATCACTACGAGATCATTGACGACGAAAACGGCGGCGTCGTATTGGTCAATTTTCGGCAAATTCAGGAACAGCCATTGAAAAACGGGGATTTGGTGAAGATCGGCTCTGTACTTTTGCAATACGGCGGTGGAGCACAACCATGATCATGCGAAATTTATTGCGGAAGTTGCGAGGCCGGTCAAGGCTGCGGCTTATCCGGCAGCCCGTATGGGTGGCCTCGATCAGCTTGGTTATGGCGGCAACGGCGCATGGGACGGATTTGAATGGCAGACGCGTCGAAGGCGCTGGTTTCGATCTAATAAGTAAACCATCTGAATGGGTGGCCACCACCAACGATTCTGGGGCGTCCGGGGAGATCCCAGGTCAATCTGCCGCCGCACTGCAGCCTCCGCCACCAATAGGGAGACAGGGCACGAGCGGTGACAGGAAGGCGGAAGAGCCCCTGATGGGCGAAGCCAAAAGGGCGCCGGATGAACTGATCACACGCTACCTGAGGCCCTGGCAGGCTATGGATGCCTCCCGGCTTTTCGGAAAGCGGTCTGAGATGCCTTCCTATTTGGGTTGGCTGTTCTTGGCCGGCCTCCCGCTGCTGACCTTTCCCGTGTGGTTTTGGGCTGCCTCGCGTCCGCGCACCATTAACCCTGTCGAGAATCCGGGATTCGAGGTCATCAGTGCCAGTGAAAAGCGGCGTTTCATCACACTCAAGGACAAGTTCCAGTACCTTGACTTTGTATCTGAAATTAAAACGGACAATCCCTTACGGCTCTCGGCAAATCTGAACAAGGTATCGCTTTCCATACGGCGGTTCGGTTATATGCTTGAGGATAAGAATTTCCGCAACGCATTGCTGGTCAACCGCCGGCGCATGCGGCGTACCCTGCTCAAAAATGGGGACGTGCTGGATCTGGGCGATCTCACGTTATTGTACAGGGATCCGCGCGGATCTCCGGTAACGCGCTATTCCTCTACGACCCCCCTGGAGGGCAAGACGCTGATCAAATACAAACGGGTACGCGGTCCGATCCGGAAGGGGATGCCCGCCTTGGCATCCGAACAGTACCCCAATCGCGTGTTTTACATGACCAAGAATCTGATCTTTATCGGGCGCTCCGAGGATAACGACCTGGTCGTCAAGTCACAGAATGTCCATTACCGGCACGCCAAAATCGAAAGGGTCGGCGGGAGATTCAAGTTGCTCGATCTGGGGATGACCGGTAATACCTTTGTCAACAACCGCCGGGTCGAACAGCAATTTCTCCGCGACGGAGACTTGATCACCATCGATAAACAGCGCTTCAAGTTCACCACCGCACCGAAAGACGTCCGGGAGCAGGCCCGCTACGCCAACGACAGCTTTTCCCAATCCGGAGACCAGGGGGCTGATCAAATCCAAGACGAAGAGGCCCCTGCCATTTGACCGGCCAAAATGGGACGCATTATTCGCGCCCCTCGGGCGGTGCATGGGGCGGGGCGTACCGTTACGACCGCAAGGCCAACGATCACATGAAAGAATCCTCCAATCCGCTACGGGATTCCCTGAAGCGCGACACCGACCTCCTGGTCGAGGCCCTGTCCTATATCGGAAAGTTCAAGAATCAGATCGTCGTGATCAAGTACGGCGGCGCGGCCATGGTTCAAGAACCCACCCGTATGGCCTTTGCCCGGGACGTGGTGCTGCTGCAATCATTAGGCATGTATCCCGTGATCGTCCATGGCGGCGGTGCGGAAGTCAGCAAGGCCATGAAGGCGCTGGGTCAGGAAGCTGAATTTGTCGAGGGCCTGCGCGTCACGAGCCAGGAAAGTCTGCGCATCACCGAAATGGTGCTTTCCGGTACCATCAACAAGGACATCATCGCTCAACTCAATTCCCAGGGCGGCAACGGGGTCGGCTTGAGTGGCAAGGACGGTCATTTGATCAAGGCCAAAAAGATGGCCCATGTCAATGGGATCGATCTGGGTTATGTCGGCGAGATTGTCAAGGTGAATCCGGGATTTATCAAGCTCCTTCTGGAGAACGGTTACCTCCCGGTGATCTCGCCCATTGGGATGGGAGAAGACGGCACCACCTACAACATCAATGCCGACACTGCTGCATCGCGCATCGCGGCTGCGTTGCAGGCTCAAAAGGTGATCTTCATGACCGATGTGGACGGCGTTCTTGCCGGCGGCAAGCTCGTTCCCACACTCACGGCGGAAGAAGCCCGGCGGCTCATCGCCGACCGGGTAGTTCAAGGAGGCATGCTGCCCAAGGTCGAAGCCATGCTGTTCAGTCTGAGCCATGGCGTCCAATCCGCGCACGTGATCAATGGCAGCGATCCCCACGCCATCCTCGCCGAGCTATTCACCGACACGGGGATCGGCACCATCATCACAGCCTGAGGCCGCGTGCCCTGGTTCAGGATTCGGAGCAACCGGTCTGAGGACTCGCATGCCGCCCGTTTCGCCGCGGGTGTGCCGGATCAGGCCGGGGTCTGTTCGTATGCCAACCCGGTGATGATCACGATGATGCTGACGCCGTTTCCCATCTCTGGGCGCGTGGTGGCGCCGAATATAACGTTGGCCTGCTCGCCCGCCTGGCGGTTGATGAGGTCCATCGCCTCCTGCACTTCGACGAGCCCCAGATTTTCGTTTCCCATCACGTGGGCCAATATGCCCTTCGCGCCACGGATATCCACTTCGCCCATGAGGGGATTGTGGAGGGCCTGCCGGGTGGCGTGAATTAGACGATCCTCCCCTTCGCCGGTGCCCCTGCCGATAACGGCATTTCCCCGATTTTCCATCACGGTGCGCACGTCGGAGAGATCGATGTTGATCAACCCATTGTGTGTCACCAAATCCGAGATGCCTTGAATAACGTCCATGAGCACGTGATCGGCCATCTCGAAGGCCTTGAGCATGCTGGTGGTGCGGGGAAAGTAGGTGACCAGACGATCGTTGGGAATAACCAGAACGACGTTGGCTACTCGGCGTAGTTCTTCCAGGCCTTTCAATGCCGTGGCTTTGCGCCGTTTACCCTCGAATGAAAACGGCAGGGTGACCACCCCGACGGTGAGCGTACCGGCATTTCGGGCCTGCTCGGCGATGACTGGTGAAGCGCCGGTGCCCGTACCGCCACCCAGACCCGCGGCGATGAACACCATTTCCGCCCCTTCGAGGACGCTTTGGATTTCGCTTTCGGACTCGGTGGCTCCCCGGCGGCCCAATTCGGCATCGGTGCCGGCGCCACGGCCGCCCGTGGTCGTCTTGCCCAGCAGCACTTGGGACGGCGCCCCCGTATTGCGCAAGGCCTGGAGGTCGGTGTTGCAAGCCACCAGGTGTACGCCGGCAACGTCAGCGTTCAGCATCCTGGCGATCACGTTACCGCCGCCACCGCCCACCCCGATAACCTTGATCGATGGAAAGAGCGGTTTCAGCGGGCTCGAGCCGGGCAGGCTCATCGGTCTCCTGAATAGGAATCATGGACCGGAATGGCGCCGGTGCGACGCCGTCTCCATCGGAGACCGGCAGCGCGAAAGGCCTACCGGGACAGGGGAATGATTCCAAACTAGCCGATGCCCTCACCGTTGTAAACCGGCGCAGTAAACCGGCGCAGTAAACCGGCCCGCCGCCCCGGCCGAAGCCGGACTTGCGTGAGCGGCCGAGGTTGGGGAATAATTTCCACCTGGGCGGTAAAACTTAGTTGCCCGAGTACCCCGATAGCGGGCAACGCAATTCCGGGTTTGAAATAACCTGCCAAGTCAATAATATGAAGCGACCGTTCCGAGAAATGAGGGCTGACGGATGGATAAACTTCCGCGCCCAAACGAGCGAGGCCAGCTGCCGCACCGCCATCGGGCCCGGTGATCACGATGCCACGTGCACAGCCATCGGGCCCGATGATCAGGAAGCCACATGCACTGCCCTATCGACATGATTGACCACACGACCCGGCACCGCACCCCCAACCCACGTATGGGGAGCACCGCCCTGACAGGAGCGGCCACTCGATGCTCCCTCTATAGGACGGGCGGGGGATGCCACGGCATTTCGGTACGGGCCGGCATGAGGATCGAACGATGAGCAGCACCGGCATACCGGCCAATATCGCCCCCGGCGAACTGAAGACCCTACTCCAAGCAGATGGCGAACTGGCCCTGCTGGACGTACGCGAAGAGGGCGTGTTTGCCCGTGACCATCTCTTCTCGGCGGTGTGCCTGCCCCTGAGCCGTCTCGAACTACTCATCGACGACCTGGTTCCGCGTCGAGCAACGCCCATCGTGCTGTGCGACGGCGGAGAAGGGCTTGCCGAGCGGGCATCCAGGCGCCTCGCGGAGATCGGCTATTTATCGGTCTCCGTGCTGGCCGGTGGAACAAGTGCGTGGCGGGTCGCCGGCAATACGCTGTACGAAGGGGTCAATGTCCCCAGCAAAGCCTTCGGCGAGTTCGTCGCTGCCACCTGCCAGACGCCGTCCATCTCCGCCGACGAGCTGAAGGCCATGATGGACAGCGGAGACAAGCCCATCATCCTGGACAGCCGGCCCATGGCGGAATACCAGCAGATGAACGTTCCCGGCGCCATCAACGTTCCCGGCGCCGAGTTGGTCTACCGGCTGCGCGATCTGGCGCCCTCCCCCGATACCCTGGTGGTGATCAATTGCGCCGGTCGCACGCGGAGCATCGTGGGAGCACAATCGCTGATCAACGCGGGGGCACCCAACCGGGTGGTGGCTTTAAAAAACGGCACCATGGGGTGGCACCTGGCCGGCCATGAATTGGAACACAGGAGCCCGCGCCGTCACGGCGCCCTTTCGTACGAAAGCTTGCAATGGGCTCAGGAAGCCGCGGAACGGATCGCGACTCGATTCGGCGTGAAATCGGTCGACGCCGATACCCTGGCCACGTGGCGCAAAGAGCGTAATGAGCGCACGCTCTACCTCCTCGACGTCCGCGATCCCGAAGAGTACGAGGCCGGCCACATTCCCGGTTCGCGCTCCGCGCCGGGAGGGCAGCTCGTGCAGGCCATCGACAACTACGTCGCCACCCGGGGGGCGCGCCTGGTTCTGATCGATGATACGGGCGTTCGGGCGACCTTAACCGCGTCGTGGCTGATCCAAATGGGGTGGGAATCCGTGGTTGTCTACAGCGATGGTCTAATCCCGGGCAAACTCGACCGCGGCCGCCACCAGCCCACGGTACTGGGGTTGGAAGATGCCCGCGCCGACACCTTGAGCCCCGCCGAGCTGGCTGCCGCGCTGGAATCGCGAGAGGCTGTCGTCGCCGATCTGGCCACGAGCAGGGAGTTCGAGCGCACCCACCTGCGCGGCGCATCGTTTGTCATCCGTTCCCGCATGGCCGAGGATCTGGCCAACCTCCGGCACCGTGGAACCCTGGTGCTCACGTCCCCCGATGGCGTCGTGGCCCGCCTCGCGGCGGCGGAAGCTCAGGAAATTTGGGACGGAACGGTGAAGGTATTGCGCGGGGGCACCATTGCCTGGCGTGCGGACCGCCAGCGCATCACCAGAGGATTGGATACCCTGGCCAGCACGCCGGACGACGTCTATCGGCGGCCCTACGAGCGTACCGACGCAGTGGAGGACGCCATGCGCGCCTATCTGGAATGGGAGGTGGGACTGACCGATCAAATCGCGGCGGACCCGGAGGCACGGTTCAAGAAATTTCCATAGGGTGAGGCAGATGACCGGGTGGGCTTGGAGCCGAGAATGGCGGCCGGCTCAAAAATCATTGGTTTTGGCGACGGCGATACTGGCCGTGACCTTCGGTTCTTGGGCCGCCGCAGTACCGGTCACCACGAGCGATCTCATGAACGCGGCCGGCAACACATCCGACTGGCTCATGTACAGCCGCTCCTATGACGGTCACCGCTACGTCGAATTGCACCAGATCACACCCGCCAACGTGCACCGGCTCCAGGCCGCGTGGATTTTTCCCACGGGCGGCGACAATGGCGGACTGGAGGCGACGCCGCTGATCCATGACGGCGTCATCTACATGTCGGCCGACGAGTCGCGGGTTTTTGCCATCGATGCGCGCAGCGGAATCAAGATCTGGGGCTTCGACCCCAAGTTGGGCTCTGATCTGAAACGCATTTATTGCTGTGGTTCCAACAACCGTGGCGTGGCGCTTCATGGCGGCCTTGTCATCGTCGGCACCATGGACGCGCGCCTGATCGCGCTCGACAAAGATACCGGCGCTGTGGTTTGGGAGACGGTGGTCGTCGATTGGCACCAAGGATACAGCATCACCGGTGCGCCATTGGTGGTCAAGGATATGGTGCTCACCGGCGTTGCCGGCGGGGAGTTCGGAATCCGCGGATTCGTCAAGGCCTTCGATGCCCGCACCGGCACTCTCCGTTGGACCGCATATACCATCCCGGGCCCCGGCGAGCCCGGCAACGATTCCTGGCCCGGCGACACGTGGAAAAATGGGGGCGGATCGACCTGGACCACCGGCACATACGATCCCGATCTCAACCTGGTCTATTGGCACGTGGGCAATGCCAGCCCTTGGAACTGCCGAGTGCGCCAGGGCGACAACAAATGGACCGCCGCCGCGATCGCCCTGGACGCCGATTCGGGTAAATTCATCTGGGGATTCCAGTTCACCCCGTGGGACTGCTGGGAATATGACAGCGTCAGCACGCCGGTGCTTGCGGACGTGATGATCGGCGGCAAGATGCGGAAAACCCTGCTGCATCACGACAAGAACGGGTATTTCTACGTGCTCGACCGCACGAACGGAAAGTTCATCTACGGCGAGCCCATGGTTCCCGGCATCAACTGGGCCCACGGCCTGCATCCGGTTTCCGGACGGCCTATCGTGAACGAGGACTTTATCGCCAGCTCCGGCGGTGCCGAGGTGGGGCCGATCATTCCCAGCCTGGATGGGGCCATCGACTGGCAGCCTCTGGCCTATGATCCGACCACCAGTTACGTCTACTTCATGTCCAATACCTGGGCCATGGGTCTCAAGTTCTGGCCGGAGGACAAGTTCCGTCCTCCAACCAATGGGGAATGGTACCTGGGGGCCGATTCCCAGCGATATTTGCGGCCGGACATACCCGTCGGCGCGTTCGTGGCCTTCGACGTGGCCAACCGCAGGGAGGCGTGGCGGCTGACCAACGACCAGCCTTTTTGGGCGGGCGCCCTGGTCACTGCAAGCGGCCTGGTCTTTACCGGCGATAGCCGTGGTTACGCCATGGCGATCGACGCACAGTCCGGCAAACCCCTGTGGCGCTTCCCCACCGGCGCGGCCATCTCGGGGTCTCCCATCAGCTACGAGCTCGACGGCATTCAATACGTGCTGTTTCCTTCGGGCATGGGCGGCGAACTGACCCACTATTACACCGCACCCAAAGCCGGCAACGTCATCGCGTTCGCGCTGGACGGTGGCCCGGCGGCATTGCCCACGGCGACCACCCTCGAAGTCATTCCCGGCGCCTTGCCCATGGTCGGGGAACCAGGCCACACCCTCGGCGGCAGGGTGATGGAAGGAACCGGCTACCCCCCGCAACCGGAACGAGAGCCGATTGGCCGAGCCAACGACTGAAAGCAACATGAGCTTGGCGAAATCACAATCGCGGCAAGTTGGCATGGCACCCCATACCGCCGGGCTCATCGTCTCTTTTATGGACCCCTCGATCGGGAACGCTGGCCGTCGGCGATCGATCCAACGGCGACGCCCGGCTTTCTGGCGCTTGCTGGGGTCGGCGTCGCGAGCGATGATGCGGGTCAGGGCGATCACGTGGCGGAATTGTCCCTGGCTGCGGAATCGCCCGAGTTAGCCGCCCGGCGCCGATCAATGCGCCTTCACATTCAGCACAATCAACTCCAGCTTTCGTTCCGCCCGGTTCCCCGCTATCAGGAACACCCTGTTTCCCTCGATCCACGGCTCGTCGCGCCGATTCAGCCGAA
>JACZRV010000018.1 GCA_022574555.1 SAR324 cluster bacterium
TTCATCTGACATGATGCGCTCAGCGGAATTGGCGGCGATTGAACGGATCAGATTGGCTGGCAGAGGTGATCGAATGTGAGCAATTCGAGGATGGAATAAAGTCCGAGAAATTTGCCGCCTGAAAACTTCAGAACACAACAAGCGTTATCCGCTCTCTCACACCACGAAATTGACCAGTTTGTTGCCGACGGGGATGACTTTGCGCACCGGTTTGCCCTGAAGAAACTCCTTTACTTTGGGCCGATCCATGGCGAGGCCGGGGAGGGAATCCTGAGTGGTTTGAGCGGGAATCTGCATTCGGTCGCGAATTTTGCCGTTGACCTGAATCACCAGGGTCACCGTCTCCTCCGCGGCCAGGGCCGGATCGTAAATGGGCCAACTCTGGAGATGGACGCTCTCGCCGGGGTGACGCTGCTGCCAGAGTTCTTCGGTGATGAACGGCGTGATGGGTGCCAGCATGAGGATCAGCGTGTCGACGGCCTGGGCCCAGTCCGGGCTGCCCGCCAGATCGGAGCGCAGGGTCTTCAACTGATTGCGGAAAGCCATCATCGCGGCGATCACGGTATTGTATTTGAACGCTTGATAGTCATCGCCGACCTTGTGCAGGGTCTGGTGCAGCGCACGGCGCAGCACGGCCGCCTTTTCGGGGGCGGGTTCGGCTACCGCATCGCTTCCGTTACTGCTATCGGGCTGCCCCAGGTCCCACACGTCGTGCAGGAAGCGGATCAGGCCCTCGATGCCCTTGGCGTTCCACGGGCCGCCGTGATCCCACGGACCGATGAACATCAGATAGGCGCGCACGGTGTCCGCTCCGTAGCGCTCCACGAGTTCGTCGGGGCTGACCACGTTCCCCCGTGATTTGGACATTTTCTCGTTGTCCTGTCCGAGGATGATCCCCTGGTTGAACAGCCGCATCACGGGTTCGCGCACCGGCGATACTCCCGCGTCGGCCAAGGCCATCGCATAAAATCGCACGTAGAGCAGATGCAATATGGCGTGCTCGATGCCGCCGGTGTACTGATCGGCCGGCATCCATTGAGCAGCCTTTGCGGGATCCCAAGGCGAATCTTCGGCGGCCAGGGGCTCGCCTCGTTTCCAGTTGGGGGAGAGGTAGGCGAACATGTACCACGATGAGCAGATGAAGGTGTCCATGGTGTCCGTTTCCCGCTCGGCCGGCCCCCCGCATTTGGGACACGCCACGTGGAGGAATGCCTCGTGGTACTTCAACGGACTTTCCCCCGTCGGTTTGAACACGGCGTCGTCGGGCAGCAGAACGGGCAGATCCTTGTAGGGCACGGGCACCTCGCCGCAGACCGGGCAATGAATGATCGGTATGGGCGTGCCCCACATCCGCTGCCGGGAAATCAACCAATCCCGGAGACGGTAATTGACAGTGCGCTTGCCGAATCCTTGGCGCTCCATTGCGTCTACGACGCGATCAAAGCTCTCCGGCCAAGGCAGCCCGTCGAATTTTCCGCTGTTGACCATCATGGAGCCATCCTTCTCCACGTACGCCTGCTCCATACTTGCTCCGCCATCGCCGAACCCGGGGGGCACGCCGCCGTCCTTGGGTTCGATGACGGAACGAATGGGCAGATCGTAACGCTTTGCGAACGCCAGGTCGCGGTGATCGTGGGCCGGCACGCCCATGATGGCGCCTGTGCCGTAGCCCATCATCACATAGTCGGCAATCCACACCGCCACGGGCTCGCCGTTGATGGGATTGACGGCAAATGCACCTGTGAACACCCCGTCCTTCTCCATCGTCTCGGCCATACGCTCGATCTCGGACTTGCGTTCCGCTGACTTGCGATAGGCGGCGACCGCTTCCGCTTGCTCGGGCGTGGTGATGCGCTCCACGAGCGGGTGCTCGGGAGAAAGCACGCAGAATGTGATTCCGAATATGGTGTCGGGCCGTGTGGTGAAGACCCGGATTGCCAATCCCTCTTGGTCGGCGACGGCAAGATCGAATTCCACGCCCTCGCTGCGCCCGATCCAATTGGTCTGCATGATCCGCACGGCTTCGGGCCAGTCGATCTTGCTGAAATCGAGCAGCTCGTCGGCATATTTGGTGATCCCCAGCTTCCATTGGTTTAGGTCCTTCTTCACGACCGGCGTACCGCAACGCTCGCACTGCCGGTCTTCACCAATGACCTGTTCACGTGCCAGGGTGGTGTTGCAATTTGGACAGAAATCGACCGGAGCGAACTCCCGGTAGGCCACGCCTCGCTCGTAAAACTTTAGAAAATGCCACTGACTCCACTTGTAATAGTCTGGGTCGCAAGTGACGATCTCGTTGTTCCAGGCGAACATGGCGCCCATGGTGCGCATTTGCTTTCGCATGCGATCAATATTGGCGTATGTCCAAATACGGGGGTGAATGTTGTTCTTGATTGCGGCGTTTTCCGCCGGCAGCCCGAATGCGTCGAACCCGATGGGGAAAAAGACATTGTATCCGTTCATGCGCTTGAAGCGCGCTCCCGCGTCCGAGGGTACCATGGCGTACCAATGGCCGATGTGCATTTCGCCCGATGGATAGGGAAACATGGTGAACCAATAGAACTTCTTCCGATCCGATTCAGCCTGGAATTCGTAGATACCATCCGCCTCCCATTGCCGAGACCATTTGGGTTCGATATCGTCGTGATTGTATTGGATTCTTGTCATGGCAGATTATGATAAGCCACTATTTAATGTTGGATTGAATTGCTATAAATTCCGCTTTATAATGCATCAGACGGGAAAGGTAGCACAATACCTTGATATTGGACTTTTATAGGCCTGGCAAGTAACAAATTTACCGGGCCGTTATTGTGTCGCGGAAATACCAATAATTTTAGAAATAACAGGATTTTTTTAAAAAATATCAATGCAATTATTAGAGCACCAAAGGGACTGACTATCTCTCTTTTCCGTGTATCGCGTAAATCCATATTCGCGCTATGACTCTATTTCCGTAACATCAAACGAAATATTTTGACTTTGACCATGTCTATAGAATCTCCCACTAATAAAAAAGCAAAGAGCAGGTATGGAAGGTAGAATGTTAGAGCGTTAATGTGTGCATGGTTTATGGCATGTCCGATGGCCATTATATTCCACGAGATTGCCGCAAGAAATGACACCATTACTGTCATAGCTAGGTGCCGTTTCCGTTTGATTAATATGTAAAATACTCCCAATACACCAGTAAATAATATCATTACCCACATCCTTACGCCTCTTTGCCTTCCCTTCAATGTCCATGTGTCTCGCTTATGATCATATCTTATCTGTGGTATCCTGACAAAATAATGTCTGAGATATTGTTTATATTTTTTTAAAATATATTTCTTATTTTCAACCCTATTGCCATTTTCATCATATGTATAATAGTCCCAAGCCGTCGCTATCGATCTGTCACTATTTGCAGCTATAGTCCGGCTCCGGACCTTAGAAAAGAATTTTTCGAAGCCTTCTCCTCCTGATACAATCTGAATCTGTGCCAAATGGATCATAATGGCGGTCAAGAATCCAAGTACGCCACAGCTCGTGATTATGAATACCCTCTTTAACAACTTGCGCCTTATACGATACTCGATACGTAATTCGTGATAGAATACAGCGCATGCTGGGCCCAAAATGATATTAGTGATATACTCGTACCCGGCCAACGATTTGATTGCTACCAAGATCCCGATCATTGTAAATAGGATGTTACAACTACGTTTTGTGTTATTCATACGAGGGTACGCGATCATAGTTACTACGAAAGGAAGAAAAAAGAACATCGTGCCCCAAGCCATATGGCTACCAAAAAGTAAAATCCATGGTGAAAACGAGATCAGTAATATCAAAACGAAATACACCAATTTTCCGTATTCAATGTATACATAGAGACAAAACGCACCCAGAACGATTGCAGTAGTAGCTGAGGTGATGATTCTTAGAACCTTTCTGGCTTTCTCAACCGAAACGTCAAAACCACACGTCGCGATTGAATAAATTATTCTCATCAGCCCGAATTGAGAATAATATGCTTTATTAACAGATTTTCCCATTCTAAGTGGACCGTAATAACATTGCTCCCTGTGGTTTTGATAGTATTGCATTGAATTTATAATTTGCTCATGGACCATATTACTATCCCATTTCTCTTCCAGTTTGTTGGGTACAGCATTGAACACGTCATATTGGATACAGAGAAAGAGAAAAACTATAGAAAAAATAAACACTATGACCTGGTTCTTCCAAAGCAACAATCTCATATTTATCCCCGTTTAGTTTCAACATATGGCCAACCCTTGGCCATTTCTGTACTACCCACCGTATGCTTTATTTTCGTCCGGTTAACATTATGAATAGCTTCCACTCGTTCACGATGCAGTGCGTAACTGTCCGTCCCATGTTCGCGTCTCAGCGACGACGGAACGTCTCGAAATTTACTCGCGCATTTTTTTGTTTTATTATGCGACGAGTATTCTATGAAACTATCTTCGATGGAACCGAACGTAGGCCCGTTTGCAAGGTGCTTTCGTCATCCATCCCTTGTTCTAGATATTCCGCGTCGGAATTGACGCTCCAAACGTCGTATAATCGCTTTCCAGCCAGGATGTTTTTCACGGTCAGCATCGCTGTCATCATGGCATGATCTTGATTATTGTATTTGTGCATTCCATTTCGACCGACCATGTGTAATGTCAAAAATTTATCTTCTAGATCTTTGCGTACAATATCTACGTAAGTCGAGTAGTTGAAATCATACACGGGATATGCTTTTTCCTGCCGAACCACACATCCATCAATTACATCCACAGCCCTAACAAGCCCCACCTGGTCGATTTCCTTTTTTGCGAGTTCGATTAGACTCTCGTCGCTTTGCTCCCAAAGGTCATCTCCCTGGGTACAAAAGTATTCCATACCATAACAGCATAACGACTGATCAGGCACCATTTCCTTTGACCACGCTTTAAAATTTTGTATACGGCCGACCTTCACTGTTGGATCGTGGATGTATATCCAATTATCTGGTAAAGAAACCTTATCGGGCGTTATTAGAGCGACAATAAGAAAATCTCTGTACATCAGACTGTGACCTGCTTGTATTGTTTTGTCGGATAATTTGGGCTCGATAATCATTGTAACAAGCTCTCTAATTGGTGCAGTAGAAATGACGTGGTCCGCCGTAAACTCGGCTTTATGCGGGTCTTTGCAGACCACATGCCACTTTCTCGTATCCACAACGAATCGCAATTCCTTTACATCCACATCCATGACGACAGTTCCGCCCATTTCCGCTATCCGATCTGCACAGGCCTCCCACAACATGCCCGGGCCTTTGCGTGGATAACGAAATTTATCTATTAATGTTTTGATTGTGGTCTCGCGCGATTTACCCGTTAATCTTGGGTTAAGTGAATTGAGAATCAGTGTGGCCATGGACAACTTTTTGATACGCTGAGCGGCCCAATCAGCTGAAATTTCACTACAACTCATTCCCCAGACTTTCTCAGTATAGGTTTTAAAAAAAATGTTGAATAATCTACGACCAAATTGGTTCACGACCCAATCTTCAAAACTTCGTGGATTTTCTATCGAAAATATTTTCGCTTTAGCATAGGACAATACACAGAGGGAAGACTCAATAATTCCGAGTTTCAAAAGCACTTCGAGAGGTTTTATTGGATATGAATAGAAATTTTTGCGATAGAATATTCTTGATAACCTGGGTCGCTCCAAGAAATCGTTGGGGAGTAACGATGTCCATAGATCCTCTACCTCTTTGGATTTAGAAAAAAAACGGTGTCCCCCAATGTCGAAAAGAAATCCTTTGTATGTTACGGTTCGAGAAATACCGCCAACATACTGACGGTCTTTTTCGAGTACAGTGCATTTTATACCGTGCATGCCGAGCAGGTATGCCGCCGTGAGACCAGCGGGGCCGGCTCCGATAATGAGTACCTCTTTGCTCATCTGATTATTTGTGGACATTATATTGTGGATTGAAGATATTTTCAGATTTTAATTTTCAAATAAGACGACTCGCCAAATCACGCCTTAGAAGAATCGGAATCTGGAACAAGGAAAAGGTCCAAAAACTACATATACAATCAATCGAAAGGCTTTCTGAATTTTCCCCATTGGGCCAAAAAACCGATAATCGTTAGATCGACTGCATCGAATAGAGATATTTCCTGGAGGTAGTGAAGGTTCACGTGGGGGCTGGTCCTTTTCTGATTGAGACCGATGAATTCGAGGAGCCGACACATCCAGTCCATATGAGGGACAGGCGTAGAAAGAAAGAGCATTCCTCCAGGCTTGAGGATGTCGTGAAACTCACGATACGCATCTATGTGCTCCACAAACTCAAAAGCGACAATAACATCGAATGACCCCGGGGTAATGTTCATCGCTTTCCAAGCCTTGATATCGCCCAATAGATCGGCCGGAGGTGTGATATCGAGGCTGAAGTATTGGTGCCATCCGGCTTTCTTTAACCGTCGGCCAAGCCAACCAGAACCCGCGCCGACTTCAAGAATCTTTACATCCTTTGGAAGGTCTGTAAAGAAATGGCGGAACTTTTTATATTGGGCATAATCGCTTAATAAGGGCATTTTGAGATACGGAATAATAAAAAAACTTTTGTTGTGGAGTTGTTTGAGCCAGGACAACCACAAGTGTCGCTGGATAGAGGCCGCGCGACACCTTGCGGGTCACAAGCTTTCCGTTAGGCGGGGGTGCTCACGCCGGTAGACGAGCCGGTTGAGGGCATTGGTGAACGCCTGAGCACTGGCAATGACGATATCCAGGTCCGTGCCCCTGCCTGTCACGGCGATGCCGTCCTCCTCGACGCCGACGCTGACCTCTCCTTGGGCATCCGTACCTCCGGATATGGCGTTCACTTTATATTGAGTGAGATGACAATGGGAGCCCGTGATGGCTTTGATGGTATTGAGCGCAGCATCCACCGGTCCGTCTCCGAAGTGAGCCTGGCGCACCGTATCCCCGTCGATCTCCATCTCCACCGTCGCCGTGGGCACGGTATGGGTTCCGGAGACCACATTGACGCTCTTCAGGACGTATCGGTCCTGGCTGCCCACCACGTTTTGATTGATCAAGGCTTCAATGTCTTCGTCGTAAACCGTCTTTTTCAAATCGGCCAGGCGCTTGAATTCCTTGAAGACACGGTTTAGTTCCGTAGTGCCCAAATCGTATCCCATATCGCGGATGCGTTGTGCCAGCGCGTGCCGGCCGGAATGTTTGCCCAGCACCAGATTGTTGGCCTTGATGCCCACCGATTCCGGCGTCATGATTTCGTAGGTAAGCGGGTTTTTGAGCACGCCGTCCTGGTGTATCCCGGCCTCATGGGCGAAGGCATTGGCCCCCACGACCGCCTTGTTGGCTTGGACAGCCATTCCGGTGAGTTGACTGAGCAGCCGGCTGGACGGGTAGATCTGGTCCGTCTTGATCCCTGTTTCCATCCCGAACTGCTCCTGCCGCGTGTGCAGCGCCATCACGATTTCTTCCAGGGAAGCGTTGCCGGCCCGCTCTCCGATGCCGTTGATGGTACACTCCACCTGCCGCGCTCCCCCGCGGAGAGCCGCCAGGGAGTTGGCCACGGCCAGCCCGAGATCGTCATGGCAGTGCACCGAAAATGTAACCTGATCGGCGTTGTAGACGTCGTTCCGCAGGCGTGCGATCAGCGCCTCCATTTCGCTGGGGGTGGTATAGCCCACGGTGTCCGGAATGTTGATGATCTTGGCGCCGGCGCGCACGGCCTCGGAGCAGATGTGGACCAGAAACTCCGGCTCGCTGCGGGTGGCGTCTTCGGGGCTGAATTCCACATTTTCGGTATAATGGAGCGCCCGTTCCACCGCCCGAACCGCCGACTCCACCACCGCCTCGGGTTCCATCTGCAATTTGTACTTCATGTGCAGGGGACTGGAGGCGATGAAGGTGTGGATGCCCCAGTTGTAGGAGCCCTTCAACGCCTCACCTGCGGAATCGATATCCTCCAGCCGGGTGCGTGCCAGGGAGACCACCATGGGACCCTTGAGGGTGTGGCCGATATCCCGGATCGACTCGAAATCGCCCGGCGAGGCGGCCGCGAACCCAGCTTCTATGGTGTCCACACCCAATTTGTCGAGTTGATGGGCCATGAGGAGCTTTTCCTCGGCGTTCATCGTGCAACCTGGCGATTGCTCGCCATCGCGCAACGTGGTGTCGAAAATCCGGACGGTGATCATTTCCTGCGACATGGTGTGCCCTCCTTACCTGGGAGATCAATTGCAATTACATTCGTTCTTACGCGAAGCACCCTACCGGCCGACGGCCGGGAAAAAAAAAGCTGCGCAGACCCGATCGGGCCTCGCAGCTTTTTATCTTGATCAAGTCCACGAGGCCCCCAAGCCTCGTGGTTCCAAATCCGGTTTGTCAGACGCGAACGGGACGCTCTGGGCTCAGGCCTTCAGCGCATGAGGCGCAATGCCGTTTAATAAGTTTAATAATAAGAGCCCTAGAAACAGCCTGCCCATTTCGTCCTCGCGGTTCAATATATGTCTGACAATAAATATATGCCTAACAACAGTAAAATGCAGGATTCGGGCAAAGTCAAGCTGTTTGGAAGTCATCGCAGCTAATGTTCTCTAATCAATTGAAATATAAGGCGTCTTTCTGATCCGGACGGTGATTGATCATGTGATCGGCCATGGCGCCCACCTTTTCTTCCACTTTTCGGATCAGATCGCCATCGGTGGTGATCTCTCGCAACGATTCCATCAGCAGCGCCATCCAGGCGTCCCGCTCAGGCTGGCCGATCTTCACTTTCCGATGGAGATAGCGCAGGAATGGCTGCCCGTATTTCTCGCTGTAGAGCGCAGGGCCGCCGAAAAACTGGACGAAGAAGGCCACCTGCTTTTCCTTGCTTTCCGTGAGATCTTTAGGAAATAGCGGCGCCAGCAGCGAATCGCGGGAGATGCGGCCGTAGAACCGCTCCACCCAGTCGCGCACAACCACTTCGCCCCCGAGATCTTCGATGATCGGCTCCAATTCGCTCCGTTCCATGGTTGAAACCGCTTTAGGTTGAAACCGCGTCGTCGTTCATTTCCCCGAGCGGGAACGCCGCCGGCTGCCGGACACTCGGCGCGCTCATCCTGACAGCGCCGCGTCGGGCACGCTTATCCATCAGTGAATCACACGGTTGACGGAGGGACAACTTCCGCCGGCGGTGTCGCCCGGCGGTGTCGCCCGGCAGTGTCGCCCGGAGGTGCTCAGCCTTGATCGAGGGGCGCACGGTGTCGACAGCGGGCCTTGCAGCGTGTTATGAAGCGAAAGAATGCCGTAACATCGGACGCGCGGATTCCGCAGGCCTTTACGCTTGCCTGAAATTCCCGTGCGCTAATCCAATCCACGAAATCGCCAGTCGATGGCAACGCTGCATATTCCCCATTTTGGACCGCTGCCCTCGCGGATCGGGACTCGGGTGAGCGGCGCGGGGCCGTTTGCCGAGCGCCATACGCGGGCCGTGTCCATGAGATGGGTGCCGGCGTTACCGTCCTTATTGCGCCGCGCAGGCATCATGGGCTCGGCAATAGTGATTTCATGCCTGATCGGCACGATCGCTCCGGCCCAGGAAAAAATCAGATACCGTTGGGACCGTCAACTTTACGGGACCTTGGAGCAACGCTCGTTGCTGCTCTACAGCGGTTCGGCTTATCACGGCAAGCTCACCTTCGGTGACCTGGACGGGGACGGCGACGCGGAACTGCTGCTGGGCAAAGCGGATGGCCGCATTAACCTCTACGAAAACCGTGGCTCGGTCGGTATGGCGGATTGGCGCCTGGTCAAGGAAAACATCGCCGCATACTTCCCCGTGAAAGGCGCAGATGGCGAGACGAGCGTTTTGAAGGAAATCTTCGTGGGTGGATTTGCCGCGCCCGCTCTGGTGGATATCGATGCCGACGGAGATCAGGATCTGTTCGTCGGCTCCGAAGACGGCCGTCTTTTCTTCTTCCGCAACTTCGGGAATGCGCATTTGCCTACGTTCGAGTTGGACACGGAGCAATTCGTTTCGCGGCAATTCGGCCGCAATTTGGTGCCCGCCTTTTACGATGTCAATGCGGACCGCGCTCCTGATCTCATCATCGGTGCGAAGCGCGTGGGGGGAGAAGTACTCAGTGGCGTTGTCTATCTATTGCTGAACCAGGGGGACCAGAGGCGCGCCGAATTCTGCGTGAGATTTCCCCTGCCCGATGCGCTGCCCGAAACGCCGCCGCCATGCTTTCCCACGCCGCGAGTGTTGGCCACGATCTCGCGTTCGGCCGATGCCGCGCCCGCTTTGGCCGACTGGGACGGGGACGGCGATGCCGATCTATTCGTGGGAACGAGCGACGGATCCATCGCCTATTTCGAAAACCGGGGCACGCGCTTCGAACCCGCATGGGAGTTGTTGCAACGAAGATTTCTGGCCATCGATTCCGGCGGATTTGCCTCGCCGGCATTTATAGATGTGAATAACGATAACAATCCGGACCTAATTGTCGGCACCAGCACCAACGCCGTTTACCTGTATACGAGCAAGGACACACGGAATTTCCTCGATATCTGGCAGGTATCGAATAACCTGCTCCGGGTGGGCCGGCTCGGCGGAAGGAAGCAGCGGGTCGTCATTACCTCGGGCGATCTGGACGGTGACGGGGACTATGATCTCATTATCGGCGACCGCGATGGCAACCTGCTCTGGCTACGGAACACCGGATCCGTCCGCCAGCCCTCGTGGCAGGTCGCCTTGGATGGCCTGTTGCCCGATCCGGCGCGACGAAATTCCGCGCCCCATTTGGCCGATCTGGATGGCGATGGGGATTTGGATCTGCTCGTCGGCGACCGCAATGGCAGGCTCACCATGATCCGAAATAAGGGCGATGCCAAATCTCCCCGGTGGAGTTTGGAATCCACCAGCTATGGCGGGATCGACGTGGGTTCCAATAGTTCGCCGATCACTATCGACATCGATGGGGACGGAGATCTCGATCTCTTCGTGGGCAACAGCAAAGGAAAAATCATCCTTTATATCAATGAAGGAACGACCCAGAAGCCCGACTTCAGGCTCACCGCGACCCGATTCGGCGATGTCGCGGTGGGTCAGAGTGCGGCACCCAGCTTTTTCGACTGGAACGAGGACGGCCAGCCGGACCTGGTGGTGGGTAATCGGGAAGGCCGTCTGTTGCTTTCCATCAACCGCAGCGAGCCCGATAGCGGCCTGCCCCGGCGCTGGTTCATTCAAAGTAAATTCTGGGAACGCATTCAGGTGGATCAATACAGCGCCCCCCATTTTAGCGATTTTAACGGTGACGGGCGTGCCGATCTGCTGATCGGCGATGGTCAGGGCAATATCCGGCTCTTGTACAATCTGGCTATGGAGCGGATCGGCGCATCTACTGGGGAGGGTGAGGGAGGAGAGGAGGAAGGCGCCCAGCCGGGACCCGAATCCATGGCCTCCGCGGTTACGGCGAATATCCCGGTGGAAGAGACGCCATTCGCCGTGTTCGAGGAGTCGCAAGACGGCGAAATCCTGGCCCCTTCCGCCACGGCCATTCCCGAAGGTCCGATCCCGCCATCGTTCTCTTTGCGCGACCGCAGTTATGGGGGTTGGCAATTTGACGGCAAGGCGGTACCCGCCTTTGCCGACCTGGATCAAGATGGCGATTTGGATCTGATAGTCGGGGTCGCCAAAGGACAGCTGATCTATTTCCGCAACGATGGCGACGCCAAGGAGGCGCGCTGGGAGCACGTCACCGATCACTTCGCCGGCTACGAGGGGGCGCACCATCCCTCGCCCATATTTGCCGATCTGGATCAAAACGGCCTGATCGATTTGGTGGTGGGAACAGAAGACGGCCGGCTCCACCTATACGAAGGGAAGTTGGGCGCAAACGGTCTGACTTTTACGCGGAATCCGAATGCTTTATCGATGGTGAAAGTGGGACGGAATGTTGCTCCCGCCGTCGCCGATATCAACGGCGATGGACGCCCGGATCTGATATTGGGTGGTTTCAAGGGCAGACTCCTGACCTTTATCGCTGACAAGAACGGGCCCCCCTTTACGTTTACCCTGGACAACAGACGCTTTCTCGGATTGGACGTGGGCCTGGGCTCCGCACCTTTTGTGGGAGATCTGGACCGGGACGATACACCCGACTTGCTCATTGGTTCGGATCAAGGAAACCTGTTGAATTTTAAAAGAATTCCGCCTAATGTGGGAGACCGCACGGGCTGGGAGCAGGATGACATTTATTTGAAGGGTTTGCAGTTTCCGGCCGGCACCACACCCCGCTTGGCCGATATCGATGGAGATGGAGATCAGGATCTGTTCGTCGGTACCGAATCGGGCCGGATCTATTTCTACCGCAACGAGGCCAATCCGCAGGGAGCGGAAGAGACGGAGTAATCAGGCAATCACGGAGGATGCGCCATGAGGGCTGGACGGCTTGCGCACGCCCTGCCGCTACTGGTGGGGCTGTTGCTGGGAGGAGGATGGCCGCCTTTTGTGTGCGAGGCCGCCCATCCCCTGGTGATCACCATGATGGTGCTTGGTGAACCGGAATTGGAGCAGGGCGATGAGCAGATCGTACAAGTCACCGTTCGCAATACGACGAGTAAACCCGCGGCCATCGGGCTGAGAGTATTGATCCGCGACGAAAACGGACGTACCGTCGGTTCGCGGGCACAAAAATCGATCACCATCGCCCCCTACGATGAGCAACGGGCCTATTTCAGCGTCAAGCCCCCGCGGCGCACCGGCGCATACGAGGCCTACGTCGAGAGATTTTCTGCGGACTTCAAGCGCCGTCTGCCGGTGGAGGAACCGCCGTTCTACGCGGCATTCGACGTGGGCCGCCCCGCGCCCCGCCGTCCTCCGCCGTCCAAGACGCAAGCCGCGGCGAAAGAACCCGATACCGGTCCTCCCGATTTCAGGCCGCCTGCGGGTCTGGATTTCGAGGCTGCGGATTTGGTATGGGAAAACTTCAATGTTTCTCCCTCCAATCTTCTGGTGGGAGATACGGGCCTGATCCGGGCCGAGCTGCGCAACATCGGTGGCGATATCGCCCGGGAAATCGCGGTGCACATCGCGTACTTCAACACACGCATCCCCAATCGGCGTAGCCCGATTACGGACGCACGAATAGCCGCGCTGGCCCCGGGGGAGAAATTAGAGATGGAGTTCGAGTTCGGCTTTCCGGACGATGCCCTGCTGGGCGATTATAAAGTAATATTGGATGCTTTCCTGGGGTCCGATGCCCAGGATGCCGACAGGACGAACAATCAGCTCATCTCCGAGCAGGTGGTCAAATTGAGCACGATCCGCCTCGTTTTCCCCGATGCGGGCTACAAGTTCGAGGAGGCGGGGCTCTTCCTGTTCCGGTGGGAGAGCAAGAAATACCAGGAATTCAAAGTACAAATTGGGGTGGAATCCAATTTCGATGATGCCGAACTGTTCTTTGATATCCCCCAGGGTTCCAAGTGGACCAAGGATCAGGAAATCGTACCGCTGCCCGGTGAGTTGCCGGGTATGGCCAGGGGGTTGATGCTCAGGGAGGAAACGGGCACCGTCTATTGGCGGGTGTTGGGCCGCTCATCGGAAGAAGAACGAACCGGCTACTCCTCGGTGCAGTCGTTCACCATCGATCTGGAGCAGACCGAGCCCCCGCCGGATGAAACCGAGGCGCCCCAAGAACTGCTCCCGGAACCCGCGGACCGCACCTGACTCATCAGCTTGACTCATCAGCTTGACTCATCAGAACGTCTTGCCAGGCCCCGGGCGGCACCAGGGTTACGCAGCCACGGACCTTCGGCCGCGATGGCCATCCACCATGCTCGGCTGCCGCAGGCCCCACCGGCGGGCCTTTCCGGCCCCCGAAACCCTGTCCCCATTGGGTGCGGCTGGAACGAGTGCCGGAACACGTGCTATCATGGCCGGGACGACGGATCTCGAACGATGATCGGCGAAGATTCGAAAGCCGTGCGCATCTGACCCACTTGGCCGCCTGCTGATTAGGGTGCGGCGCCAATTTTGGAGACTTGGCATGAAAATCGGTATCAACGGTTTCGGGCGAATTGGACGAAACATCCTCCGGGCCGCGAGAGGGAATCAAGATTTTGACGTGGCCGTGATCAACGACATCACAGACGCGCAGACGTTGGCTCATCTGTTCAAGTACGATTCGACCTACGGCCAATACCCGGGGGAGGTAGAAGCGGCCAATGGCAATTTGATCGTCGACGGCAAGACCATCCCCGTGACTTGCGAGACCGAACCCACCAAGCTCGATTTCGCCGAGCGCGGAGTGGAAGTAGCCATAGAGGCCAGCGGCCGATTCAATACCGCCGAATACGGGGGACACTACCTGGAATCAGGCGTGAAGAAAGTGCTGTATTCAGCCCCCGCCAAGGGCGACGGAATCTTCACGATGGTATTGGGGGTCAACTCGGATAAATACGACAAGAATCGCCACCATTTGGTTTCCAACGCCTCTTGCACCACCAATTGTCTGGCGCCGGTGGTCAAAGTGCTGCACGAGAAGTTCGGGATACAACACGGCGTGATGAACACCATCCATGCGTACACCAACGACCAGCGCATATTGGATCAGCCCCATTCGGATCTGCGCCGGGCGCGCGCCGCGGGGCTATCCATGATTCCCACGAGCACCGGTGCCGCCAAGGCCATCGGGCTTGTCATGCCCGAGTTGCAGGGCCGGTTGGACGGCTTTTCCATCCGGGTCCCCACCCCTACCGTATCCATTGTCGATCTCACCGTGACCCTGGACAAATCCACCAGCGTGGAAGCGGTCAACGCCGCCTTGCGCGAAGCAGCGGAATCGGGACCGTTGAAAGGCATCCTGGGGTATTCCGAGGAGCCACTCGTGTCCATGGATTACAAGGGAGATCCCCGCTCCGCGGTGGTGGACGCATTGTCCACCATCGTCGCCGGCGGAAATCTGGTCAAGCTGCTTTCCTGGTATGACAACGAGTGGGGATTTTCCAACCGCATGGTCGAGGTGGCCACACTGCTGATGTAATCCTGCATGTAACGGATGGGGAGCCGGCGCGATCTTTCACTGAATGACAGGCGTGTAGATCCACTGGGACACACCCCTGGGACACAGAAGCGCGCGCCACTAAAAAAGACACCATTAAAAAAGAGCCGATCCGCGGAAATGATCCAGGTCGGGCGGCGGGTGCAAGGCCAACAATGCTGATTCGCCCATGATCTGGCCATTCAGTGCATGTTCGGATCAACCCGATCGACGCGCGGCCGCAAACCTCCGGCGGCCGCTCAGATACCGCTGCCGATACCGTACTTGGGCGGGGGGAATTCCGTGCCGGTGAGGGAATTTTCCAAAACTGCGGCCGGCTGCTTTCCGAGCGCCATTTCCATATTGTAGGCGTCTTCGCCGTTGGTGTAATATCCCCTGAGCAACCGGCGGGCGCGGAAGCCGTAGGCCTCGTACAACGTCTGGGCTCCTTTGTTGGCGACGTTGACTTGCAGGGTGAGGCTGGTGTGACCGGCGCGGCGGGAGCGTTGCATCCAGTCGTCGAGCATACGCCGGCCATAGCCCTGGCGCCGACGGGAACGGTCCACAACGACGTTGTCCAGATTGCCTCGCCGCTGAATCCCATGGGCAATGTAGAACCCCAGCAGGCCTTGCTCGTCCGACCCGATCACTCTGACGTCGTAGCGCATATTGTAGATGGCTCCGCGGATCAATTCGCGGCTCCAGGGCGTATTGAAGGACTCCTGCTCAATCCGGTCCATTTCAGACAGATCGTGAAGGTTCGCGGGGCGAATAGGACAAATCATCTCCTTTGCGATTGGCCGCATGTCGCTGCCTAAATCGCCGCCTATGTCGCTGCCTATGTCATCGCCTATCGAGGCGAACCGGGAGTTATTCCGCTCAACCGATTCAATTTTTAGGGTCCGGACACTCATTGGCCTTATACCTGGGTCAGCGCCGCAATACCTGGCAGGATTTTGCCCTGCAAGAATTCCAGAGACGCGCCTCCACCGGTGGATATGTGGTCGATCCGATCGGCCACGCCAGCCTGGTTTACCGCCGCCACCGAGTCGCCTCCGCCCACGATGGAGAGAGCCTCCGATGCGGCCACTGCCCGCGCCACTGAAAATGTGCCCGTCTGATAGGCGGGTAACTCGAACACGCCCATGGGACCGTTCCAGACGATCATGCGCGCCTGGGCAATGACTGCTTTGTATTGTGCCACGGTCTCCGGTCCGATATCCAGCCCCATTCGCCCGGGGGGGATGTCCGCTCCCGCGCACGGCTCCGGCGGTGCTTGGGACTTCAGATCCTCTCCAACGACGTGATCCACCGGCAGCAGCAACCTTTTACCCCGTTCCGCGGCGGTATCCATTAGTTCCCGGGCCAGGAGAAGATGGGGTTCATCGACCAGCGACGTGCCCACCTCGTGCCCCCGCGCCTTGAGGAACGTATAAGCCATGGCCCCGCCGATGAGCAGCGAATCGGCTCGCGCGAGCAGCGAACGGATCACGGGAATCTTATCGCCCACCTTGGCCCCACCCAGAATCGCCACATAGGGCGACTTTGGCCGCTCCAAGGCCATACCGAGGAATTCCAGCTCCTTCGCGATAAGAAACCCGCACGCGGCCCGCCGAAAAAGCGCCGCGACGCCCACGGTCGAGGCGTGGGCGCGATGAACCGTACCGAAGGCATCCGATACATATCCGTCGGCCAGAGCCGCCAGCTGACGGGCAAATTGCGGGTCGTTTTTTTCCTCGCCCGGATGAAACCGTAAATTCTCCAGCAACGCCACGCCGCCGGGCCCTAATGCATCCACGACCCGCCGCGTTTCAGTACCAATCACCTCCGGCGAAAATGCCACCGGCTGCCCGAGCAAGGCCGCCAGTCGTTCGGCAACCGGCGCCAAAGATAGATCGGGGTTGGGACGTCCCTTGGGACGTCCCAAGTGAGAGACGATTACGAGATGCGCGCCCGTGCCAACCAGATGGCGCAGGGTGGGCAGTGCGGCCCGAATGCGGGTGTCGTCGGCGATTCGCCCGTCGTCTATGGGCACGTTGAAATCGACCCGTACCAATATCCGCTTGCCGGCGGTCTCCAGCTGATCGACGGTCAGGATAGCCATTCACACCGCTCGGGTGCGGTAAAGGATTCGGGGCACTGCCATTTTGCAACCCGGTTAATAAACGTTACTCTGAATAAAATGCACAATCTGTAACATGAGTCACTCAGTAAATTCGTGCGTGTACCGTGAATGAAAATTATGGGTAGCGATCCGAAATGACCAAAAAATCGGGAACAGCGTCTAAACGCAATTTGTTTGCCGTGGCCCCGGGCAAAACGGCTCCGGCAGAAAATACGGTGCCATTGGAACAGGTGAGTGAAAACGGAAACGCCTGGAACGGCGAACCTGGGCCCCGCCACGCGCCACAATTGCTCATCAACAAGCAGTCCGCCGTGCCGCTCCACGTGCAACTCAAGGAGCAAGTGCGTTACGCGATCATGAGCGGATTCTACGAAGCGGGCAGTCCCCTGCCTTCCATCCGGGAATTGACCGCACAACTGGGAATCCACCGCAATACGGTGCATCGGGTCTATCTCGAATTGCAGGCGACCGGGCTTCTGGTTTCCCGTCCAGGGAAGGGTGTCTTTGTCAGCGAATCCTTTTCCGAAACGATTTCCGCGAAGGAGATCAACGCGATCGAGGAATTGACCGACCGCTTTTTCGTCGACGCCAACGCGATCGGTGTGAACCCCATCACCCTGGCCGGATTGCTGAATCAGCGCGCTCCCGCTTTCGATTCCCGCCATCCAACGGTGGGATTCGTGGAGTGCACCGCCCATCAAAGCTCCGAGTTCGCCCGTGGCTTGGCCGATCAATTCGGGGTCAGCGTGCAACAGATTTTGCTGGATGATTTGCGCAACGCGACGGAGGTCGCATCATCCACACTGAAACACCTTGTGACCAGTCTGTTCCATTATGACGAGGTGCGGGAAACCGTGGTGGAATTCGACATACGGGTACACCCGGTGACCTACGATCTCCATCCCGCGACACGAAAGCTGCTGAGAGAGCTGCCCCCTGATTGCCGGCTGGGATTCGTCTGTCAGGACGCCAACACCGAGGAAGTGATGGGCGCGGAAATCACGGAACGTGTCCCCGCAGGGGTGTTGCTCGGTTGCGCCAACCTGGAGTCTCCCCAACTGGCCCTGGATTTGATCAGCAAAGTCAACACGGTGATCCTTACCGAAGCCGCCAGCGCGTTTTGTATCGAGAACTGCTCTCCGAATCACGAGTTATTGGAGTTGCACTTCGCCCTCAACCCCACATCGGTAGAAAAGGTGGGTAAAATCATCACTTACCGGCCTTAATCAGCCCGGCAGCAAATAAAAAATAAGCGCCGAAGGATACTTCCCTTCTTGGATGCCAAGGCGGCTACGTGTGGGTTTCGGGGTAGTCGGAAAATATTTGACGCAGACGGGCTTCGGCTTGGCCCACAGACGCGGCTTCTTCGACGGGCTGCTTGATGAAGTCGATGATGTCGTCGATTTTGCTGAGCGCATAGTCGATTCGGGGGTTGCTGCCGCGGATGTACGCACCGATGTTGATCAGGTCCTCGGCTTCCTGGTAGGTCGCCAGAGTGCTGATGAAGCGCTGGGCGTCGATCTTGTGCTGCTTCCCGATCACGTCCACCATGACCCGGCTGGTGGAGCCCAGGACATCCACGGCCGGAAATTGGCCTCGCATCGCCAGATTGCGGCTGAGCATGACATGCCCGTCGACGACCGACCGCACCGCATCGGCAATGGGCTCGTTGGGATCGTCCCCTTCGACGAGCACGGTGTAAAAACTCGTAATGGAGCCGGCCGCTGCCGACATCCCGCTGCGTTCCAGCAGGCGGGGCAGCGCGGTGAACACCGACGGAGGATATCCCTTGGTGGTCGGAGGTTCGCCTGCCGCAAGACCCGTTTCCCGTTGGGCCATGGCGAAGCGGGTGATCGAGTCCATCATGAAGAGGACATGCTTACCCTCGTTGCGGAAATACTCGGCGATCGTGGTTGCCATGAAGGCGGCCCGAGTGCGGACGAGGGGGGGGTGATCGGACGTTGCCGCGATCACCACCGAACGCTTGAGTCCTTCGGGACCCAGGTCGCGCTCGATGAATTCAAGCACTTCCCGCCCGCGCTCGCCGATCATTGCGATGACGTTGACGTCCGCATTGGTGTGACGGGCCATCATGCCAATCAGAACCGATTTGCCGACACCGGATGCGGACATCACGCCGACCCGTTGACCCCGTCCACAGGTGAGCAGTCCGTTGATGACGCGCACGCCCACGTCGATGGGTTCGTGGATGCGCCTCCTGTGCAGGGGATTGATGGGGTCCGCGTACAGGGGCATCTCGTAGTTGCAAACGATTTCTCCGAGCCCGTCGATGGGGTCGCCCAGCCCATCCAACACACGGCCCAAAAGGGGCTCTCCCACACGAACCATGGGCGATCGATGTTCGGGAATGACCCGGCAACGAGGGCCGATGCCGGGCATCTGCCCCAGGGTCATCAGCAAGATCTTGCCGTCCCGGAAACCCACCACCTCGGCCATGACGCGCTGCTCCGTGTCGGGATTGTACACGGTGCATAGGCTGCCCACCGCACTGCCGGGATTGTAGGCCTCGATCAGTTCCCCGATCATCTGGGTCACTTTGCCTTCGCGCCGCACCGTCCGGGCCGTGAGGATGCCTTCACGATAACCGCCAAGATGCTCCAGGTGCTCCGGATACAGAGCGTTTTCAATCCGCTTGGGGCTCGGTGTGCTCATCGGTCGCTGGGGAATGGTCCGTTGGGGTGGGATCGGCCGTCGCCTGAGGCGTCGCGGACGGAGATAGCGGCTCGTCGGGCCGGTTCAATACCACCGTTTCCCGTTCGGCCAGGGTTCTGTTCAAGGCCCTTTCCAGATGACGGAACTGGGTCTCGAACGTGAGATCGATCACCTCGCGATCGGTTTCGATCTGGGCATTTCCGGCGGGTATGTCGGGGCGGGCGCGAAACGAGAGCGTTTGATCCTCGTCGGCGAATCGCTCCAGTGCCGGAAGCGCCGCCTGGGCGAACTGATAGTCGTCCGGATTGAGCCAGATTTTGAAATTACCCTGACCCCGCAGGGTGGCCAGGGTTTTGGCCAGAATGTTCCAGATGCCTTTTTTACTTATCTTGAGTTCCTGCTGCAGCACCTGCTTGGCCATCAGGATCGCCAAGCGCACGCTGTCCTTTTCGGCGTAGTAGGCCACCTGCTTGCGGAACTGGGAAAGCTCTTCGAGAATCGTCTGCATACGTTCCAGATAGACGCCGGCCTCCTCGTAGCGGCGTTGCATACCTTCTTGCTCACCTGTTTCCAGCCCTTCGAGCCGCGCCTGCTCCAGAATATCGTCGACCTGTTCCTGAGCGTCCGCGACCATCTTTTCCGCTTCCTTCTCCGCCGCTTCCTTCACCTGCCGGGCTTCTTCGTAACGGGCCTCCGCCTCCTGGTTCAGCTCATCGATTTCCTTGCGCATCTGCGCCACGTAGAGCTCGGCCTCCTCACGAATGCTGGCCGCGTACTTATCCGCGTTGCTGAGCAGGGTATTCTCGCGCTGGAACTTGATCGACGCGAAATCCGGTGCATCGGGATCGCGCTCCTCGCCGTGAGGCTCCTGGCCCGCGAACTCGGCACCCGCGCTCACCCTTGGCGAAACCTCCCGCAACAAGGCGAAACCGTCCGCGCCTTCGGCCTGAGGCGACGCGACGGGCACCGGGGCGCCTGTCTCTTCGCCGTGTTCATCGAAGTTCGGCGGACTCCACTCCTGCGGGTCTTCCGCGGCGTTGGATTCGTTGGCCATGGTCGTGGTGATTCCGGGTTATCGTTTTTCGCGGAGCCAGTTGCGAACCATCGCGGCGGTGGCCAACGGATCGCTGCGGGCGGACTCGATGATCTTTTCGCGAGGCGGTATGCCCGCGGCTTCGCGGGTGGTGGGGATCTCGAGTTCCTCGCCCTCCAATTCTCCGATAGTTGCCGGCAGGCCCATCAACAGATCGAGGTCTTCCGGTTTGGCGCTCAGCCGTTGCACCATGGGTCGGATGACGAATAGGATCAGTGCCAGCAGACCCACGCCCAGGAACGTAAAGCGTAGAATATCGAGAAAGAATTCGCGGTTGCGCGTGGTCTCCTCGATTTCGCGTGAGATGTCCTCCTCCAGGGGTTTCTGGAATTGCATGTTGACCACTTCCAGGGTGTCTCCCCGCTCTGCGCTGTACCCCACCGCCGCCTTGACCAGCCGGGTAATGTGCTGCAGCTCCTCGGTGCTCCATTCCTGGTATTGGCGGGTAATGATGCGCCCTGAGTCGGGGTCGATGATGGGCTTGTACTTGCCATCCACCAGCACCGAAACACTCAAGTGTTTGATCGTACCCACTGCCAGTTCCGTGACCACGGTGCGGTGACTCGTCTCGTAGTTGCGCGTTTCGCTGGTGCGGGAAAGCTGGGAGACGTTGGCCACTTCACTGGCACCGGCCTGGGTTTCCGGCAGGTTGCTGATCACACCGGGAATCCCGACCGGAATGGAGCGGGTGCCGGTGGAGTTTTCCACCGTGGTCTGCTCGCTCCGCACCACAGAGCCGTCGGGGTCAAAAATCTCCTCGGTTGTCGTGACCTTGTCGAATGCCAGATCCACGAAAACCCGCGGGCGCACCCGGTCCTCGCCGATGACCGGTTCGAGCTGGGTGAGTATTTTTTGTTCCAGGGCCCGCTCCATGGATCGGCGCAGGGCCAGTTGCTCCTCGATCCGCCCGGCCCCCGTGTCGTCGGAGATACCGCGGCTGAGCAGCCGTCCCTTGGTATCGACGACCACCACGCTTTCCTTGGACATCCCCTCCACCGCGTTGGCGACCAGATAGGTGACGGTGAGCACTTCCTTCTTGCTCAAATCCGACCCGGGCCGACTTTCGATCACGACGGAGGCGGTCGGCCGCTCCTCCTCGGCGATGAAAAGGCTCTTCTTGGGCATGGCCAGGCTGACCTTGGCCGATTTGACGGTACTGAGCATGCCGATCATCCTCGCCAGTTCCCCCTCCAAGGCGATGCGAAACTTGACCTGCTGCTGGAATTCGGTTTCTCCGATCCCTGTATCGCCAATGAACAGTTCGGCGAACCCAAGCCCGCCGCCCAGGGATATACGCTCGCCGGCCAGCACCAATAACGCCTCGTCGGCTAAGCCGGCCGGGACGAGGATCGCCCGCCCGCCCGGACCGACCAGGGTGGCGATCTGGTTTTGCTCCAGGGTCTCCTTGATCAGTGCCGAGTCTTCGGGAGATATATTGGAGTAAAGTGGAACCCAGTTGTCCCTGTTCGCCACATAGATAATGGAGACCATGCCGATCAGCACAGCGGCCATGCTGGCGAAGATGGCAATTTTCTTGCCGAGGGTTAGGGAATCGAAGAAAGACTGAAACTGCGTACGAATTTCACTGAGGACACTTGCGGCTTCCTCGGCCATGGTGTGATCTCCCGCCCAAAGAGTGGTTCTTCCATGGAACCGGATGCGGTTTGGCGAGCGGCCCGTGACCCTTGAACCCGTTCCCAACGGCGATATTCCGTGGGATCAGGCTCGGAGCAGGGCAACGCCCTAGCGGCGCTCCGGCCTATCTTGAGGTTACGATATTGCCTGAAAGTAAAGCAAGATGCATTCCACGCGGGCCGGCCTGCAGCGAACCCATCCTACTTGCCGAATGATATGAGGGAGTTATGCCGCGCTTAAAGTTATGCCGCGCTTAGAGTTGTGTCCGAATTATTTCGTGGTAGGCCGCGGTGAGCTTGGCCCGGATTTGCAGAAGCAGCCGCAGGGAAATTCCTGCCTTCTCCATGGCGATCAAGGTGCCGTGGATGTCCTTCTCGGGCGACGTGACGAATTCGTCGAGCTTGTTCTGCGCAGTGAGCTGCGCGCGGTTCACGTCGTCGAGCATGCGGGAAAAAGATTGCCCCAGGCTCTCGATGAGGTTGGCTTGGGGTTTGGCCCCCGTTTCAGGGGAGATTCCCCGTACGTTCATGGAATCGATCCTCATGATGCCTCAACCTTTGTCCGGGTTTTGAATATTGTGGAACAGCATGGCCAGATTCTGCTTGGCCTTCATCATTTTCTGAAACTGTTCATTGGATGCCTTGATCTCGTCCTGAATCGAGACTGCCTTCACGTCTTTGGCCTGGACGGCGTTGTCGACGGTAGACTCTACCTCGGACAGACTTCGCAGGGTGTTGGCCAGGGTCTGCTCGAAGAGCTGGCCGCTTCCGCCCTCCTTGGGCGCGATTCGGTCGGCGGGACGATGGTCCTGCACGGGCAGTACGTTTTGTATTTTTATGTCGGTCATTTCCGTGGTTCCCCCAATATATGTGATCTCTTTTTTCTGTGTATCAAGCGGGAAGCGATGGATCAGATTTCCGGGAATCCTGCTTCACTGATGAACTATTTATTGAAATGCAAAGAGCTTGCCGGAATTCGGGGTATGGATGCCGGCTGAAATTTATCCCACTTCACTCTATCACGCCACACATAGATCACGATATACGACTGCAATTACCGGCCGATTTCCATTGCCCTCTGCGCCATGACTTTAGCGGCGTTGAATGCCGCCACGTTGGCCTCGTACGACCGGCTGGCCAGCATCAAGTTGACCATCTCCTCGACGGGATTGATGTTGGGATAGGCGACATAGCCTTCCTCGTTGGAATCCGGGTGGGATGGGTCGTATCGCAGGATGGGTGGCCGCTCGTCCACCACCACGCCCAGAACTTTCACGTGCAAGGGCGCCTCGCGGCCCCGATCCAGCATCATTCGCAATTCGTCCACGAATGTGCGCCCCGCCGGCAGGGCCCCAAAAATGACGTCGCGCCGACGATAGGGTCCGCCCTCGGGCGTGCGCGTGGTTTGTGCGTTAGCGATATTTGACGCCAGGATGTTCATCCGAAAGCGCTGGGCCGCCAGCCCGGAGGAACTCGTTTCCATGGCAGATAGGATGGTCATTGCCCTTCTCCTTCGCGAATCACTTCCCGCATCATCTGAAATTTTTGATTGAGCAAACGGGTGATGACTTGGTAAACGATCTGATTTTCCGCCAATTTGGCCATTTCCCGCTCCATGTCCACGGTATTGCCGTCCAGCGACCCTACCGGGCTGCCGGAGCGGATCGATTTAGGCTGTACCAATTCCAGCGGCGTGATATTTCGCCCGTCCATGTGCTTGGCGTGGGTTACGGTCAGGGGCCCGGGTTGGTGAGCTTTCAGGGCTTGACCCAGGGCTTTCTCAAAAACCAGGTCCCGCGCCTTGTATCCCGGTGTCTCCACATTGGCGATGTTGCTCGCCAGGACGTTATGGCGTGCGACGCGGAAGTCCAGGGCTTTCTGCAACAGGGTAAACCGAGTATCGTACAGGCCTTCCATCGTTTCTCCCTGCGAGGTCGTAGATGATGGGACCGATCGGGACTACGCGCCCCTGAAAAGTCCGTCGATAATGGCGATGCAATCGATGGGCCAGCATCCCGACGATAGCGGGATCGACGGGCGATCCTTCGGATCACGGTGCCATGGGCCTGCAGTTCACGGTTCTATGGGAATATACAGCTTGCGGTAAAGTGTGGCGGGAGTGTGATGGACTTCGCGCATCCCCAGGTCCACGCGCACCGGAGGGCCTTCGACCGAGCCGACGATACGCACCGGCTGATCCAGCCGCGCGATCTCACCGGGGGGGACATACAGTAAGCGCTGACCGGGCGGCCGCTCGAATCTTCCGAACCAGACGTCGAAGCCGACAGCCACTAATAGTGGGCGCTGGGCGCGGTTTTGCACCTCTGCGCGGAGAATTCCCTCGATCATCGACCGGCGGGGCGTGGGTTCGACTTGCTGGAGCAGGGTAGCTTCCCATTTTCGCCAAGTACGGCCTCTTAACCGGCCCTCCATCGCCTCGGCTAGGGCATCCCGGCTGCTGAACCGTTTGCCGCGCAGGGATTTAAGCCGGGAGATCACTGCGACCGGCAGCTTCGTGCGGTAATACGCTCGAAATACGTGGTCATCGAGCGCCACTGTGCCTTCGCGCCGGGTATCGTAGGGTTGCGGCGTTCCGGTTTGGATAAAGATGAATTCGATCACCGCCGACGCCAGGTCCTGTGTACGATCTGCTTCAGATGCAAAAACCGGATACAGGGCCCTGCTGGCGCCCATCACCATCGTTCGTTCCCGCTCAGAAGGATCGCCATCCAGCAGCGTCAGCAGCGCCGGGATGTCGCCGACCGCACCGAATTCGCCCATGTGATGTATCAGCCGCCAGCGCCGGCTGTGGGATTTTGATAGGGACAGGGCCAGCAATAGGCTGTCTCGTGCCAACTCGGGGTATCTTCGCATCTCGGCCAGGGCCCGGAACCAAGCGCCATGGTCTTCCCCCAGCAGAGCCGGCATCCAGCTTTGCTGGGCCAATTCGGTGATGGCACCTTCCGGCAATAAGGCGCGCGCGGTGCCGGGTGCACCCATTACCGGCACCGTTGCCAACACAATCACCGCTGCCACCCGACGAAACCATGCCCGCCCCGGCCGTGCCCACTCCGGCCATGGCCGCTTCAGAGCGCCAGCGGTGGTGGTCCAGCCATCGCCGCTTCGCCGGCGGGGTCGAATTTTCGTCGCACGAGGACTTGACTCGGTCATAACAATAAGGCACAAATAAAAGTTAGGGAAAAAACCCCAGCTTGGTCACTTACGGTCGGGCCAGCCGCATCGAAAGCACTGTCGCATCGGAAGCATATGAAAACCGTTTCCATCAGGAAAGAAGAATTCCAGCCCGGAGGCAAGTTCGAGCCCAGCTGGCTGATTTTCGACGCCGAAGGGCAGATCCTGGGCCGGCTGGCGTCCCGAATTGCGGTGACGTTGCGCGGCAAGCACAAACCCACATTTACGCCCCACCTGGACACGGGAGATTTCGTGATCGTGGTGAATGCGGAGAAGGTGAAGCTATCCGGCCGCAAGCTCAAGGACAAGTTCTACTACCATCACACCGGCTTTCCGGGCGGCATCAAGGCCGTGCAGGCGCAAAAGTTGCTCGATGAGAAGCCCACCGAGTTGATCCGCCTGGCCGTAAAGCGGATGCTGCCCAAGAACGCGCTAAATCGCAAGATTCTGGTCAAGAAGCTGAAACTCTATGCGGGGCCGGATCACCCCCACCAGGCCCAGCGTCCGCTCCCCATGGCCAACTGAGATATGTTCCACTGGGCGGATTGCGTACGAAATAAACCGGTTCCGCCCCCCCGGGGGGGCAACGGCACCAATCAAAGGTTGAGCAGAAGATAATGGTTGATATGCAATACTATGGCACTGGCCGGCGCAAATCCTCGGTGGCGAGGGTATATCTGCGACCGGGAAACGGCCATATCGTCATCAACCGCAAAGCCCTGGATGATTACTTCGGGGATGGAGCCCAGCGGGCGCTGGTGCACGAGGCGCTGAAAATCACCGATACCCTGGGTCGCTACGATGTCCTCGTCAACGTGAATGGCGGAGGCATCAGCGGTCAAGCCGGCGCCATCCGTCACGGAATAGCCCGCGCCCTGTGCCTGGTTCCCCAGGAGGAATTCCGCGGTACCTTGAAAAAAGCCGGGCTGCTCACTCGCGATGCGCGCGAAGTGGAACGCAAGAAATACGGCCAGCCTGGCGCCCGCAAACGCTACCAGTATTCCAAGCGCTAGATTCCCAACTTCATCGGACTTGCGGTCGAGATTCGCTCAGCGAGGCAGGGCGGCTTGTCTTCCGTAAAGCCGCTGATCGATTCGCTCCGCCGTCCGTGCGGCCGCGCCGGTGGCGGGTCTCAACTTCGGGCGATATTCTTTATCCGTCACCCAACGCACGAAGGGCCGGGTCGATCCCGGTGATGAGGTCGGTGGCGCTGAAGTAGGCGCCAGTCAGGTCGCGTCGGTCTTATGTGGATTCCGTTCCCGAATTCGTGGTATTGTGTATCGAGACTGGTTTCGGCGGTTTTTGCCGGCTCTGTCTGGGAAATGTCGGTTTACACACCCTTTGACGGAACCCCAACCATTGCCGGAACCGATCGTCAATCAATTCTGGAGGAAGAACCCATACGATAATCGATCAAAGGCAAAGAAACAAAGTATGAAAATTGCACAAGTTGCTCCATTATTCGAAAGTGTCCCGCCCAGCTTGTATGGCGGCACGGAACGAGTGGTTTCCTATCTTTCCGATACCCTCACTGAAATGGGTCACGAGGTGACCCTGTTCGCCAGCGCGGATTCCAATACCCTGGCCACTCTCAGGCCGGTGTGCGACCGATCCCTGCGGCTGGACTCCGAGTGCATTCAACCATTAGCTCATTATGTGCTGATGCTGGAACGGGTCTTCAAGGAATCCCGGCACTTCGACATCATTCACTTCCATACCGACTACCTGCATTTTCCGCTGGCCAGGCGCCACCCCGGGCCGACTCTTACAACCCTGCACGGCCGCCTGGATATTCGGGATCTGCGCCCTTTGTACAAGGAATTCAGTGAGATACCGTTGGTATCGGTCTCCAATGCGCAACGGAAGCCCCTGCCCTGGGCGAACTGGGTCGGCACGGTGTATCACGGCCTGCCGCTGCACCGATACCGCTTTCAGCCCAAGACCGGCGGCTACCTGGCGTTCCTGGGCCGCATAGCGCCGGAGAAAAGGGTGGATGCCGCCATCGCGGTGGCGAAGCGCGTGGGAATACCGCTCAAGATCGCGGCCAAAGTGGACCCGGTGGATCGCGAATATTATCAGTCGATCATCAAGCCCCTTCTGGATGATCCGTTGATCGAATACGTGGGTGAAATCGGTGAGCGCGATAAGAGCGCGTTCCTGGGCAACGCCCTGGCTCTCCTGTTTCCGATCGAATGGCCGGAGCCCTTCGGCTTGGCAATGATCGAAGCGATGGCTTGTGGTACACCGGTGATCGCCCGGCGGTTCGGATCCGTGCCGGAAGTAGTGAGCCACGGCACAACCGGATTCATCTGTGAGACGGAGTCGGAAATGGCCGACGCCGTAGAGCGGTGCGCCTCCCTGAACCGCGCAACCATTCGCGGGGAATGCGAGAAGCGCTTTTCCGCCACTCGTATGGCAAAAAATTACCTGGCCGCCTACGACAGCCTGGTGAACGTGAAAAAGACCGCGTAAGCCTGGCGCCGGTGGAGGAAGCAAGTCATGGACGAGATCATTCGCGTTGCGAACCAGTATTACATCCTGGCCGCTTCCGCCCTGGCCAATACTCCCACCCGGGTGCTGAAAGACGGTGAGACCTTCGCCATATTCGACCGCTCGGGAGACGTGCAAAGTCTCGGGTTCAATCAACACGGTATCTTCCATGAAGGAACCCGCTATCTGAGCCGGATGGAGCTATACACGGGCCAAGGAAAGCCCCTGCTGCTCAGCTCGGTGGTGAAGGGGGATAATTCCAACTTGGTTGTGGACCTCACCAATCCGGATTTCTGCCAAAATGGAAAGGTAGAGCTTCCTCGTAACTCCTACCATCTGTTTCGCTCCAAGTTTCTCTGGAACGGCGGCTGCTATGAGCAGATCCGCGTCAAGAACTATCGCCTGGAAAAGGCCAAGGTGACCTTGGAACTGCGGTTTGACGCCGATTTCACCGATATCTTCGAGGTGCGCGGAATGAAGCGCCCGCGGCGGGGGGAAAGGCTGCCCTCGGTGGTGGAGGACGACGGCGTGACCCTGGGTTACAAGGGGCTGGACGCCATCGAACGGCGGACTCGGATCTTGTTCTCGCCCCGTCCTTGTCGCCTGACGGATCAGGTGGCGGTCTTTGAGCTGCACCTGGACGGCAACCAGGAGGAAACGATCTTCATCACCCTGGTCTGCATCGCCGACGATCAGCGCCCTGCGCTGAATGTTCCCTTCGAGGGCGCCCTTAGCCGCTCACAGGAGGCAAGAAAGGGGCTCAAATCCCGCCTATGCGATATATACTCCTCCAACGAGCAGTTCAATGAGTGGGTGAACACCGCCACGGCGGACCTGCTCATGATACTCACCCAAACCCCCGATGGACTGTTTCCTTACGCCGGCATTCCCTGGTTCAGTACCGTTTTCGGACGGGACGGCATCATCACCGCCTTGCAATGTCTGTGGGTACTGCCCGAAATGGCCCGGGGGGTGTTGCGCTTTTTGGCAGCGCGGCAGGCCCGGGAATTGGAGCCGCAACGGGATGCGGAGCCCGGCAAAATTCTCCACGAGCTACGTCGGGGAGAGATGGCCAACCTGGGAGAGATCCCTTTCGGACGGTATTACGGCACCGTCGACGCCACCCCCCTGTTTGTGATGCTGGCGGGGGCCTACTACGAGAGCACGGGCGACCTGGAAACGATCGAGGAGATCTGGGAGGCCATCGAGTTGGCCCTGAAATGGATCGACACTTACGGCGACCGGGACGGCGACGGCTTCGTCGAGTATGGCCGTCAGTCCGAAACGGGCTTGGTGCAACAGGCCTGGAAGGACTCCGATGACTCGGTGTTTCACGCCGATGGCCGGCTGGCCAATGGCCCCATCGCGATGTGCGAGGTGCAAGGCTACGTATACGCCGCCCGCATGGCTGCCTCCAAACTGGCGGAGGTGCGCGGCCTGGACTCCCTGGCGGCCAAGCTGGGTCGTCAGGCCAAGGATCTCCAGGAGGCCTTCGAGCAAGCCTTTTGGAGCGAGGAACTCGGCACCTACGTCTTGGCCCTGGACGGGAACAAGCAGCCATGCAGGGTACGCACCTCCAACCCCGGCCATTGTCTGTTCACGGGAATCGTGAGCGAGGAGCGCGCCCGCCGCGTGGCCGAAACACTGCTGGGCCCCGATAGCTTTTCCGGCTGGGGCTTTCGCACCGTTTCGTCCAAGGAACAGCGCTACAATCCCATGTCCTATCACAACGGCTCGGTCTGGCCCCATGACACCGCCTTGATCGCCCAGGGCTTCGCGCGTTACGGGCTGAAGGAAGAAAGCCTCAAGGTGCTCACCGGGCTCATGGATGCCTCCGTGTTTATGGATCTGCACCGCCTGCCCGAGCTGTTCTGCGGATTCAAGCGCCGGCCGGGAGAGGGGCCCACCTTGTATCCGGTGGCCTGTTCGCCCCAGGCCTGGGCCGTGGGCGCGGTGTTCATGGTGCTGCAGGCCTGTCTGGGCTTGTCCCTCGATCAGCCCGAGGGCCGCATCGTGTTCGACCACCCCCGGCTGCCCCCATTTATCGAGTGGATCCGGATCAACGGCCTGCGCGTCGGATCGGCATCGATGGACCTCTCTCTGAGGCGGGAACGGGACGATGTGGGCATTATCATCGAACGCCGGGAGGGGGATTTGGAGATGGTGGTGATCAAGTAACGAAACGGTTCACCGGACGAAAAAGGATAATTGAGGTCTTTCAACTGGACCTCCGCCCGCGGCAGGGGAAAAGCGCGCGCACACCGCTCGCAGCCAGGGCCCGGTGCATTCGCCGGTATATTGCCGCACTCCACGCGCCACATGTTTTTTTGTTGTGGTGGCTCCTATCCCGCCCCGAGTGCGCGCAGGGCCGGGTCGATCCCGGTGATGAGGTCGGTGGCGCTGAAGTAAGCGCCGGTCAGATCGCGCCGTTCCTCCCGTGACCGTCCGTGGAGGTAGGTGCCCAGCAACGCGGCGGCAAAGGGGGCCATCCCCTGGGCCAGCAAGCCGCCGATCATACCGCTGAGCACATCGCCGGTGCCCCCGGAGGCCAGCCCATCGTCGGCAAACGGTTGCAAAACCACGACGCCGGACGGTTCCGCCACCACCGTGCCCGCCCCCTTGAGTACCAGCACCACGCCCCAGGCTTCCGCAAGCCGCCTGGCATGACCTATGCGGTCCGTTGACAGTTCGGATACCGATATGCCCGCCAGCCGGGCCAACTCGCCCGGATGGGGCGTGATGACGGTGGGATGGGATCGGGCGGCGAGGTCATCCCCGGTCAATGGGAATAGCCCATCCGCGTCGATCAGGAGCGGCTTTTCGACCTTGGCCACGATCTCGCGCACGAACTGCCCGCTCCCTTCCCGCCGTCCCAGGCCGCAACCGAGCACCACCACCGTCCGGTCCGCGGCGGCTTCCAGCACAATCGGCACGTGTTCGGGAGCGAACGCCTCCGCATCGCCTTCATCGGCGGCCAGGGTCATCAGTTCAGGAGCCGAAGCCAGGAACCTGTCCCGCAGCACGCGGGGAACAGCCACCGTGACCAGTCCGGCGCCGGTCTTGAGACCCGCTTTTCCCGCCAGCAAGGCCGCGCCGCCCATCCCCGCCGAGCCACATACGGCAAGGAGGTGGCCGAAGCTGCCCTTGTGTCCATCGGGCCGGCGGGGGGGCAGCAGCGCCCGGGCGAACGCTTCGGTAATACGGTAGGTGGGCGCGGCGTCGTCGCCCCATTGCGGTGGTATGGAGATATCAGCCACTTCCACCTGCCCGGCGTACCCGGCCCCCGGCCACTGATAACATCCGGGCTTTCCCACCTGGAGGGTGACAGTATGGGTGCAAGCCACCGCCACGCCCTGCACCGCGCCGGTATCGGTTTGGACGCCGGAGGGGAGGTCCACCGCCACCTTGATGGGCGACGGCGAGGCGTTGATCCATTCGATCCATTCGCCGTAAGCCCCTTCGACTGGCCGGCTAACCCCCGTTCCGAGCAAAGCGTCGACCACTACGGCGGCATCGTCCAGAAATTTACGTGCTTCTTTCGGATCGGTACCGAGATTGTAAATTTCACCGAAATGGATCCAGGCGACGCGGTTGGCCCGAGCATCTCCGCCCACCGGCTCGTTGAAGTCCAGCACGACCACGTCGCGACCTCGATTCTTGAGCAGCCGGGCCACCGCATAGCCGTCGCCACCATTGTTTCCGCTTCCGCAGCACACCACCACCGTACCGTTTCCCACCGTACCGTTTCCCACCATGCCCTTTCCCGGACCAGCCATGAGCCTGTCGACACAGTCGGCCACCGCCCGGGCCGCATTTTCCATCAGCACGCGTCCGGGCAGAGCCAGGTCATCGATGGCGTGGCGGTCCATTTCGCGCATCTCGGCCGCAGTTGCCAATCGCTGCAGCAGGGCAACGGGGAGAGCACCGCCGGCGTTGCGTTCAGCCATCGGATTCAAATGGATTGCTACTGGAAATTGGGAGGTTGATGAGCCGATCCTTCCGGGGAGGAGTCGATCGGTTGAGAGTCAGCGGGGCGCCTGATCGAGGCTCAATTTTCCGGTGAGCTGCCGGCTTCGCCTTGCCACGCGGATCAGGCCCAGATTGCGGTGCTCGTCGGGTGCGAGCTTGAATTTACGCGCGACGGCGTAGTAACGGGTGTCTTCGACGGATAAGGAATGATTGCCCGCGTTGACTCCGATAAATGTAAAGATTCCGTCGTTATCCGTCGCTGTGATGCCCCCCATGGGATTAAGGCGGAGCCTGATGTCCGTGGCGGATTTGCCGTCGTCGTATATCAGCCGTCCAATCACCTGGCCCCTCGCCATCCGAAGATTCAATGGCTTGATGCGGAGTTCTCCGTCCGGCTGCAACACGAAAGGGCGCTCCAACGGCTCGAAGCCCTTTACGCGCACAGAGAGAATATGGCGGCCCGGCGGCAGCCAACCCACATGAAAGCGTCCGTCGGGATGAGTGACGAACATCTCGTCGTCCACGAGGAATAATACGGAGCGCTGGGAATATTCCGAAGGAAACAGTATTTGCCCGGTCAACGAGCCGGTGTCTTTGCCGAACACCTCCAACGGATTGGCGAAGCTCTGCATGGGCACTCCGTCGGGGGCGCCGATCAAATCGCAGCCCGCCGGCCAAACCGCAAGTGCCGCAACCATCAGGGAGAGAATGATCCGTGATAGCGCTGAACCCATCCTTCTGTCATCGCTCCCAACTGCGGGCATGGCGGTCAATAATCCCGCGGTGCGATCAGGACATCGGTGGATTGCAGGCTGGCTGAAGCTCATCAGGTCCATCCCCCAAGTGATTTCGCGTGACCCACGCGGCGAGCCACCGCCGAAATCATAATGCGGATCACGATTAAGTTCACGTAAGTGCAAATCCGAGGCCGAACCCATCCCTGGATGTTCGGAAACGGTAATTCGGGAGGACTATATACAATGATTCTAGAGGGATCGCAACTGTTTGTTACGTTGGCAACGAAATTGTGCGCGGGAGGCTGACCGAGAAAACCGCGCCGCCTTGTGCCGATGGATGGTAGCGGAGCATCCCATTGTGCGCGCGAACGATCTGCTGGGATATGGAGAGCCCCAGCCCGTTGCCGTTTTTCTTGGTGGTAAAAAACGGCGTGAACAAATTGGCGTGATGTGCTTCGCTCACGCCGGGGCCCGTGTCGACCACCTCGACCTGGAAAAAAGTTCCCGATGGTTCGGGCAGGTTTTGCGCGTTTCCCCAAGGCCCCACCATGGCGGTGCGCACGGTCACGGTTCCCCCGTCGGGGCTGGCTTCCACCGCATTGCGGATCAGATTGAGGAAGACCTGGTGCAGACGGTCTCGATCTCCTTGCATCTCAGGCAGGGAGGGATCGTAATCTCGGACGAAATCCACGCGGTTGGTGGAATTTCGTTCGAACCAGATCACCGTATCCAGCAGTTCATGGAGATTGAACCGGGAAATAATGAGCGGCGGCGGTTCACCGTGACCCAAAAGTTCTCCCACGAGCCGTTCCAGCCGTTCCAATTCCCTCAGAATCACCTCGGGATATTCACGCAATTCGGAAGTATCGCGAGTCTTGCGTGCCAGCAGCTGGGTGGCGCCTTTGATGCCGCTCAGGGGATTTTGCAGCTCGTGGGCCAGGCGGCCCAGCATGAGCCTGATGGAATCCATCGCCCCCGCTTCCCGGTGGGCATTTTCCAGATGTTCGTGCTGGGTCTGATCCCAGAAGGCGAGCAGGGCCCACTCCACGGCTTGATGGGACCGTTGCACCGGGTCTATCTGCACGCGCAGGATCAGCGGCGGCATGCCGGGCCCTTGATCGAAGCGGTATGAATTGATCGTGGTGGATAACTCCTCGTCCAATGCGCGGCGGGCATGGACGATCACGATGCTGTGCGCACCGAAGAGCCGGGCCAACTCGTAGCGGATTAATTTTCCCGGCCGGATTCGCCAAAACAGCTCCGCCGCCGGATTGGAGTAAGCGACCCGTAAATTCCGGTCGACTGCCAGCAACGGCACGGATAGACTATTGAATAGACTATCGAGTATTGACGCTTCCATCGGGTGATAGGGCAAATTGAACGAGATTCACATCCCGCGATGGCGCGGGACTCGACTTTGTTTACCAGATTTGTTTACCAGATTTGTTTACCACAACGGAGCGGTAGTGGCGTGAATGGCGCTGAAACAGGGGTGGAACGGGATAGTGTGGCCGTTATCGGGGCGGGGCTCGCCGGGAGCGAAGCTGCCTGGCAACTCGCACGCCGCGGAATTCCGGTGCATCTGTTCGAAATGCGGCCCCGCCGATTGACGCCGGCCCACCAGTCGGGGGATTTTGCCGAGCTGGTCTGCTCCAATTCCTTCAAGAGTACCAATCCCCAAAATGCCCATGGCCTGCTCAAGGCCGAGCTGGCGGCCCAGGGGGCTCTGGTTATGGAAAGCGCGCGCCGCAGCGCCGTGCCCGCCGGCCAGGCGCTGGCGGTGGACCGGGGCCTTTTTTCCGCATGGATTACCGCACAGGTCGAAAATCATGAGCTGATTCGCGTGGTGCGGGAGGAAGGCATCGACCCGGTGGAATTGATGCACCGCTACGGCCACGTGATCGTGGCAACCGGGCCCCTTACCTCGGACGCCTTTTCTGAAAACCTGGGCCGCTTGCTCGGACGTGGGCACCTTTCGTTTTACGACGCCATCGCGCCGACAGTGACGGCGGAATCGATCGACTTGGACATCGTTTTCCGGGCATCCCGCTACGGCAAGGGCGACGCGGATTACCTGAATTGCCCTATGGACCAGGAACAATACCACGCCTTCGTCCAGGCCGTGATTGAGGCGGATAGGGTGACCCTTCACACATTCGAGTCTCTGCGCCCCTTCGAGGGTTGCCTGCCCATCGAGGTGATGGCGGAGCGTGGTGTGCTGACCCTGGCCTACGGCCCGATGAAGCCGGTGGGCCTGATCGATCCTCGCACCGGCCGGCGGCCGTTTGCCGTCATTCAGTTGCGCCAGGAAGATCGTGACGGGCGCTTGTTCGGCATGGTCGGATTTCAGACCAAGATGACCTGGCCCGAGCAACGGCGCATTTTCCGCACGATCCCCGGTCTGGAACGGGCGGAGTTCGCCAGGTTGGGGTCGTTGCACCGCAATACCTTCATCGATTCACCGAGCCTGCTCGATGCCGACCTGGCATGGAAAGGCGGCCAACGGCTCTCTTTCGCGGGACAGATCACCGGCGTGGAAGGATATATGGAATCGGCGGCGATGGGTCTGTATGTGGCCAAGCGCGTGGCTTACCGTCTGCAAAGGGTCGAGATGCCACGTCCGTCGGCGGCGACCATGACCGGCGCGTTGGTGAGTTACGTCGTGGATTCGCCTTCGCCCCGCTTCCAGCCCATGAATTCTTCTTTTGGTCTGTTGGCGCCGGCGCCGGCGGGCACGCCCCGTTCGCAAAGAAAGGCAGTCTACGTCAGTCGCGCACTGGCCGAGATAGAGCGCCTCGAACGGCTGGAGTGGGGCGCGCAACCGATGTCGGCCGCCGCACCCTGAATGCCTCCCAATGCGGGAATTCCCTGGCCGATGCGGGGTTCCATGAGCCAATGATACCCCCGCCGATGCGCCTCCGGCCGACAGTTTCCGATTCCCTTGCATTGACAGCGCGATTACACTAAGTTCCATCGTGTTGGCATAAACAGAGATTGGCATAAACAGAGACCGGACAGCACCGATGTGATAGGTATCCTCATATGCCCGCCCGGCAACGAGTGCAGAACGAGTGTAGTGGGCCGGGGAAATGATCCCAACACGCAGCGGCAGCCTCGCAAACACGCAGCGGCAGCCTCGCAATCGATTGAGATTAATATATGGCATTCGATATTCTCAGCAAATCGCCGTGGGACTCCAGGCCGTCTTCGCCGAACGTCGAGGAATTCCTCAAGAGCCTGCAAAACAAACTGAAGGGTTTTAAGTTGTGGAACGGGTGGCTGATTGCCGTGGTGATCGTCGCGATCTGGGGGTTCACCGGGATTTACACCGTTGAGACGGGCGAACTGGGTGTGGTGCGGCGGTTTGGCAAATTATCCTCCATCGCGCAACCCGGTTTTCAATACCGCATCCCCTGGCCGGTGGATCAGGTGGACGTGCTCAAGGTGGAACAACTCCGCAGTTTGGAACTGGGCTTCCGCTCTGGACCAGAAGGTGCCGCCCAGTTTCGCAGGGCCGTCCCCATGGAATCCCTGATGATCACCGGCGACGAGAACCTGGTGAATATCGAGGTGGTCGTGCAGTACCGCATCAGCGACCTTCCCGCTTATCTGTTCAACGTATGGGACCCACAAGGGGGCCCGGATGGCCGCACGCTGAGGGACGCCGCCGAGACCGCTCTGAGGGGCGTGGTGGGGAGCATGATAATCGACGATATCCTCACCGTGGGTAGGGCCAGGGTGCAGGATGAAACCAAGATCCATTTGCAGCAGCTTAACGATCAATACGAAACGGGGCTGCTCATCACTACGGTGAAGCTCCAGGCGGTGGAACCTCCCAGGCAAGTGCAAGCGGCATTCAAGGATGTGGTCAGTGCCAAGGAGGACCGCGAGCGCATCATCAACGAGGCGAAGGCGTATGCGGAGGACCTGCTCCCCAAGGCCAGGGGCGAAGCCCAGCAGATGTTACGGGCTGCGGAGGCCTATAAGGAGACCCGGGTCAAGGTAGCGGAAGGAGATTCCGCCAGGTTCCTGTCCATGCTCAAGGAATATCGCCTGGCCAAGCAGGTTACCCGGCAGCGCCTGTACCTGGAAACCATGGCGGAGGTGCTTTCCAAGGTGAACAAAGTGATAATCTCTTCCGAGGTGGGCGGCAAGACCCTGCCTCTTCTTCCCCTGACCGGCCTCGCCGGCGGAGCGCCGGTACGCGCGAGCGAGCAAGGAGCCCAGTGAAAAAAAACGCCGTCGTCATCATTATTGTGGTGTTGCTGGCCTTCGTGGTGAACTCCGCCGTCTTTACCGTGGATGAAACCGAGCAGGCACTCGTGCTCCAGTTCAGCCGCATCGTGCGTTCGGTGACGGAACCGGGGCTGGCAGTGAAAATTCCTTTCATTCAGGATGTGATCAAGTACGAAAAAAGGCTCCTCCGCTACGATGCCGCCCCAGCCGAGTTTTTGACCAAGGACAAGAAAAGCTTGGTGGTGGACACCTACACCCGGTTCAAGATAAGCGATCCCACCGTGTTCTACGGGGCGTTGCGGGATCTGCCACGCGCCCATGCCCGCCTGGACAACATCATCTCCTCCGCCCTTCGCGAAGCGGTGGCCTCGCACGATCAATCGGACATCATCACCGAGAAGCGCGAACCCATCATGAAAGAAGTGACCACGGAATCCAGGGAAAAGGCCGCGGAACTGGGCGTGGAGATCATCGATGTGCGCATCAAGCGCACCGATTTTCCCCCCGAGATCGCCGAGAGCATTCACGCCCGCATGCGGGCCGAGCGGGAGCGCATCAGCAAGCGGTTCCGATCCGAGGGAGCCGAGGAACAGCTCAAGATCAAGGCGGAGACCGACAAGGAGAAGACCATCATCCTGGCCGAGGCCAAGCGGCAGAGCGAGTTTCTGCGGGGTGAAGGAGATGCCCTGGCCATCAAGATCTATGCACAGGCCCTGGAGCAGGATCCGGAGTTCTATGCTTTCGTACGGAGCCTGGAGCTTTACCGGGAGGCCCTGGGACGGGACTCCACATTGATCCTTTCCGCCGGTTCCCCCCTGTTCAAATATCTGGAAGGGGCGGGGACGGGCACACCCTAGTCGTCTGCGCCGAACCTTTGGGGAGAAGGACCTTTTGGGAGAAGGAGAGCAAAGAATGCCGTCGTGGAACGCTCGGTGGGAGGAAACCCAAATCCCGATCATGTCCTTAAACCAGCCAATGAGCGGGTCTCGCCAGGAATAGCGCTTTTGCCGGCAGGGTCCGAGTGGCGTTGAAATCAATGGAAGGGTGCAATATGGATTTTTCTCATCGCATCGAAAATCAGGTGTGTATCGTGAACATCGAGGGCAACATTGCCCTGGATGGCGTCACCGAGGCCAAGGAATATCTCAAGCCTTTGTTGGAAGACATTGAAGTGAAAGGACTCCTCATCAATTTCGAGAAAGTGAATTTCATCGATTCGTCCGGCATCGGGCTGATCGTGTCACTGTTCAAAACACTTCAGCAACGTGACGCCAAATTCGGGCTGGCCAATCTCAGCAAGAAAAACGAGGAGATATTCACCATCACCCGCCTCAACAAGATTCTCGAAATCTACGATTCGGAAAAAGCCGGTGTCTCGGCCATGAGTTCCTGAGAGCCCGCGCCGGCAGGTGGGACCAGGGCCGGGGCAGAGTGGGGCGCAGCGGGCTGCGATACCCGTCCGGGGGAATGGGACAATGCGTAATTGGGTGTTAGACCTTGGGGCCAACTCACGGCGGATGGCCCCCATGGCACAATCGTGCGGGGCGATCAAGGGTAAATGCCAGGCAATCTTTCGCTGCGGCAGATTCGCCAGCCATCCGCTCCGGTGCTGGGGTCGTCGATGGTCCTATCCTATACCGCAACCGAGGGGGTGAGGCCGGTGACTTCGATCAACTTCGCCGAATGCTTGCTAGTATCGCCGTCAGGATCTCCGTGGGGACAGGATCGCTCGGATCGGTCACGTCATGGGTGCTCCCGCCGAACGTGATGAGTACGGTATCGGAAACCGCCTGATTGTCCGCATCGCCGATGGGCAGCGGTTAGATGGGCTGCCCACCATTGGATTCCCCGACCAATTCCGCAATCTTGAGATCCTCGTCGATCGCAAATTCCATCGCCCGGCCATGGTTGTCCGGCACGGCGCGACACGCCGCCAACGCGAACCCGGCCACGCAGATCAGGCACAGTATGCGGTTCTTCGGAGCGGTCTTCCCGCTGCGTCAGGATTTCAATCGAGGCATTGCATATACCGGGCTCCCGGCGCAATTACGCCGATATCTTCCGGTTTTCGTAATCGTTCGCTTGTGCCTCGAAAAAAAATTTCGGAAAGTTCACAACGCCGGAATATGTTGGATTCGCGGCGCCGATGAATCCGGTGCCGCTCATCGCAATATCTTTGTGGAGACCAGCTGAAAGGTCCAGCCAAAGACACTCCCGCCTGTGCCGGGCGCTGGCTTTTTTGATACCTGCGATAGCAGGTGGGCTCCGGTTTGAAGGAATCAGGAAATCGGCTCGCGCCGTTTTACACACATCCCTCAGGGACTGGATCCCGAAAGGAAAGAACTAGGCTCAAAAAATGCGCAGCTAATCGAACACCGCAGGAGTGCCCTGGCCGATGTGGGTTTGCGTTTGGGAGGCCGGGCGCGTGGCATGGCCGCCGCCCAGAGCCCCTTCCAGCCGTTGCAGCAGGCCTTCCAGCCTGCTGTTCAAAGCGCGTGCGGCTGCGGTCTGGTCGGCTTCCATCACCAGCAACTGATCGGCCAGATTCAATGCCGTCAGAAGCGCCACTGTAGTGGGGCCCTTCTCCAACACGCGCTGATTCATCTCCTCCACCGTCCGTTCCAGCAGCAATTCCAGTTTCCGGATATGGCTTTCGCCGTGCCGGCTGGCGATGTTGAACCGCTTGCCGCCGATGGTAATGTCATACCATTGGACGGGTTCGGATTGGTCGAACGTCTCGGACACGTCGGTTCCCCTTCCATGGGTTGGCTCGAAATCGGTACCATCCGGGTGCCGCATCGCTTTATTGCTACCATTTCCCCCCTGGGATTGCAATTCCTGGGACACAATTCCTGAAATACAATTTTCGGCCGCGTCCGCGTAAGGCCACCGCATGACCGCTACCGGTTGCTGAACTCCCGGCTGCGTGCGTATCGGTCGCGGAGTCGGCCCGGCAGGGCGGTGCGGTTGCTCTCGCGTGGAGCCCAATATCGGACATGAATGGCTGGGGGGCTGAGAGGATCCGCGGCGCGGCGCGACAATAGTTCTTATGGCGAGTCCTCTTGGGTAATCTGATAATTTACGAGGATGACTTGACCCATATCGGGCAGACCGCGCTCCGGCATTTCACCGCGCCCTATCACATCAGCCGCCCTGCCAGCATTCTGATGCGAATTCGCGCCCTGGGAGAGGCCCGCGGGCAGGCAGCAAAATGGCCGCCACGGGCCGAAATGACAAATTAATCGTGTTCGAATCGATTGGGGCTCCAGCCTTAGATACTAGCGGTGCTGCGAGCCATTCCCAGGGGAATCAACCGGTTGATAGGGCGCGGTCGCGTGCCATTTCATGCTCCAAATGGTATCCGTCGGCGGTGCGCGGGTGCAACAATGTGACAAGAGGGCGCCGCTGGCAGATGCCGGGCGCGCAGGGCACCATACAGATTCAACAAGGCAAGGGTTCGCGCGTCATGATCATTCAGTATTACGTGGGCAGTAGGCCCGAGGAATTGGAGGCGGTGCGAGCGGGCATCCGCGAGTGGGGTCTGCGCGTTCAGCCCTCGACAGGCGAGGGTGCGGAGTCGCCGGATGCTCAGATCCATGTGGACAATGTCTTCGGCGATGTCAAGGACTCCCACCGCAGGGAGGTGGCCACCTTCAATTGTGTCAAATCGGTGACCGCCATCGAGGGCGTGCCGCAAAATCTATCCCTGGTGCGCCGCGGGGAGCGTCACGCCGTGGAGATTCCCAATCCGTATTCCGGGGGCTCCATCTCCATCGGGGAGGGCCACCCGTTGGTAATATTGGCCGGCGTGTGCGCGGTGGACGAGGATTACACCCTGGATTCCAACCGCATGGCCAAGGAGGCGGGTGCCGACATCAACCGCGGGGGCGCCTTCAAACCTCGCACCAGCCCCTACGACTTCCAGGGTCTCAAGGAGGAAGGGCTGAAATTACTCACCGACGTGCGGGCGGAGGTGGGACTGCCCATTGTCAGCGAAGTGCTCGACGTGCGGGACGTCGATCTGTTCATGAAGTACGATGTGGATATCCTGCAGACGGGCACCCGCAACGCCCAGAATTTCGAATTGCTCATCGAAGTGGGACGCACGGGCAAGCCGGTGCTGTACAAGCGCGGATTTTCCAACACCATGGAGGAAACCCTCAAGGCGGCCAATTACATCATGGAACAGGGCAACGAAAACCTGATCCTGTGCCTGCGGGGTGTCAAAGGCATCGGCAACAGCTTCCGCAACCAGGGCGACCTGGACGAGATCGTCTATCTGCGCCAAGTTTGCGACCGGCCCATCGTCTATGACCTTTCCCATTCCGCCGGCCGCAAATCGGCCGTGCCGGGAATCGGCAACATGGCGGCCGCGGGAGGGGCCGATGGCCTGCTGCTCGACGTCCACGTGGCGCCGCAACACGCCCTGGTGGACGGCTTCCAGGCCATCGATTCGCGGGAGGATCTGGCCCGCATGATCGGCATGTGGCGTAAGTTGCATAAACTGGTACAGGAGGCGGCATGAACACGTGGATCTACGAGAATAATCTGGATCCCGTGCTGTTCAGCCTGGGTCCCTTGCGCATCGGCTGGTACGGGCTGATGTATGCTGTCAGCTTTCTGTTCGTCTATTGGATGCTCATGCGCTCCGCCCGGCGGCCGGATGCGCTGATCCCCGCCCCGGAAGTGCCCAACATCCTCACTTACATGATCCTCGGCGTCGTGGTCGGCGGACGGTTGGGCTGGGTCCTGTTTTACGGCGGTGCCGAATACCTGGCCGAACCCTGGCGTATCGTGGAAACCTGGAAAGGGGGCATGTCCTTTCACGGTGGGTTGCTGGGCGTCGTCGTCTCCATGTTGATCTACTGCCGCCGCCACAAGATCGCCCCCATGGCTCTGACCGATTACGCGGCCGCCTGGGCCGCATTCGGGCTTTTCGCCGGACGCGTCGGAAACTTCATCAACGGCGAACTATACGGTAAGCCCACCGACGGTACCTGGGGCGTGATCTTTGCCAGCGACCCCCATGGCGTGCCGCGCCATCCCTCACAACTCTACGAAGCCGCGTTGGAGGGTCTGCTGATCCTGTTCGTGTTGATGCTGATGCGGGGCCGCACGAAGACCGTCGGGCTGCAAGGGGCGGTCTTCTTCATCCTGTACGGTTTGGCCCGCATGGCTGTGGAGTTCGTGCGCCTCCCCGACGAGCACCTGGGCTACCTCTTCCTTGGCTTCGTCACCATGGGCCAGACCCTCAGCCTGCCCATGGTCATCGGCGGAGCAGCCTGGGCCGCCTGGCTCATCGCCAAACAGCGCAAGGCCGCGGCGGCGTAGGGCCTCACCCCGTCACGCTAACAAGCCGCCACCAGGGGAGGGAAAGCCGCCATGGACCGCTGCGAATATCGTCATTCTCTCTTTGCCCAAATCG
>JACZRV010000132.1 GCA_022574555.1 SAR324 cluster bacterium
TTAGGGAGAATACCGGTGAGTCACGTCAACAGCGTCACGTCGGCCTTGTATACCATGCTGTCATCGGATGGGGTGTTGGTTTCGTCCGGCTTCACCATCCAGGAGGGGGAGGCCCTGAATCGAAACGTTCATCACACGCCATGGCTGGGCGTCTACTACGGCGCCATGACTATCGCGCCTCATACGCTCGGATCCGATCAGCCTTGGAACGCGGAATTGGAGTTGCTCCTCTACATCCAGGAGGGAAGCCACCGCTCGGGACAGGAGGCGACCCAGCTACTGGGTAGCGCTCAAACCCGCGTAATGGACGTCGTCAACGGCGATAAAACGCTCGCCGGCACGGTCAACATGCTGACGGATCTCACTGTGACTCCCTACCAGCGTGACCTGGAGGAAGATACCTGGCTTTTCACCAACGAAATCGCCCTGAAAGTTGATTTGAGAGGGTGACGTAGGCGCCCAAATTCAAGGCATAAATTCGACAGGGGCATTACTCACCGGCCCCGCTTCAAATTGAGACCGAAGACGCATTAGGAGAACGATCATGGCATACGGACAGTCGGGATATTTAGCGATCCATTTCCAGGACAGCTACGGCACGAGCAATGTCGACTCGGCACATTATATTCCCTTGGTATCGGAATCCGTCGTCGAGGCAGTAGGCCAGATCGTAGAGAACAACATGTATGGACGGCTGGCCGAATCCCCTTATCACGAAGGACTGCACGAGATCAGCGGCGACATAAGCACTGAAGCCCATCCCATCTACCTGGGCACATTTTTCAAAGCGGCGCTGGGACTAACAACCGTGACGGCACAGGGTTCGTCGTTCGTCCACGAGTTTCTTCCGGCGGCGGCCGATTGGGACGAGTTCGCGGCGGTGCCGCCGATGACCTTGGAGATTCACCGCGATGCCGGATCGGCCTTTTTGTATTATGACGTGCTCGCCAGTGAGCTGCTCCTTGAGGTGGCGCAAGGCCAGCTCCTTACCGCCGGTTTGACGGTGCTGGGCGGTCGCTTCGGCCGGCAGGTAGCTGTAACACCGAGCTTTCACGCTGGGCGTCCGTGGACCTGGGACGTCGTCTCCGCCAGCTTCGACGGATCGGCCATATCCGATTTGCGCCAGTTCACCCTGCGATTCAGCAACCAATTGGGAGCCATGTACACGCTTAGCGGGGACAAAGTGCCCAGAAGGATCAAACGGGAAGGCTCGCAGCAGGTGGCGATTGAGGGCACGATGCTCTTCCAGGATCAATCCCTGTTTCAGGAATTTCTGGATCAGTCGGAAAAACGGCTGCTGCTGACCTTCGCCGGTGAAACGGTGGCGCAAAGCTATCAGGCACAGGTGACCCTGGACGTGCCCAAGCTGCGCTTCGGAGAATTCAAACCGGGACTGAGCGGCCCGGGACAGCTCGAAGTCTCATTTACCGCGGCGGGTGTCTACGATTCCACGTCAAGCTATGCCTTGCGCGCGACCCTCACCAACACTCAGCCTGCCTATTAAGCCCGGGAGTCTGCCTGATGATACTCAATCTGGATTGGCGGAGGGAAACCTCGGCCCTGGGGAATGAGGTGCAATACGAGATCCGCCCCTTGCGCGTCTGGGCCTTTCAGGAACTGATGGCCTTTTGGGAAGGCCGCCAGCGGGAGTCGCGCGAAGGCCAGGCGGTAGCGCAGGTCACGCCGGCCGAGAGCCTCAAGCTCATGGAAGTGGCCCGGCGCATCTTCCCGGACCATGTGCGCCATCTGGCCGGGGTGACCGTCATCCGCGAAGGCGGGCACCATCCGGCCACCCTGGAGGATTTGTGCGACGAGTCTCCGCTTATCGAGTTGGCGGGGGAGATCCTCGGAAAGTTGGTGGCCATCTCGGAGCTCAAACCGGAGTCCGAAAAAAACTGAGACGGGCGGTGCGCCACTGGCACCTGGGATATCCCATCGGTGATTTCCCCCCTGTGGCGGGCCGCCCCTGCGGCTACTGGATTACCTTGTTCATCCTCTCCCACCGTCAGACGGAGACCCGTTGGGAGAGGATCGCTTGGCCGGACGGCGGCCCGTTGCTCACGCAACGCTGGCACGAAGTGATGGTATTTGAAATCATCCGCGGCGAATCGGAACAGATCGTCGCGGAGCGCATCCGGCGGCAGGCCCAGAGGGGGCGCCGTGTTGGGTGATGTACAAGCACTCGAAGAGAGGATGGCTGCCATGAAATTGCGGAGGCAAGGCGTTTTGCGCGGATTTCGCCCCTCGGGGCACCGGTCACTGGCCATCTACGGCACGGTGATTCGATGGGGCCTGATCGTCGGCATGGCAGAATTTCTGCTTTCGGGTTGTATCTCGTCCGCCCCCATCATACCGCACCCCACGGTGGTGCGCGTGCCCTATCCGGAAGACGTTTCTCCTACTTGGAATCGAGAAGTCATTGAGGAGTTGTATTCCGTATCGCCTCTCTTAAATCCGGATGGCCGGGGGAATCTAAACGTGATTTTCGAGCAGTCGTTTCTCACACTCATGCCCTGGGAAGCTGTCCGGCAGATCGAGGAGCTGAACGAACTGGCATATGCTCGCACCGAAGACGAGCAAAATCGGGTGCTTGAAGAACGTGAACGCTTCTATAAGAATCATGTTGTGTTTAAGGGAATCCTGGTTGGTGATTTCCCAGATGTAGTGAAACCGGAACTATACATACCTGATGGCATGTACCTCATTGACGATAAAGGAAAAAAATTCCATCCGATCCTCTCCGAAAGCCTAGATCCTCTGGTCGCTTCTGAATTGGATACCTATATGGCCGATGGGAAAGAAGAAAGGATAAAGTTTCTGTGGTTTGGTACAATGACTTATTATGGATTTCCACGCATTGTATTCCCCGCTGAAGCTCTCACCCGGGAGACGCGGGCGCTCACGCTGTATCTGGCCATTTTTCAAAAGCGGATAAGCTTTACCTGGATCTTCGATCCCGAATATGAACTCCCGGAGAGGTTGCGCATCAAGAAGAGGCGGCTGTTCCGAGATTCATATTAAATTTAAATTTTATAAGTATATTTACGAATAGTACATCTCGTAATTTAGATCTAGACATCGATAAATATCATTGTCTAATAGCACTCGGGAGTAATAGAAGTGGCAGCAAACGAACCGGTTAATATCGTCATCAGCGCCATTGATGGATTTAGTCCGACCCTTGGCAAGCTGATCGAAATTTTCACCAGGGCCGGGAAGTCGGGCGATGCGATGAAGGCGGCCGTGGATGGGCTCGGCGGCTCCCTGGATGGCGTCACCCAACGCGCCCAAACGGCTGCTCAACAATCCGAAGAGTTCGGGCGAAGGGTGCTGGAGAGCCTGCAGACCTTCAACGAAACCACAATCGAGATGCAGGCGGAGCAGGCGGCGTTGGAGGAGGAAGCGGCTACTGCCCACAATCAACGGCTACTCAATATCGGCGAGAGGGCCGAGAAACAGCGGGCAGATATATCTGATCAGGGATTTCGGAATCGTATCGATCGATTCACCAGTCTGGCCACGGTTTTGGAAGGTAACGTTTCAAAGAATCAAAAGAACATTTTTGACATTGAAGTGGGGGGTTGGTCCTCTAGAATAAAAATGGCTGAATCGTTCGTCGGTTTGTTAATTGATGCAGCGGGTGAGACCAAGCAAATTGCTCAAATCGGCAAATCGATCGCAATCGCAACTGCGATTATCGATACTTACGCGGCGGCAAACAATGCATTAAGACATTTTCCCCCACCCGTCAATTTCATTGTGGCAGCCAAGGTCGTCGCCGAGGGGCTGAAGAATGTGCAGAAAATCCGTGATACCAACATCGCCCATGGCGGTTTGGATGAGGTGCCAGCGGATTCAACGTTTTTACTTCGACGGGGCGAGCGTGTGTTGACACCCAATCAGAATCGGGACCTGACCGAGTTTCTGGAAGGCTCCGGGGATCGAGGCGCCGGGGCGTCCGTTACCGTGCAAAATATGGAGGTGCACATTCTGGAAAACGCGGCCGCGGGGGAGACACTCCTGCAAATGGACAACGCGGAGTGGCGCCAGGTGCTCACCGATCGCATCATTCCCGCGATGGACGAGCTTTCCGCCTTGGGCATCCGCCCCGCATTTGCCACGGATCACGTATGAGCCTCGCAGTCACCAGCTGGTTCGTGGGGCAGGCCCAGCAGCAACTATCAGCTCCGGGGCGCCATTTTTTTGTGGGAGGAAAGGATTACTCGGACCACGTGCTCCGCTGGCCCAAGCTGCAATATCGAGCGGAAAAAGTGGACCTGGGTACAACGGCCATCACGCTCAGCAATATCGATCGCACCTTCCAATTTTTCGTTGATTCGCACCCGACGCTGACGACGTCATGCGAATTGGCGCTGAGCTTCACCCATCCCCAAAGCGGTGAGGAGCGAATCAGCCTTTATCAAGGCAGCCCCTCGCACGTGACCTTCGGGGCCAATGGCATGGATCTGCGGCTTCAGCTTCAGGGTAAAACCCAGCGGCTGACGGATAAGACCCTGGGCACCGAAGCCGAATCGGGGGGCATCGATTACTCCAACAGCCGATATTATCCCGCCGATATCGCGTGGTATCTGGTGACGTCTCATGGGGGAATGTTCGCGACGCAAAGCACCTCCAATCCGGATCTGGATTACCAGCAATGGGTTGATTGGAGAGACCGCAACATCGTCCGCGATACCCGGGTCAGGGCCTATTTTGCAGGTGGAAAAATAATACAGGCCCTGGGAAGTCTGGCCTTCATGGATTCCGTCGTCATTTCGTTTCAAGGCGCCAAGCTCCGCTTCCGCCCTATATTCGACGCATACGACGTCGAGCATATCCCGCCGCTTGCCGTCGAACTGGCGAGTAACCTGCGCCTGGACATCGATCCCCAGCGGCTGACGAATCACTTCGAGGTCAGTGCGAATTACCAGCCTTCCGCCGGCAGATTCCTGTCTACATTCACAGAGGTCGCTTCCGATTCAGAAGCCGAGTTCGGGAGACGATCGGGACGGTTCGGCGACACGTCCGTCTGGTTCGATACTGCCGGTGACGGACGATATCTGGCCAACGATTTACTGAGATTTTACAGCCGGCCCCTGCTCCGCCTTTCTCTGCATACACCGCTTGCCGGTGGTCTATACCGGACCATCGGGGACGTACTGAGCGTGACCCATTCCCTGTCAGGAATTGACAACGAGCCCTACAGGTTGACCCGAATGGATATCGACATGGCGCGGGGTGGACTAGATTTTCAACTGGAACCGGCCAGGCGCCGTTCCTGGCATTTCGTGTCGTTTGTATCCTCCGACAATCTGTGGCTACACACGCTTTCGGAAGTCAGTTGTAATACGTTCCTGGTGGCCGACGAGACCATCAACGCCCATCAGGTGCACCGCACGGATTCCGCAGGCTTTTTCCAGCCATTGAATCTATACGCCACGGCCCTCTTGCCGATCAACGCCAACGAGGTTCTGTTCGGCGGCCCCGCGAATTCCGGCTCGAACCAATCGGTGATGCAGCGCTCCTCAGATTCCGGTTCCAGCGCCGTGGTGGTGCACACTCGCGCCGCCGGTATCGACCGCGTATACGACATATTCGAGGTGAAGAGCGGTACCTATCTGGCCTCGACGAGTTCGGGGGGAATTCTGAGATCCAGCGATGCCGGGTCCAGTTGGACCCTCACTCGCACCATAAGCCAGAATTATTTTATCAACCGATTTTCCGCTCCAGGCGGAAACAGAATCTGGGCCGGTACGGGATATGAAAATGCCTCGGGCATAGGAATCCACATCTGGGAATCCACCGACGAGGGCTCGTCCTGGACGGCAAAACATACCATCGTGGGTACCGGAAATCACTTCGTCCATGGCTTCCACCACCTCTCGGCATCGGAGCACCTCATGGGCGTTTGGGGATCGGACATCCAAAGCACCCGGACATACCGCTCCAAGCAAACTTCGGTCAATTCCATCAGCTGGACCATTGTGCTTCCGGAGACCAGCTTCCACACCATTTTGCAAACCGAATCCGGCCATTTACTAATGGGATTTGACGAAGAATATACTTTGAATGGAGGAATGATTTATCGCTCGACCGATCAGGGCTCGTCGTGGTTCGAAGATTATCGTCTCGCCAAGCAGGGAAATATTCGCCTCGTCGACAAAAGCGACGGCAGGATTGACGCGTACCTGACGCGCACCAGCGCCGGTCTCCGGACAGACAAATACCGGAACTACGATCCACAAGAGATGGCCTAGCATTGCCGGAATCGGCTGTATCCTGAAAGGAAACAATGGGAAATTTCACACTGGCGTGTCTGTTGGGACAAAACGACCGTGCACAGAGTTTTGACGTGGCATCGTATTCGCCGGTAACCAACGTACAATCATGGGAAAAGCAGGCCCAATCCAACTGGAGTTTCACCGGCAGTCTGGGCCAGACCTATGTTCATAGCTCGCCGCAAGCATTGCAGATCGAAGTCAATTCGCTCGGTGGGGCCAGCTATGTCCTCAGGTTCCGGCATGGCCGTGCCAACGATGCCTTTGAGCGTTGGTTTCCCGAGGTGGATACGCACACTATCGAGTCCGCCGCTTGGATCCTGGTGGACCCGGTTACCGCCAGCGGCGACCTGAATTTCGAACTCCGAGCCGCTTCCGACGCCGCGCTACCCCTCCCCGGCAGCACATTGGGTACCGATCCGTTGGGTTTCCACCAGCTCAACGTTGTGACCTACAGTGACGGATCGGTGAATCCGGACGTCGGCATTTGGGTGGCATCCGGACCTGCGGTCACATCGGGCACGACCGTCATTGTGGACGACGTGTTGACCTCCGCCGACCGGATTTCGCTTTTCCCGGAATGGACCTTTCAGGAACGGGCCAGGCTGATTCGAAACCAGCACCGTGCCCTGGGAGGAGAGTTGCACACGCATGTCTGGGACAAATATTTCGCTTACACGGTTCCGCTGCGATTTTTGCCCGACAGCCACGTGGAGTTGATCAACTGGTGGTGGCAATCACAGTTTGATCTGTTATTCACCCTGAATTCCTCGGACTCCGAAAGCCGCTACATCGTCCGGATCGTGAACGACGTCCAGCCGGTCGGACGGCGCGTCCGCCCATACGACGATCTGTGGGAGGGAACCTTGCAATTGGAATCGATCAACCGCGGGGACCTGGTCTTTTGACCTAGTCTTTTGACCTAGGATTTGACCCGTGTTTCGCTCACCGCATCCAAATAACCGGCGCGTGGTCGTTAGGAAAATATGGACGTCTATCTGATCAGCCTCACCGACTCGCTGGAAGTCTGGCAATTGCAACCGGCCAGGGGGTTTCAGGAGCAGCGCCGCATCCTCAAATCTCAACATCGTACCAATAGGGGGCTACTTCACACCTGTGTGTGGGGTGGCTATTTTTCGGCGACGTTGCCGCTGACCCACGTTGGCAGTGATCTGCAGGACGTGCTGAACCGCTGGTGGCGCGACCAGAGTCGCCTGGCGCTGACGATGGAACGATCCGGCACAATGACGACGCACCGCGTGCGGATCGTCAACAAGTCTAAGCCGATCGGCCGGTTCGAACCTCCCCAGAAGGGACTGTATCAAGGTCTAATCGCACTGGAAGGTGCTGCCGGAGGATGGGGTGCGCACGGTGCGCCCTTTATCCTGAACCACGCCTATTTCGGAACGCTGGACACGTTCAACGCGGTGGTCTGATGGCCGGATGCAATTCGATTCGCGTCAATCAACCGCAAGGCGAGACCACGAAGCCGGACTCGGGACTGAAATTTTTTTTTCCACTACCGGTGCGCGGCGGCGGAGATGCCCGTCTAACCCCAATATTGTTCACTTTATAGATTTTTGTGGCATCCTTTTTCCGAACCATCCCAGGAAGTGAGGGTATTGCCATGGCACCCATCACCTGCCACGTCTTGCAGATTGACAAACTAGCCGATATTATTCTTCGATAGTCGTTCTTCTTTTATAGAGAAATTCCTTTGACTGCGTTGGGGGCAGGACATGGAACCCAAGAGTGTCGCATCCAATCTCTCCGCGGTGCGGATGCCCAGGGAAATAGGACTTACCGAGAAGCCAAGGGGAACCAGGCGCGCGGGAGGCTGGCTGACGGTCTTGATCGCCGCCTGCATCCTCGTCATGGCCGGGTGCATCGACCCCGACGTGGGCAAACCGCCCAGCGGCGAATCCCAAAACCAGGGCGGCGGGGGCGATACCGGGGGGAACGGGGGGGCGGTCGACTGCTCCCCCGATTGCACGATCACGGACGATACGGCCACGGTCAGCGTCGGAGCAGCGGGCGGCATCGTGACCTTTTCGCCCGGCGGTGACACCACCCATACCGTCACTCTGGACATTCCGGCGGGCGCGCTTTTCGCCGATACCACCCCACCATTGAACGCGCAGCCGAGAATTCCTATCCGGAAAGCAGCGACCTGGCGGCCGGTACCGTCTACGAATTCGGCCCGGACGGCCTCACCTTCGTAGAACCAGTCAGCCTGACCATCGGGTATGGCGCGGGCGCGGTTGCCGCCGCTGGGCTAGTGGAAGAAGCCCTGGCCCTGCACAAGGTCATTTCCAGCGCATGGGTGGAACTCGGATCCACGGTGGATACCGCCGCCCATACGGTCTCGACCGAGATTGGCTCTTTCAGCGTCTACGGCATCTTGCAACGGGAGCCGGCGGTCGAAGGCACTTTGGCCGTGGACGTGACCAACATCGTGGACATCGCGGAAGCGGGCGGCACCACCAGCTTTACGGTGCAACTGACCACCGAACCCGATGGCGACGTACTGATCGATGTGGACAGTGAAGATACGGGTGAAGCCCAGGTCTCCCTCGATGCCTGCTCCACAAGCACGGATTCCACTAGCTTGACCTTTACCTCGGCAGAATGGAGCACGGCCCAGACAGTGGATGTTTGCGCCGTCGACGACGATGTGGTCGATGGTGACCAGACCGTGACCATTATCGTTTCTGTGAACACGGACGGTACGGTCGCCACCAATTACGGCATCGCCGATCCGGTCGAAGTGACCATCACCGTCACCGACGACGACGTGGCGGGGATTGCGATCTCCGATCAGACGGGGACGACGACCAACGAAACAGGATCCACAATCACTTTCGGGCTCTCGCTGACTTCCGAACCCCTGAGCGATGTGACGATCAACATCATCAGTTCCAATACGGATGAAGGAACGGTCTCGCCGGCTTCGGCCAACTTCACCATCGACAATTGGGATACGGCCCAGACGGTGACGGTGACGGGTGTCAATGATGATCCTCCCATCGATGATGGCCCCATCGACTACTTCGTCGACTTCGAAGTAGACGCAACCATCAACGACGGTGCAAGTTACACCGCTGGTCTCGATCTGAACGCTGATTCCGTCGCGCTGACCAACGATGACGACGATGCCGCGGGGATCCTGATCTCCAACCAGACGGGTGATGGGACGACCTCCGAAGACGGAGTCACCACGGTGACCTTCGAAATCGAACTGGCCACCGAACCGGTGGCTAGCGTGCAGATCAACATCGCCAGCAGCGAACCCTTGGAAGGCGATGTAGATATGGCTGCGGTCACCTTCAATAACCTGGCATCCGGCAATCCGGGCAGTTGGAACGATCCGGTCACGATCACCGTGACCGGCGTCAATGACGACATCGAAGATGGAGACTTCCCCTACACCATCGACTTCGAGGTCGATGCGACCTTTAACGACGGCGGCGTTTACACGAATCTCCTGGATCTGACGGGTGATTCGATTGCGTTGACCAACACCGATGACGATATCCTCGGGGTATTCGTGACCGCACCCACGCCGGATTCGTCGACCAACGAGTCCAGCAATTCCATGATCGACGGTGAATCCATCACGTTCACCGTTGTGTTGGGTACGGATCCCGATGCAAATGTCGATATCATTGTCACCAGCGATACGCCCGCCGAAGGCTTGGTGAGCGACGACGCCAGCACGTTTTTTAACACTATAACTTTAACCTTCACCCCGAGCGGCGGCCTTTCGGACTGGGATCTTCCCCAGACGGTAACGGTAACGGGTGTGCAAGATCTCGCGGTCGATGGAACCATCGGATACAACATCGACTTTTCCATCACCACCAGCGACACGACGGGTTATGCAGCCTTTGACTCCACGACTTTGCAGATCGCCCTGACCAATATAGACGACGACTCAGCCATCGGCACAGCGGCGGTGGACGGTACGACCGTGACCGACAACACGACGCCGATCGTGGTGGTCTACGATTTCGAGATGACCCCCAGTGGAGAATCCATTGACCTTACAACAGGTGCGTTCGTCGGAAATGCCTTCACGACCGGGTGGGATTCAACAGGAACGAATCCGTTCGACAGGCTGACCATCACTCCGACCGGCACCTGGTCAGATGGCGTAGGGATAGTCATCATCAATGCCAACGACTTGAACGCCCTTCCGGCGAACGAGCTGACGGTGACGATGACGGTCGATACCACAGCACCGATGGCCGGGGCAGCCAAGAACATAAGCGCACTGAGCAAAAGCCCCCGCAAGGCATCAAAAGTCCAAAGGGCATTCAATTCGTGACGGCTAACCTGGCTTCTCTGAATCACTGAATGTTCCAGGCCAGAACGGGTAAAGACCTCAAGGAATCCAGCCGTGAGTACGGCAATGCCAAGTAATCCAAAATCTCCCGGGGTCAGCATACGCGCCAGCACGACATTGCGTAGCAAGCCTATTCCACGGGTTATGATGCGTAGCCCGAATAGCCAGATAACTGCCTGGAGAGTTCGGGTACCCAGGTCCACTATGTATCCTGTCCTCAGCTTTATGGTCAGCTTGCGAACGCTGCACCAATCGACTAATCAAGGCTAAACGTCGAAGTGTTTTATGGTGAGTTGGAGGGCATCCGCGGCGCGGGCCGCCTCTTCCATGTCCATGTAGTTAGTTTTAAACTGCAACAGCTTTGGCTGGACAGCCTCCGCAAAGGGACAGAGCCCAAAATCGTACTCCTGGCTTTGGTGAAGATCAAACTTCAGGCCTCGGAAAGCAGGCTCAAGATACGTCAGTTGCCAGGCTCCATATATCCCATCACCTCCGAATTCCATATACTTGCTTCGGAATCCATGCCAGTCGAAACCCTCATCGAGCTTCAGGACATATGTCCAGTAAGAGTGCTTATAGTCGTCGGGGACGGCCTGGGGGATGAGCCACTCGCACCCACGGGCAGCTTCAGCATAAAGCTCCGCGACCATGATACGCATGTCAACAAGCTCTTGCAATCGCTCCAACTGCCCCAGGGCCACTGCTGCGCATATCTCAGAGATACGATAGTTCCAGCCCACGGAGGCGTGGCGCTCGTACCCGGGGTCCTGAATAGTCTCCTTCCTGATCTTGCCCTTACCGGCCCCCGCGCCTACTGTGGCATACCCCAAGCTATTAAACTGTCTTATCTTGTCAGCTAGCTCTTCATCGTTGAGGGTAAGCATTCCTCCCTCACCACTGATCATGTGCTTGGAGCTTTGAAAGCTGAAGCTGGAAGCATGGGCGATGCTGCCTACGACGCGTCCTTTGTAATAGCCAAGAACACACTGGGCCGCGTCCTCCAGAACGAACAGGTTATGGCGGGCGGCAATGTCCATGATGGCATCCATATCCGCCGCCAGGCCGTAGATGTCCACGGGTATAATGGCCCTAGTACGTGGTGTGATGCGCTCCTC
>JACZRV010000019.1 GCA_022574555.1 SAR324 cluster bacterium
CTTAAACCAAAAATTATTCGGGGTGCAGGGGTCAAGACTCCTGCCAGGGATTCCAAAGGGGCAGCGCCTCATTGGCCGCCAGAGGCGGAAAATCACTGCCCTTTTAGAATGGGAGAGGCGAACAGGCCGGCCGCTATCTCATCGCCGGTTCGGCGCGCGGCGCAAGCAGTTCGTCCACCGACCGATAAGGAAACTCCTTCAGAGCCGAGACCGGGGAGCAGTTATAGACCCGCACCCCCATCTCGTTGAGTTGGCCGGAAATGTTCACGAACGATCGGCACATCTTGGCATACACGTCGGGTCGATCTTGATCCTGAAGTGGGCGCGTGCCGAAGAAATGGCTCTTCTTTTCCGTGTTTCCCAGGTCCAGGCCCAGAAAATAGATCTCCTTGAAGCCCATGTAGATGGCGATTTGCAGCGCGAAAAAAGCGGTGGTGTAACCGGAATAGATGCCATCTTCGAGCTTCGTGTTGAACCCCTCCGTGCCGAGATATTTCAGTTCGACTCCGAAGGAGTTGCCTTCCAGCGTGAAGACCGTATCCGTCCTGAGCAACTCCTGGTGCAGATCGTGCAATTTGCGGAGATCCATGATTGCCGCATAGGCGGAATCGGGAAACTTGAGCAGGGCATCATTGATCGTCATGGTGATCTCGTCCCCAAAAAGGGACGGATCGACGGCCTCCAGGGATGGTCCGGAGGCCACGATGAAAATTCGCCCGCCTTCGTGGCGATTTTTGTAAACCGCGATCGGCCCCCGTTCGGGCAAGCGAAGTAAATTCCACCGCACCGGCTTCGTATCCAGCACACTCTGTTCGGGCTCGTAAGGGCGCAATACGTCGGCAAGCCTGTCCAGTAGCCCGGCGGCATCCGATTGGAAAAGCAACGATGGGCTCGGACCGATTGATGGATTGCCAACGGCAACGACGGGCAAATGAGGGAACCGCCCCGCAACGCCGGGCAGGAGATCGGGATGGTCCCCGATCAGGGAGATATCCACGAGCAAAAGATCCAATTCGCCGGCGTCCTTGCCCATGCAGCGGTCGCCTTCGATTTTGACCGGCTGTACGACAGCATGACGCGGCCACTCAAGCGCCGTGATAGATTCGAAGAACGTGTTGCTTTGTGAAACGGCGCCGATGAAGATCTCCTCCCGCTCTAATTTTGCAACGTATTCGGGTTGGGTGATCAGGTTGGTAAGGATAGCCGGCCCGAGTTCCTGCTCTTCCTGTTCGAGGCGTTGCACCAGAGAAACCACAGCCGCGCCGCTCAACGTGACGCCATCTGCGGCGCTCGAGTCCGGCCATAGCCGCTTCATGATCCCCGGCTGAAACTCCGGCCTGGGAAAATCGGTTTCAAAAATCACTTCCTCTACGATCGGTGTCAAAACCTCGCGAAGCAATTGGATCGCCAGCAGGCTGCCGATTCCACGGTTCCGCAGGTGGGGATGAACCATGAAATTGTGCAACAGCACCCTTTTGCGCCTGGGCGTGTTTTCACGGAAGTGGAAGAAGCAGTGCGCTGCCAGCCGCCCACCGGCAGTAATTCCAAACGATATACAGTCGGCGTTGGAACCGATCTGGAACATCAACGGATGCTGTTTGGAGTGGTTCCCTCCAGCAAGAAAATAGTGCCGCAAGGCATAGGTTCGGCAGCACTGGGCGGAAAGCCGATGCAGGGTGAGGCGGACGGGGACTTTTTGGTCTGTCAGCATAGCTCGTCGGCGATTTGGTGGAGCCCTTTGGGGTCCAGGATCAGAAACTTGATCGCTTTGCGCTTGTAGGTATACGCGAGATAAATTCTGCCGTCGGCCATCGTCATCGTGGGATAGGAAAACTCGTTGGATTCGCGTTCCAGATCTCCCACCTTGACCCAGTCGATGCCCCGGTTGCGGGAAATAGCGACGCTGAGGGGACTGCGTTTGGTTTCGGAATCGTTGTAGACACACACGAACAGATCCCCTTCCAGAGCGATGATGTCGATCCCGGAATTGGGGTTGGGCAGGTTCGTCGCATGGGGTCTGGACCAACTTATTCCGCGGTCCATTGAATAAGCCTGGTGCATGCGGTTGGGCGTCCATGGGTTACGGAAGAATCCACGGAACTCGTTGTCGCCCACCGCCACCAGCACCGGTTGAATCAGTCCTCCGGTCGAGCCGACCGGTTCGCCCATCGAACCGTTGGGCTCCAGCAGATTTTGCGCCCAAACCGCGCTGACGAGTTCGGTCTCATGGTAGACCGGCAGGTGTACCCGGTTTCCCCGAATCACCGGCCGGCCACGAATTAACCAAGCGGCGGGAAGGGGCATCACCTCCTTGCTGTCGAACCGATTACCGCCGTTTTCACTTGTCATATGAACCACTTCGCCGTCTTTCCAGTATCGCTTGGTGCGTATGTACCACAAGTGCAGCTTGCCGGTCGGATCCCGAGCCACAACCGAATTGCCCAAAGAGTAGGCTACCTCGTGCACCAGTTCGGTTATTGGTTCCCAGGTCCTCGTTTCCACACTCATGACCGAATATAGAATGTGGACGTCGGTTGCCCATTCTCGTGAACCGGAAAACCAACACACCATGACCCGCCCCGGCTCGATGGTCTCAAGGTAGGCACTGTGGGACATGGGATATCGGCTCAGGTCCGGAGTTAAAATATTAGTGTAGATTGCAGTGTCGAACAGGTTCATTTTATTTTTATATATGAATCAGTGGCGCGGAGAAGTTAATTTCGCAAAATCGGTGCCCGAATGTTACCGCTGGATTAAACGAAACAAATTCGAAATCGATTCATCCATTTCGATCCAGGGCCGCTCGACCGGAATGCCTCTCGCAATCGCGTGTACCTGTCGAACCGATAATCGGGCGAATTTCCTTTTTGGGGACAATTTCGTGGGTGAACGGCGAGAATCCCGCCAGTCATTGTGGAGTTGCCCAACACTGACGCGATGAAGGTTTCGCCAGGGTAGAGCGGGGGAAGTGCGGGGAACGATCGGGGAAAACGGGAAGGGACAGAGCATCCCTTCCCAGTCATTGGTGGATTCGCCGCACCTACATCATATCCATTCCACCCATTCCGCCCATTCCACCACCTGAAGGCATACTGGGGGGAGCGTCAGCCTTTTCTTCGGGTGCTTCGAAGACGGATGCTTCGGTGGTCAGCAAAATACCGGCGATGGAAGCCGCATTTTCCAGGGCTACCCGTACAACCTTGGCGGGATCGATGATCCCCGCCTTGACCATATCGGTATGCTTTTCTTCGGCGGCGTCGAAGCCTTCGTTAGCGGATTTGGCATGGCGCACCTTATCCACGATCAATGCGCCTTCCAAGCCGGCGTTTTCGATGATTTGGCGGATAGGCGACTCGACCGCCTTGAGGATGATGTTCGCGCCAACGGCTTGATCCGGTTTGAGTTCCAACTTCTTGAGACCCTTGTCGATGGCCACCGCACAACGAAGCAGAGCCACTCCGCCTCCCGGGACGATCCCTTCCTCGATCGCGGCACGGGTGGCGTTGAGGGCGTCCTCGACGCGGGCTTTTTTCTCTTTCAGTTCCACCTCGCTGGAGGCGCCGACATTGATCACCGCCACCCCGCCCGCCAGTTTGGCGAGCCGCTCCTGAAGTTTCTCCTGGTCGTACTCGGAGCTCGTATCGTCGATCTGGGCGCGGATTTGATTGATCCGTCCCTTGATATCGGTGGCCTTGCCGGCCCCGTCGATAATGGTGGTGTTGTCCTTGTCGATCTTGATCTGCTTGGCGCGGCCCAATTGATCCAGCCGCAGATCCTCCAATTTCATCCCCATTTCTTCCGAAACGACCACGCCGCCCGTCAAAATGGCGATATCCTGCAACATGGCTTTGCGCCGGTCGCCGAATCCGGGGGCCTTGACCGCGGCTCCGCGCAACGTGCCCCGTATCTTGTTCACCACCAACGTGGCCAGGGCTTCTCCATCCACATCCTCGGCGATGAGCAGGAAGGGTCTGCTGGCCTTGGCGATCTGCTCGAGAATGTTGAGGATATCCCTCATATTGCTCACCTTCTTCTCGGTGATGATCACGCAGGGATCCTCCAACACCGCTTCCATACGATCCGCATCGGTAATGAAATAGGGGGAAAGGTAGCCCCGGTCGAACTGCATGCCCTCGACCACTTCCAGGGTGGTTTCGGCGCTTTTGGCCTCCTCGACGGAAATCACGCCATCCTTGCCCACCTTGTCCATGGCGTCGGCGATAATTTTGCCGATCGTCTCGTCGGAGTTGGCTGAAATCGTACCGACCTGCGCGACCTCGCTGGAATCGCGGACGGATTTGGATATGGTGCTCAGGTGTTTTACAGCTAAGCCGACCGCGACATCGATGCCACGTTTAAGGTCCATCGGGTCGGCGCCCGCGGCGATATTGCGAATTCCTTCGCGAACGATGGCGTGGGCCAAAACTGTCGCTGTCGTGGTGCCGTCACCAGCATCGTCGGACGTTTTGGTGGCCACTTGGCGCACCATCTGGGCGCCCATGTTCTCCACCTTGTCTTCGAGTTCGATCTCTTTTGCCACGGTGACCCCGTCCTTGGTGATTAGGGGGGCACCGAACGATTTCTCGATCACCACGTTGCGGCCTTTGGGCCCCAACGTGACCTTGACAGCATTTTCCAGTTTGGAAATACCGCGCAATAATCGCGTTCGGTTATCGGCCGAAAAGATAATGTCCTTTGCTGCCATGGGTTGGTTTCCTCTTGATTGATAGGGTTGCGATGCAATTAAATGATGCCCAGGATGTCTTCTTCCCGCATGATGAGAAACTCGTTACCGTCAATCGTAACCTCAGATCCGGCATATTTGGAAAACAGGATCGAATCTCCCTCTTTTACGTCCAGGGTGATCAACGAACCGTCGTCCTTGCGCTTGCCTTTTCCAACGGCGATGACCTTGCCCTCTTGGGGTTTCTCCTTGGCCGTGTCGGGAATAATGATGCCCCCGGCCGAGGTTTCCACCGCATCAATACGTTCGACAATTACGCGGTCGTGTAATGGTCTGATTTTCATGGAGCCTTATTTACTCAAGAAAGGGTTAATTTGTGGTGTTTTCCCTCGCCATTCCTTGTAAGCCCGCGGACCCCCACAGTGCTGGGCCCACAAGGCCGCCTGGATGGGAAGGAAAAGCCATTTTACGATAATCACAGGAGCAAGAATGCCGGCAATCATTCAAAGCGCTGCTGAACTTGCTTCCGTTCAGGCGCCAATATACCATCGCCCGTAGGCCCCTGAAGATTAATAGCACTCTATGGGGGTGAGTGCTAAAAGTCAACACATTAATAAGCGGTCTTCATGGCGGGCCACATTCTTCACAAATCTGCGAAAACGGCGATGCAAAAAAGAGGCATCCGGCGTTACGATCTCAACCCGGTTCATGCCGGTTCGGCGTTGATGCACCTGCCGGCCGCAGCGGAAATGGACCCTACGATGCCGGAGGCGCCATATGACGGCATCTTGCCGTCAAGCGGATAGCCGATAATGCACTTGCTTTCCCTGTGCCGGGTATTGGGCGCATTGCTGATCGTCTTGGGCGGCTCGCAGCTTGTACCCATGGCAGTGGCCTTGTTCTACCGCGAGCCGGAATGGGTGGTGTTCCTCTATTCGGCGGCGGCTGTGGCGGCCACGGGCGTGTTGATGTACCTGGTATCCCGCCATGCCAAGGAGATTACGGAACGGGACGGGTTTTACGTGGTCACAGCCGGCTGGATCTGTTCTGCATTGGTGGGAGCAATTCCCTATTACTTCACCGGCACCCTGCCGGCCTTCACGGACGCCGTGTTCGAATCGATGTCCGGTTTCACCACCACCGGAGCCAGCGTATTCGAGCGTTACGATACCGTCAGCAACGGCATTTTCCTTTGGCGCAGCATGACCCAGTGGTTCGGGGGCATGGGGATTATCGTTCTGGCACTGGTGATCCTGCCCGCCCTGGGGATCGGCGGCATGGAACTGTTCAAGCGGGAGGTGCCCGGGCCCTATTCCGAAAAGATCACGCCGCGCATCCGGGACACGGCCAAGGCCCTTTGGTCGGTTTATCTTCTCTTCACGGTGCTGGCAACGCTGGTGCTGTATGGCCTGGGCATGACTTTATTCGAGGCCGTGAACCACGCACTTACCACCATATCCACCGCTGGATTCAGCACCAATAGCGGTTCGGTAGGCGGCTTCGAGAGTCCCGCCATCGAATGGGTCATCATCTTTTTCATGTTTCTTTCGGGTATGAACTTTTCCCATCATTACAGCTTCCTCACGCGCAAAGGACGAAGATGGAATTTTCTTCGCGAAACGGAATGGCGTTGGTACACCACCGCGATGGTGGTCTGTGCACTGGCAGTGATCGCCTATCTCTATCTGCACCAAGGTTACTCGCTGGATCAGGCGGCCACCAAGGGTTCCTTCCAGGTCGTCTCGATCTTGACCACGACGGGATACAGCTCCGATGACTACGTGCAGTGGGGGGCCTTCCCGCAAATCCTGCTCTTCATCTTGATGATCACCGGCGGGTGTGCCGGAAGCACCAGCGGGGGCGTCAAGTTCGTGCGCGTGCTGCTCATTTTCAAGTTCATCCGCCTGGAGTTGCTCAAGCTGCTGCACCCCAAGGTGGTGGTTCACGTAAAGATCAACCGGGTGCGCGTCACGCCGGAAATCCAGAGCAACATCTTTGCGTTTTTGTTCCTCTATATCACCACTCTGGCGGCCGCGACGCTGCTCGTTTCGTTGGATGGCCACTCGTTCCTCACCTCCGTCGGTGCGGCGGTATCGGCCCTGAGCAACATCGGGCCGGGTCTGGATGCCGTGGGGCCGGCGGAAAACTTCGCCGGGATGAGCAGCTACCTCAAATGGGTGCTCATCGCTTGCATGATGATGGGGCGTCTGGAACTGATGACGGTGTTCGTGCTGTTTATGCCGCGGGCCTGGTTGCGGTAAGAGGCGGAAATAAGGGGCGGGGTGACCGCCCCCCATCGTACGAGATGATCAGCGATCCACGGCGAACACGTAGTCCTGGTCCCGCATGGTCATGTGGCAGGCTTTACAGAACGCCACCGGGCCGGTAAAGCCGTCGCCGATCAGCCTCAGATCGGGGCGGGCAAATCCGTAACGCCAGTCACCGCCGGAAGCGTCGTAGCCGCTGCCTTCCTTCTTCATGACAAACAAGGGACCTCGGCTGCCCGGTCCACCCGAATTGTTCTTTTGGAACGATTCCTTAACGATCGTTGTGCCGGCCGGGAAGGATTCGAATCCCGATTTCTTGGATTGCCGCACCAGTGCCGCGTTGGCGCGGTAAATCTTGGCGGCAGAAGCGGGCGTCACATAGGTCACCACCAGCCGGTTGCCATGAGAAGCGCTGGAAACAAATCCGGTGGTCTTCTCGTATCCACCCCCACGATAATCGACCCCGAAATCCAACTTGGCCATGCTGGCCCCCGCACCACCGCCGCAGGGATTACACGGGTTACACGGATTGCAGGGGTTGCAAGGATTACATGGGTTACATGGATTGCAAGGATTGTTAGCCGCACTGCAAGGGTTACACGGATTGCAGGGGTTACAAGGGTTACACGGATTGCTAGCCGCACCGCAGGGATTGCAGGGATTGCAGGGGTTACAAGGGTTACACGGATTGCAGGGGTTACAAGGGTTACACGGATTGCTAGCCGCACCGCAGGGATTGCAGGGATTGCAGGGATTGCAGGGGTTGTTGGTCTGAGCCGACACGGTGGGTGCCCCCATGCCCGAATATAGGACCAGACCAAATCCGCCGGCAACACCCCACAGTACGGCGATCGCCAGCAGTATGCTCGCTTTGCGTTTCATCGATTGCCCTCTCATATTGGACTCCATAGTGATCGTGGGCCCGATGAGGGGCCTCAAAATGTTGGTTTGTACTACAGCCTAGACCGCCGCTTTTCGGCGCTGTTGGCCATATCGGGGATGACTCGGGGCATGGCCCCCGATTTCACGTGCGCCGCCGAATCCGGGGACGGCCCTCTGCCCTTACCGTCAAAGGTCCCGGATCCCCTGCCTTGACCAACAATCGGGAACGGTCTGGAAAATCGGCCCGCACCGACACCAACGGTATCATATTACGGCCCGTCGTTCCCAATTAGAGTCGGCGGTAACGCGCTTCCAAGGTTCAATCGCTCGCGAAAAATCCGGTAAGACCTATGCCGCGTTAGATTCAGCGGCCAATGGAATTTATAGCGGGCATGCTTGCGGGGCAGCCCGCCATAGGTTGACAGTTATCATTTACCTGGCTTTACAGGGATTACAGGGATTGCACGGGTTGGCCGCACTACAAGGATTACAGGGATTGCACGGGTTGGCCGCACTACAAGGATTACAGGGATTGCACGGGTTGGCCGCACTACAAGGATTACAGGGATTACACGGGTTACAGGGATTGCAGGGATTACAGGGATTACACGGGTTACAGGGATTGCAGGGATTGCAGGGGTTGCACGGATTGTGGTTCATCGCCGAGACGGTGGGTGCACCCATGCTCGAGTAAACTATTAATCCGAATCCGCCCGCGATGCCCCACATGATTGCGAATGCCAGTAATACGCTTGCTTTGCGCTGCAACGATTGCCCACTCATAATGAACTCCATTAGGATCGCGGCCCTACGTGTAGCCGCGAATTCATTTTGGGTTGTGCGGCGGCCAGGCCTGCCGCTTGTCCGCAGCCGGTTAAGCGGCCGCTGCGATATCGAGCCGGGGTCACCCCCGGTGCCCGTTTTCGCCGCCGGAATCAGGGGCGGCCACCTGTCCATCGACCCGAAACTCTGGAGCCGTCAGTCCGCTCCAACGATCGGGATCGTCCGGGAAAACAATGTGTAACGCCGCCGTATGGATTCATCCAAGGCTTGCTGCAACGAGTCGGCACCCGGAAAATCGGACCCGCGGCGCAGCCGATTGCGGAAAAATCCGGTGTAGAAATGGTCCGGTTCGACCCAAACCCACATGAACAAGGCGTGAGCGCCTTGCGGTACGCGCCTCGATAGGGTCAATTTTTCCGAATCTCCGGGCAGAATTCGCGTATCGAATACTTCACCCCAGGGGCTCACAGACATGTCGAGCCGGCGCTGCAGGATCTTTTCCTCGAACCCGCCGGATTTGATCACGTTGCCTTCACCGTCGAGAAAAGCCGCCCGGAGAAACACCGCCGGTGTGGTATAGGTCGGAAACGCGTGGCCCGTCCCGGTATTTTCTATGGAAAGCGTGGCCCGCACCGTTTCCCCGACCGAGGGATTTACCGGATCCACATCGGTTGTGATGGTTACCCCGGAGAGGGTCATCTCCTTATCGTGAATGCCCCTCCAGAGGTGTCTTCGCTCCGGCATATGGCATGATTGGCAGGTCATGCCGCGCTCCGGGTAGGGGCTCTCCAGCCATTCCTGGTAGGTATTCTCCACCGTCTTGCCGTTGATCTTAAGGGATGTCGACGGGTGCTGATGACATCCCTTACAGAATTCGGAAGCCTCGAAAAAGCTGGTCCTCAAAGGTTCGCCATGCACCAGTTGGGACACCGCTTGTTTTCCGGGGCTAAGCGGCGGACCGTGCCGCCGGTTCTTTCGCAGGTGACAGGCGCTGCAACCCAATCCCGCCGCTTCGAGTTGCGGGTCGTAGCGCGCATTTTCCACCCAGTCTCCTCCAGAGCGGATGTATGGGTACTGCTCGGTCATGGGGGTATGGCAGCTGCGGCACGTGGAACTCTCCGCCGGGTGCATGGCCGGAAACTGCCCGCTCACGCCGGGACCCATGGCGATGCTGTGCAGCGATCCGTTCCAATCGGCATATTGTGCAGGGTGGCACGCGCCGCAATCTTCGGGAAGCAGGCCCTTTGCGGCGGGCAAAAATTCGGCCGGAGGCGCACCCTGTGGCGGAATGGGCTTGCGCCAATAGCCAACGGCCCATTGGTCCGCCTCCAAGTTCGCGCGGCCTGCCATGCTGTCCACATCCATTGCCAAATAACCCAGTAGGGCGATGCTGCCGATCGCGATGATGATGGGTGCGGCCAGGTATCGCCACGTAACCGTTTTCTCTTTTTTCCGCCGGGAGCGGCCTTTGCCGGCTTGGTTCTTATCGGGTCGCTTCTTTGCAGACTTCTTCGACATTCAGTGGTTATGTATTCGGGATTTAGGCAGTTTGGCGAATTCGATTTCCGCTTTCCGTAATGGGAAATACACCGCCCATCGAAAATGGCGATCAGTGATCAGTGAAGATATAACCGTCCGGGGGTCACCGCAAGCCGCCAGGCGCAGGTGCCGAATCCCGGTGCCGTCTCAGAACCGGAATCCAAACGTGAAGACGGTGCGTTCGTCGGGAAAATCCCCATTCTCGTCGCCCATCTCGACCGTATAAGATCCGAAACCGACCTCAAAAATCCAGATGCGGCTCAGGATACCGAAGCTGGGATGCCCGCCGTTGGAGCCAGCCAGCAGGGACAGCCGGGCCGCACCGTCCGCATGGGGAAACAGGCCCATCGCAAATCCCAGGCGGAGTCTTCTGTCGATCTCCGATCCTGGCAGCGCCGTGCGGGTGAAATCGACAACGTCCGCGGCCATGGTGAAGCGGATTCCGCGCCAGAACGGGGAAACCGCGAACCCCACGGTGTTGATTTGCGGCAGTTCTCCCGCCTGGGGTGGATCGAACTCCGTCAGGCGCGGCCCGAACTCCATTCCCACGAGCCGCCCTTCACTATCGAATCCGCCAATATTGAGCATGGATAGGCCGATGCGCGGTTCCCACCCCCCCCTGCCCTGCAACCTGTAGATGAAACCCAGATCGAGACCGCCCTTGGTGAACGACCTGTTGTTCTGGACATCCAGCCATTCCTGCCGGTTGGTGAGGGAATCCGCCCCGCCTAGCAAATCGCCCGGTGTGTAGGTTCGATCCACCCCAACGCGATTGATCCCCTTGGCCGTGACACCGTAGGAAAAAGAATCTCCGATTCCGCCAAAGCGGGTGATGAAAATTTGCGCATCGCGAAAGAACTCGACACGAATCAAGGGAATGGTGCGGTTGGGGAGAATCTGGAGATTTGCAAGCGCCTCTACGCCCAGGCCCAGGGCCAGTCCCTTTTCCGGGAAGATGACGAACGGCGTGCGGATGGACAAATCGGTGAAGAAGGAACGCCCCAGAAGCGTCTCGAAGTTATCGTTGTCGAGGTCGTCCTGAATCTCGTCCAGTTCCGCCGAGAATTTATCCGAATCGACCAGCGCCAGCCGCACCGGTTCGTTGAACGCCAGTTGAGGCGTGAACGCCTCGACGGAAGTCTCTTTGAGACCGTCCAGGCCGGCTGGATTGAAGAAAAGCACCGACGCCTCGTCTGCCACCGCCACGTAGGCCTCGCCCATCAACAGCGGACGGATGAAGGGCATCGAACGGCGCAACTCCTTGGCGAACGCGGGTTGCGCGATCCAGATGGACAATAGGGCGGTTGCAAGGAGAGCGGGGAGGCTACGAGGCTTTGGCCTGCTCCTGCCACGCATCGCTGATCTCTTTGAGATCGATTTTCCCCTCTTCGGCAAGTTGCTGAAAGCGAGCCACTATCTCCTGACGGGCTGCCGTGACGGTCTCGGCGTCGACGCTGGACGCTCGTAACGTGGTCACCATCCCGGAGCGGGCTTGCTCGGGGAATGCCAGGATCACCTTTCGCTGTAGTTCCGCATCCGCGCCCTGGATGGCCTGCACCACCACTGCGCTGGGCAGCACCCGTACCACCTGCGGCAGGACGCTTTCCGGCACCAGGGGAATGGACTCGAACATAAAGAACCGCCGGTCGATCTCTTCCGAGAGCCGGCGATCCTTGGCCTTCACGGCCTTCAAAAGATAACGGATAGTATCCGAGGAAGTGCGCCCAATCAAGTCGACCAATGTCTTGGGCCCTTCGATATCGACCGTGCGCTCGTCGGGGACGTGACGCGCCTTCTCGGCGAGGTTGAAAGCCACGTCTTCCAGGGCGTCCAGGGGCAGGGAGTGGAAATTGCCGATCTGCACCGCCACCTCGAGTTGCATTTCTTTGGGCAATTCCTCCAGGATCTTGGCCGTCTCCTGTGGCGAGAGCCGGCTGAGTACCATGGCCTTGATTCGCACCGGCTCTTCCTTGATCAGATAAGCGATCTGGCCCTGGGATAGCTCGCCCAGGAACGCGAAGGGATCCGAGCGGATATCCTCGGGCTGCACCAACTCGTGGGTGATCATGTAGAGGTTGGCCTCACGCATCGTTTCGACCAATTGCGGTGTGGCGGGTGGTTCCTCTTTGCGCACCGTCTCTTCCATCCTCTTGTAACCTTCCGCATCGAGTAACGGCATGACGGTTTGACGGGCAACGCGTGCCCCGAGGGCGTGAATCAGGCTCACGAGTTTTTCCGGTTGATCCTGCCAGTCGCGCAGCAATTGCTGGGCCAGGTCCGGGCGGCCCACCAGGCTCCTCACGACGTCCTTACGCAGATCGTCCAATAGATTGCGCTGCTCGCGAGCTTCCTGGAGCGCCTGGGCTTCCTTGGCAATTTCTGCGGCCACGTCAGGTTCCGGCGGTGGTGGCGGTGATGGCGCCACGGCCGGCTCCGATTTTGGCATCAAGAATACGCGCATGAGCACCACGATCAGCACCAGGAGCACCAGTCCCATCAGGCCGAAGAGAATCCAGTCGCGTGTGCTCAGATCCCACAACTCGGGTTCGGAGGGCTTCAAAACATCGGATGACAAAATTTCCGGATCGCCACTTTGCACCACGCCTTCGGGGGTGATGACCTGCAGGTCGAACGTATCGCCCCGCTCCGGCACGAAATCGGCGAGCACCGGCACCAATGAACGCAAATAATTGACATCGGACGGTGAAATTTCCTCGTTGACGACGATGCGTACACCTACACGCGTCACCGTGAATTGGGCGCCTTCGGTGGTCGCACGGAAGGTTTGGCGGAACCCGGGGAGTTCGGGGATACCCTCGGCGGTCACCGCGGTGGGCGCCCTTACTTTAGCGCCCTCCACCGTGACCCGAAGCACAAAATTTTCGCTGGGGATCAATGCGGAGACCCGTTCGGCCAAGATCTTTTCCAGATCGTTGCGGTAGGCCTCCAGGGAATCCACTACACGGCCTCCAGCCTGTTGGGCGGCCAGTCTGCTTCCGACTCCGGTCATCAGAGCCGCCAAAACCAGAGCCCACAAAATCATCAGGACTGCCGTGCGCATGCGTACATTCATGATCGTTCGAAATTCTGCCTTCATTGCTCCTCCACCCGGATCTGGGTCACGAGATCTTCGATCTCTCGGTTGGAGGGGTCGATTTCCAGTGAGCGTTGCCAGTATTTGATGGCCAGATTTTTCCAGTTCATCGCGTAATAAAGCGATCCCAGCATGGCGTAGGCCTGTGCATTTTCGGGGTCCACCGCGATAGCCTGCAGAATCTGGTCCAGCGCGGTCTGGAAATCACCGGAGAAATAATGGCTCCGGGCTTTCATTAGAAAAAGCGTGCTTTGGGCCTCCTTGAGGGGATCGGGCGGCGGCTCGGGCTCGACTCGGGCAAGGCCCTCGTTGAGTTCCTCCAGGGACGTCATCGTCATATCGGGGGGCAAATCAGGGGCCTCCGCTTTCCTTTCCAGCGCCGGGGCACCGGGGCGGTTCACGGTAATCACGCGCAGGGCGTCGCCCCTATCCGCATCGAGGCCTAGGCTGGCGGAGAGTTCCCGGGCGAGGGCGCCGGGCGTCCCCACCATATCTCTATCGGCGACCACGAACACCTGCCGCACGCGGACGAACTCGGAGACGATTTCGGGTGCGCGGCCCTCAGATGCCACGATGTAGCTGTTGAAGCCGGGCAGCTTGACCCGCTCTGGCCCTTGCCCCGCAGGCGTCTCCCGTTCCATGCGCACGTAGCCGATGTGGACGGAGACCTCGACCAAGTGATCCCCCAAGATGCTGCGGGCTTCGCGGGTTACCCGCTCCTTGAGGATATTCTCCTGAGAAGCGACGTTGATCCCCGGCGGCGAACTCCATTCCACCGCCATCATGCGGGCAGGGAGCAGCAACATTACCAGGGCAGGCAGGGCGATTCCCATTCCGCGCCCCCAGCGCATTACCGGGGACAGGCCCATCGGGCGTTTGATCGCTTCCGCGTTCATCGGGTTTCCACTCGCGGTTGAGATTGCACCTTATCCAGGTAGTTCATGACCCGGTGCACTTCCATGTTGCCCGGATCGTATATCAGAGCCCTTTGCCAAGAGGCGCGGGCCGCACCAAGGTTGTCCAACGAATAGAAAATCGAGCCTTCCATGCTCAGGTAAGTTGCCCGCTCCGGGTTCGACGTGGCCCGTTGAAATGCCGCCTGGACGATCCGTAACGAATCCACATAGCGGCCTTCCTGATAAGCGATTCGAGCCTCTTCGACCGCATCCGTCACAGGAGCTGCCCCAGGCGCTTCCGCCGGCGGGGCCAGGGGCTGACCGATCTGTTCCATCAGCTCCTTTTCGGGGATGGTCGGCGGCAGCTCATCCGGGCTCAATTCGGGAAATGTTTCCTTGAGCACGATCAATTGGTCGCCGCGGGAAGCGGTAAATCGTGCCACGATGGGAACGATCTTCCGCAGGAACCGCTCGTAGTATTCGGGCAGCGTCTCGTCCAACAGGATTTTCACCACCAGCCGAGTGAAGGAGGGAGCGCTGTCATCCACTGGGGAACTGGGAGAACGGACGAAGATGGGAAAACCGGGCAACTTCTGCTTGCTCGGTTGCAGCCCTGGGGCCGTGATGGCGGGGATGATGCTGCGATCCCATATCACCCGCACCGAAAGCACGTATTGTTTCGCCGAAAGATAGCGGTGCAGCGCGGCGTCGATCTCATCCTCCACCCGCTGTTCAAAAGCCACCATGCGCTCGTTGGAGATCCGGTCAAGGAGATTTTCCGCCTGGGCCGCTGCTTCTCCCGGCACCATGATTGCCGGCAGGGCCGCGATTGCCGGCAGGGCCACCAGCACCGCGGCGATCATGACGGCCAGCCTGCGAGATCGCCCGGCAGGCACCCTGTGTTGCGAGCGCGGCGAGCGATCAACCCCTCGCCTTTGCACGATGGTCATGCCTCACTCCTCGGGCGGTGGTTCAGGGGCGGGTTCCGGTGCCGTGGCGGGAAGATTGGGCTGCGTAATGTCCTGCTGGGCCCCCAAGAACTCCTGAAATCGCCGCACTTCCTCATTGGACGGATCGACCACCAGCACTTGCTCGAATTGCTCGTTGGCCAGTTGATAGTTCCCCATCGCGTAATATACCGAACCTTTCATCATCAGCGCCTGCACATTGTCCGGCTGCACGCTGAGCACCAAATTAATTTGCCGCAGGGCCGCGTTGTAGTCGCCGCTCAGCATCGCCTCCTGGGCTTTTTCGATATACTGTGCCGCCAGGAGATCGGAGAATTGTCCGCCCCCAGCCGCACCCCCGGCCGCTGCAGCGGGCTGCTGTTGTCCAATGGAAAGGGGAATTTCTATCTCGTAATTGGGCTCGTCGATGACTATGGCAATGGTCGATTCTTCGCCGCGGAACGTGGTTTTGATGCGCACCACCGTCGCCCCGCCTTCCTCGGATTCGGTGACCTGAATCTGGGTTTCTCCCGATCGGGTGCTCAATATGGACCTTTCTTCGGGCCCGTCTTGAGAGGCACAGGCAGCCACGATCAGTACGGCGGCGAGTCCCAAAATCCACGGGGCTCTATTATGCGGCCATTGCAGGCCTCGGCGCTCAGAAGCGGTATCCAAAACGTATCTCCGTGCCGGTTCCTTCCAAGGTGACGGATTGTCCGTCGGAATCCTCCAGATTGCTCTTCGGGAAGATGTTGACGCCTATCTGCACTTCCAGCTCGTCGCCGACGATGAACATCACGCCCAACTTATACAGATTGGCGTAATTCAATTGGGGGGCCACCAATTTCCCCAGGCCTCCGTAAATGATCAGCCGCGACGCGCTGGAGGGAAATTGCAAAACGTCATAGCCGAGGGTCGGCGCAAGGATTAATCCGGTATCCAAGTCGATGTGGGGATCGGGGTTGTTCGCGTTGTTGTCCAGGTAGAGTACCAGCTCGATTCCAAAAGACAGGTCCGTGGTGAGCTGGGCACCCTCGCGCACCGAAAGTATCAGAGCGAGGTGATCGGTGCTGCTGCTGCCTACCTTGATGGGAAAAATCATTTCGCCGATTCCGAAGGCGAGGGATTCTCGTTTCGGCGCCCGGCGGCCAGTGACTTCCTCAACCAAGATGATCGCACCGGTTTGTGCTTCGACGACCTGGATGTAAACCGTCAGCTGCCGCCCTTCACGGAAAAGCCCGATATCGATAAATCCGTGGACACCGAGTTTCTCGGCCAGTTCCTTGCGCGCCTCGCCGGAAGGGATGCCCTTTCGCAGCCGCAAAACGCCGCGCACGATCTTGGTCTCCAGACGCTCGCATTCCTGGCATTGCACGAGCTTGATCGCGGGATTGGCTTCGAGCAGCTGCTCCAGAAAGATGACTCGGGCCTTTTGACGGAAATCGTTGTCGATATCGTGGCCGTAACGCACCGAATTGATCGCCAGAATCGAAACCTGATCGGCGATCTGGTTCAGTGACGCGGCAACCAGACTGACCGCCTCTTCGAGTTGGAACAGTTCCTCGTCGGCGCGAAAAGAAAACGGCTCTTCATCGGCTTTTTGCGCATGGACCACACCGCCCGCCAGAAAAAGCGACAATATCACCCAGAATGTCCCCGCCATGCGAGCGGGAGAACCCGGCGCATACCAGCGCCCAAACACCAAATTCAACATTGACCCTCCGTGGTCAATCTAGCGAAATAAAATGCCGTACTGCTCCAAACTGGTGGGTGGATTGACGAGTATGATTTCCACCCGGCGGTTGGCGCGCCGCGCGGCCACCAATTCCCCGCCGCGCAACGGATCACCGATGTCATCCGTGTAAGGAACCTTGGGACGAAATTCGGCGAAGGCCCGCACCGAAATCTGTTTTTCCGGCATGCCCAGGGATCGCATGAATGCCGCCACATTGGTGGCACGGGCCGAGGACAATTCCCAGTTGGTTGGAAAACGGCGGGTCCTGATCGGTACGTTGTCCGTGTGTCCTTCCACGATGATCAGGTCCCTTTTGTGTTCGTCGAGTTCTTTGATCGTTTCGAACAATGGCCGTAATCGCGGCAGCGCAGCCTGCTGCACGGTGTCTTGTCCGGTGCGGAACAGAAAGTCCGAAGGCAGCGTGATCACGCACTCCAGCTTGGAGTTGCGCAGCTCGAAATTTTTGTAAAATTCTCGATTCTGTTCAAAGTAATCGGCGAGCCCGTTACAGTTCTTCGGTGCGGTGGAGAGGCTCGTCAGAAGGACGAAAAATAGGAAGAGCAGGGTCATCAGATCGGCAAAGGTCACGATCCACCCATCGCCTTCGCCACCCCCTTTGGCAGCTTTTCCGAGAATCAGTCTTCCGATCATAGGTTCAAATCCCCTCGCGCCATGGCCGCTTTTTTCTCGTTGCGAATTTGGGAGCGCTTTTTCCTGGAGAGGTAGATCTGCATATCCTGCTCGACCACGTCGGGGCGCTCACGGCGGTGCAGATACAAAATCCCTTCGCGAATCATCTCGTACAGGCGGCTGTAGCTTTCCTTGTTGCGGGTCAGCTTGGTCGCCACCGGCAGGAAGACCAGCTGCGCGAACAATACGCCGTAAAGCGTCGTAATCAGTGCCACGGACATGCCGCCCATGATATCGGCGATGCTGGCTTTGCCGCCGGCGACCCGTCCCAGCAACAGGATCAGTCCGACGACGGTGCCCAGCATGCCGAACGCGGGGGCCGCGCGCCCCATGTATTCCATGACGGCGATCTCCCGGTCCTGCTCGAAGTTGTAGCCCTCGATCTCCGAATTGACGATCTCCTCCACCATCTCCTCGCTAACGTAATCGACCTGTATGAAGTTGTTCATCGCATCGCGCAGGAAATATAAGGGCACGTCCGCGATTTTCTCATCGGGGATCAATTCCTTTCGGTAGCGATAGTCGGCGAAATCGAGAATCCTATCGTATACGATTTCGAACTCCTCTTCCTGCCTCTCCCGGGCGAAAACCATGATGACTGACATCAGTGAGCGGATGGCCCGGCGGAAAGGAAAGGCGATCAGCGTGGCCGCATAAGCCCCACCGAGGACGATCATAACGGACTTGATATCGAGGAACCTGGTGAATCCCGCCGCCCAGGAGTCCTTGTAGTCCCTCAGTTGATCTTCAACCGTTTTGATTTCCGATCGAGTGGCTTCCGATTCCTTCAGTTCGGTGATCGTCTTTTCAAACTTGTTGATCTCATAGACATAGTAATTGGAAAGGTGGTCGGGCCATGTAATCCCGAAAACGATCAGGGCTGCTCCAACGATGAATCCCACCATCGTTGCAAGACGATCCGCCATGAGTTTTGCCTTCGCTCGAAGAGGTTTGTGGGCAACCTGTGCCCTATTGGATGACTGGCCGGCGTCTGCAGCCGATCCTCCCGCGCCGCGGCTTGGCGCGGCAGAAGCTTGCCGCTCCGCGATATTTATCTACTTTCAAGCAAATCACATACCAAATCAACACAATACCCCCGGTCAGGTCGCGCGGCTGTCCGCGACGGCATGGATCCATCGACCTTGCAATATGGCAATCCCGTCTCCGGGTTCCGGTTGCAAGCGTCTGAAATTCCGGTAACGGGGAGTGATTCCAATCATACCGCTGGTCAGGCATCATGCATGTGCCATACCCAAGACGGAGAGAAATTGGGGTGCGAAGTTGCCGCATGCGACTGCGCTCACGGTGCCCGTAAGTTTGGCGTCGAAATCATCCGTAAGTTCGACAACCAAGGTACCGCCCGGCATTTCGACGGTAACCGGAGACGCGCATAGCCCCAGGCGGCAAGCAACCGCAGCCGCCGCGCAACTGCTGCTGCCGGAGGCCTGAGTATATCCGGCACCCCTTTCCCAAATAACGATGGCGATCCGATGTTTGCTCAACACCGACATGAACTGGACATTGGTGCGGTTGGGGAAAATGGGGTGATTTTCTATCAGGGGACCCACCTCTTGCGCCACCGTCGCGTCCAGTTCGCCGCACAACACCACGCAGTGTGGATTGCCGATGTTCGCGCCATTGATGATCCACTCGGTTCCGCCGACAGTGAGTTTTTCCCTCAACACTTCACGGCCGGGTCCCGTCATCGGCACCGAGGCGCTGTCGAAGCGCACACGTCCCAATTCGACGGATACGGAGCCCTCGCTTTTCCCATCGATAGCCGCACGCACAACGCGACCGGATACGCCGATGTCAAAGCGTTCCGATTGGACGAGACCGCGGTTCCACAAATGCCAAGCGAAGATGCGCAGGCCGTTGCCGCTCATTTCCGCTTCGCTTCCGTCCGGGTTGAATATGCGCACTGCGGCCACCACCCCTTCTTCCGCGGAAACGGCCGGGGGGTAAATGGGGCCCCACAGGATGCCATCGGCGCCCACACCCCGGTTCCGGTCGCAAATATTGCCGATTGCGCGTTCACTGGGCGGTGCCGTAAAGCGATTCGGCTCCAGCACGAGGTAATCGTTGCCCAATCCGTGGTATTTGAAGAAATCCATCGCCGGTAATGCTCCGGAACGGGCTGGTGGCCTCCACGCGTGCCGAGGCCCCGGAGGGCAAGTGGCGGGTCCGGATTAACGGCCCCGACACCACCGGCGTTATTTTCGGGCCCAAATCCAGCGCACCAGAATGATAGATACGTCTGTTCAGGTGCCCACCCGTTGTGGCCGGCGAAAATTGCCGGTCATCTGGCTGGTGCCGCTCACAGCATTGTTCACGGCACCGGCCTACCCGCCACTCGAGTGGCACTGGGCTGCCTGGGTCGGTCTTGCGCCGCTGATCTGGCTGTTGCACCACGCACGGGGCCCATTGTGGTTCTCCATAGCCGCCGGTTGGGGCTACGGTGCTGTCTTTTATGCCCTCCGCTACGCTTGGCTGCCCGAGGCACTGCTTGTCAAAGGCGGGCTGACCTACCCCGTCTTTTTTGGAATAATGATCGCCGCGACGTTCCTGTTCGCCCTCTACCCCGCCACCGTGATCGCGATTTGCCTCTGGAGCCACCAACGATGGGGGCTTTCGCCCGGTTGGAGCTTTCCGCTGCTCTACAGTGTACAGGACGCCCTGCTCGGGGTCACCCCGTTCGGAGGGGAGCCGTGGGGGACGCTGGCGGCCACGCAGACCACCTTTCGCGTCGCGGAATGGCTGGTGCCCTTGGCCGGAGGATCGTTCCTCGTGCTGGTGATCGCCAGCGTCAACGCCTACTGGTTTTGGGCGGCAATCCATTGGCCCCTGCAGCGCTCCCGGCAAATACTGCTGGCATTATCGGGAGGGATGCTGGCCTTCCTGATTTCGCTTCCCGCGCAGGGCCTCGCTCCCGAAAAGGTGACGGGCACGGACTCCAAATCTGCTTTTCGCGCCCTACTGGTGCCCGGAAATCTGCCCGTAAACCGGCTCGCCGATCCCCATGCGTCGCGGGAGACCCTCCGCTACTTCCTGCAACGCACGCTCGCGGCACCCGGCGCCAGCTATCCGCGTGGCGGACCCTCGGTGGGAGAAGGGCCCACTCCCGCTACCGAACCCGCCGAAACCCCGGCAATAGGCGAAGACCAGGCAATAGGCGAAGACCCGGCAATGGGCACGGTCGAACTGACCATCTGGCCGGAGAGTGCGGTCAGCGGGCGGGTGGAGAAAGGCAAACTGCTCGATGACCTCCATGGCGTGGCGGCGGCCCTGGGCAGCGACTTCCTGTTCGGCTCCAATGCCCGCGACCTGGGGCGCGATTTCAATTCGGCCTACATCGTCACCGGAGAGCGGTTCGGAATCTCTCGCTACGACAAGCACAACCTGGTGCCGTTTGGCGAATATGTGCCGGAGCAGATACGTTGGTTCTTCGGCAAGAAACTAACCGAGGGGATCGACGATTACCACCCCGGCACCGGCCCATCCGTTCTGAACTGGCGTGGCAGGCGCTTGGGCCTGTCAATCTGCTTCGAAAGCATCCTTCCCGGCCACGTGCGGTCCGCAGTAAATGAAGGCGCCGATGTGCTGGTGGCCATCTCCAACGATCAATGGCTGACCGCTGCCGCTGCCGCGGAACACCTCAATCTCACCGCACTGCGGGGCATGGAGGTGGGCCGCGACGTCCTGGTCGCCGCCAACGGAGGGTGGAGCGGCCACCTTTCGGCAGGCCGCCGCACCGGGATGCGCTACGGAGACGCCGATGCTCTGAGAGTTGCAGTGATACCCAGAAGTTCGCTCACGCCTTGGACAAGGTGGGGCTACCGCGTTCTAGTGGCGGCCTTTTTAGCCTACGTTGCCGCAATTTATCTGCTGCGCCAGCTGCGCCTGTTCTCACGGCCGTATTCAGGAGAATATTTCCAGACCGATAGATAACTGCCGCGTTTCGGGCACCATTCGCGCCGGGATGCCACGCCATCTTGGCCCGCATTGGAATTTTCGTGTGGGCGAATGGTATGATGGCCGAGGCACTTGCAGACCGTCAAGCGCCTTCGGCACGGCTGATGCAATTCCCAGAATGAAACACACCGGATCCTTCGATTCGGAGTGGTATGGGATTCTTTCACTCGATCATGCAGGTGACTCATGGAATCGACGGACCAATCCACTGCCAGCGCGCCTGAGTCCCAGACCAGACAGCTGCCGCGCGATTTCGCCAAACGGGTGGCCACCAAGATCATCCTCACCAACGAACGGGAGCGTGATCCTGAAGTCGCGACACAGACAGTGGCCGATCTGATTTACCGCAACCTGGGCGCTCCGGACCGGTATTCCTACCTGTTCGACGTCACGCAACAACTTATCGAAGACTCCGAAACGGCACGCTTCAGCGGGATCGCTTGGGCCTCATTTGCTCTTGAGCGGGAGCAGCACCCGGAATACGAAAAGTTTCTCAGCGGGTTGTTGGACATGGCCATTGACGAACACATGAACCTGGTCAAGCCGCTCTTCGAATTGGAAACCAAGCGCAAGAAATTCTCGCACTATGCCTGGCTGATTGGCGAGGTCTTCATCAATATGATGGCGGTCAACTCGGATCTTTACGATGTGATCAATCACGTTTTCGGCTCCACCATTCGCAAGGAAATGGCGCTGGAAGCCGCGCAGAAGGACAAGAAGGAACCGCGCCGCATCAGCATTGGCTCCTCGGCCAAGGAAAAGGAAACGGCCAGCAAAAAACTGTTCGACGACATCATCGATTACATCCACACCCGCGGTGAATTCAAATCGGACTCCCTGGCATCAAAGAATCCCAACGAATTCGTGGCCATCCTGGCCGATCGCATGAGAGGCACACGGCGATACGTCATTCAGGACATCATGAATCGCCAAGCGCTCCAGCGCCGGAAAAAAGCGGAAAAGGCACTCAGCGAGAGACTCGCCAGCGCGGAAGAGATTATCTCGGCGCGAAATCCATTCATAAAGGCCGTCGATCTATTTTGGACGGAAAAGCGCTACAATTTCAAATATTTATCTGTGGAGAAGGTCAGAGTTACGGTGCAGGTGCTAGCAATCCTCATCGGGATCGTATACTTTTTATCGGGCTATTTGGGGCTCTACGGAATGCACTGGGCAGAGGGAATTATCATCGCCGCCGGCATGTACCTGTTTGCCCGCATCGCGGCATCCCGGCAAACCTATAAGCGCTTCTTTCCGGATGACGTCAGCAAGGAGCTGGAGATCGTCGTGGGCTCGTTCACCCCCACCCTACGCAAGATGTCCAAGGAGCAATTGGACGCCTTCCTGTTGCGCCTCATCAGAGATACCGGCATCCACAAACTGCTGCACATCGTTCCAGAATTCATCAAGTACGTCTTCGCGGTCATGCCCGACCGCAAGAACATGATCGTCACCATCGACGAATTATCGGATGTAATGGAAAACCTCGAGATAGACGTGGCACGCCAGATGCGGGAAATCTCGCAGGCTCCACGCAATCCTCTGGATTGATCCGAGCCCCTTCGCGTAGATAAAGTTCGCATAGATAAAGCCCGTATATCGTGCGTCCCCTGAATGTCCCTGGGTGCACGCGATCAGTGAAATTGCACGTACTCGAAATCGAGGGGTTTACCGCCCACGCCACGCTGGGGCGGGGCGATCCAATTCGCCATCTTACCGGGCTCGTAGACAGCCACCATGGATTCACGGACGAGCTTATAGTCCTCCGCGGCCGGCAGCCAGCCATGTAATCCGGCGTCGAATTCGTCCTGTGTCACGGGATTCCCTTCGAAATCGAAAGTCTGCCCGGCGAAGACGCCCAGATGACGGTTGAACCGCGTGCTGGGAAGAAAGAGCCGCTCCGGCAGGCCGGCTTGCTCCAATAGGGCATTCCACTTGTTGAGTGCCCGGTGGCAATCCTTCAAATAAGCGTCGAGCAGACAAGCATTCATGGCACGCCGCATGGGTATCTCGCGCGTTGACCATTGACCGTTTACATGCACCTTGAGATTATAGGCTTCCTCCAATGCCTCGTGATCCGGGTAAATGTTGCTGTCCGATTCGCGATAACGGCCTTTGAGCCCTGCAGCGAAGTAGCTCGCCGCATTCGAGGAATCCTCACCGCCGAACAGGTCGTAACACGCCGAGCACCACTCGGTGATGTATTTTTGGATCACCTCCAGGGGAATGGCACCCACCGCATGCGGGTCCGTTCCTTCCGCCATCAATTCGGCCGTACGCCGAATCACGCGCGAGATACCCGCTTCCCCCACCGAAAGGTGAAATGCTTCCTCGGTCAACATGAACCGCGTGGAGCGGGCCAAGGGGTCAAATGCACTCTCCGCCAACGAGGCGAGCTGGAACTTGCCGTCCCTGTCGGTAAACATGGTGAAACAGAACATTGCCAGCCAATCGCCGATCGGCTTGTTGAACGCTTGCAGGATGCGGGGGTGATCTTCATGGCCGGAGCGCCGTTCCAACAATTCCTCCGCTTCTTCGCGGCCCGCCGCGCCAAAATAGCTGTGCAGCAGATAGACCATCGCCCAGAGGTGGCGGCCTTCTTCCACGTTTATCTGGAACAGATTGCGCAAATCGTAAAGGCTGGGAGCGCATTTCCCCAGCAGGCGCTGCTGTTCCACGGAGGCGGGCTCGGTATCGCCCTGCGTGACGATCAACCGGCGCAGTTCCTTGCGAAACTCTCCCGGCACCTGATCCCAAAGTTTCCCCCCGATATTGTCACCGAAATAAATGGATTCCTCCTTTCGTGGCCGGGCCAGGAAGATGCCCCATCTGTAATCGGGCATCTTGACTGTGTCCCAGACAGCCCAATCCCCTTCGGACACACCCACGGCGGTGCGCAGGTAGATGCGATCTTCTTGAAATCCTGCGGGTCCCACCTCCCGCCACCATTCGAGAAATCCCGGCTGCCAGTGCAACAACGCGCGCTGCAGCCGCTTGTCATTGGCGAGATCGACATTGTTGGGGATCGTTTCGATCATGAGGGTTCCTCCGGCTCAGGTGCGGCGTTTATCGAACTGCGGGCTTTCCGGGCGGCCGTAGAGGGTCAACGAACCCCTTTCGCCAGTGGCGTTGGGCCGTTGAAAAATCCAGTTCTGCCAAGTGGCAAGGCGTCCAAAAATCTTGGTCTCCATGGTTTCCGGGCCGGCGAAGCGCAGGCTGGCCTCCATGCCGGATAGCGCGTCGGGGGAAAGGGCGGCCCGCTCCTCCACCGCCAGACGAATTTCTTCGCTCCAATCGATCTCGTCGGGGACTGCCGTGACGAGCCCTTCGGCCAGTGCGGCTTCGGCGTCATAAGTCTCGCCACCGCGCGGTGCCAGTTTGGCGGCGCGTTCCGGCTCGGCGAGAAAGCGCTGGGCCAAGCGGCTGAGACCGTTGCCCATGGGGAAAGCGTTCGCATTCAACGCCGTGGTGGCGATGCGATTGCGCCCCTGGTCGTCGTTCAGCATGTAAATCCGATCGGAGGCCAAGGCCAGTTCGAGAAGAAATCCGCCGAAGCACGAGCCCGGCTCGATCAGGGTGAAAAAGGTTCGTGCGGTGTAGTCCATCCGTTTCAGCGTACGCCCGATGAGCAGCCGCACCTCGCGCACAAACCAATTTCCGGCGTGCTGTTCGAGAGAACGGTCCAGATCCAGTACCCGTTGCAGATCGCCTTCGGCCTGGATCAGGATCACCCCGATTTCTTCCCAGTTGAACCGCAATTCCACCAGAACGTCGTCAAGCTCCCGGAATAGGGCCAGGGGATACCACTCGCAACCTATCTTGGAGGGATCGTCCGGCAGCTCTGCAAATGATTCCGGCCCCCGCACCGTCAATTTGGCAGTGCGGGACTGCGGGTCCACCGTCAACGTCACGTGACGATAGCGAATTTCACGCCCGGTTCGCTCTTTTTCCAAGGGATGCAGCGCTATGCCTGTACAATCGGGTTTCTCGACGGTACGCGCAGCGATGCGCCGCCGGATGGCCTCATCCCAGCGAGACGGCGGATGCACGGCATCGACCAGATTCCACTCCACGGCCCGTTTGCCTTTGATTCCCTCTGCCAGGGTGGAAAAGACATCGGCCCGGTCCCGGCGCACGTGCCGCTTGTCCACCAGCCGGGTCAGTCCCCCAGTTCCCGGCAGGACGCCCAGGTAGGGTATTTCGGGCAGGCTCACCGCCGATATGCGGTCGTCGACGAGATGTATTTCATCACACGCCAAAGCCAGCTCATACCCGCCACCACTGGTGACGCCGTTGAGGGCCGCCAGATACGTCTGCCCACTCTTGGCCGTCGCCTCTTCCATCGCCAGCCGGGTCTCATTGGTGTACTTGCAAAAGTTGACCTTGAAGGGGTGGGAAGCGCCGCGCAGCATGTAAATGTTGGCTCCCGCGGAAAAAACATTGGGCTTGGCGCTGGTTACCACAACAACGCTCACCTGCGGCTGCTCGAATCTGAGCCGCGTGACCGCATCGGCCAATTCCATATCGACCAGAAGATCGTAACTGTTCAGCTTCAGCGCGTAGTCGGGACGCAGTCCGCCTGTTTCCTCGACGTCCAGGAAGAGCCAGGCCACGGCTCCTTCCACTTCCAGCTTCCAGTGCCGGTACTCGCCGGGACGGATTTGGGTTTCCAGAACCTCCCGCACAGTTTCTGATTCCGCTTTGGCGATCTGCATCGAAGACATTTGGCTCCGTCGGTGCTCCGGCCATCGGTGCCGGTGTGGCCTCTATGATCTGGTCAGGACTCTGAACCGGTTAATGATTATTAATGCTGTCCCGCAAGTCAAGAAATATATTGCATAACGCGAATTTGATATGCAATATAATGCATAAACCTGGAAATTGGCTAGTCGATTCTCCGAGGAACAACGGGGCAAACGACCGAATGACATTGGTTAACGGCCCCGGTTAGCGGCCCCCAATGGGTCACTTCCGCTCCGATCGTGGTATGATGAGTGGAACCACTCGGGGCAACATCTTGATCTGCCCGGCGAGACCATGGATCTGCTTAGCGCACTGGGCCGTTCGGTGCGAAATTCCCGCGAAAGCCTGGGCCTCAGCCGTAGATCCCTGGCGCAACGCGCGGGTCTCAGCATCCGATTCCTGGCGCAACTGGAAAGCGGTACGGGCAATATATCCGTATCCAAGCTCGACAAACTGGCCCGGGCCATGGGCCTCGCCGCTGCCGATCTGTTGGCCGGCAGCAATGGATTGCCACAAGTGACACTCTCGGCGGATGCGCTCGGCGAGTTGCGTCAAGAAGTCGCCGAACTGGTTGCACTCTGTCCCCCAGAACATTTGCAGCGGGTGATATCACTTTTGCGGAATGGCCTGCTGCGGAATAGGGGCGAAACGGATGCCGAACCCCATCTGCCTATTATTGCGTTGATCGGGTTGCGGGGAGCAGGCAAGTCAACGGTGGGGCCCTTGCTGGCCGAGCGGCTGGGTGTGCCATTCGTCGAGCTCGATGCGTTGATTGAGGACGCGGGGGGGCTGGCCATCCCAGAAATATTTGAGCTACACGGTGAGCGGTACTACCGGGAATCCGAGAGGCGGGCGCTGCGGGAATTGATCGACGGAAACAGCCCCGTGGTGGTGGCCGTTTCCGGTGGGATCGTCAACGATCCCCAATCTTTTGCCATGCTCAAGGGCAGCACACGGCTCGTTTGGCTGCGTGCGACACCCGCAGATCACATGGCCCGCGTGGCGGCCCAGGGTGATCATCGCCCCATGCGCAATCGGCCCGATGCCATGGCGGAGTTGAAAGGGCTGCTGGGGGTGCGGACGCCGTTTTACCGGCAGGCTGCATTCACCATTGATACGACCGGCACCAAGCCGGAAACCTGCGTGTGGCAGCTGGCGTCGCAGTTGGCGGTCGATACCATGGCCCGGAGCGTCGATCCTGACCGACTCGAAGGAATGGCTACATCCCGTAGCCGGCCGAATATGGATTGAACACAATTGGGAAAGGAAGGAAAATGGCGAATGAGCCGGAGTCCTGGAAGCAACTGAAATGGATTGAACCTGAATCGCGATTCCTGATGAAATCGTTCCTGAAGCGCGATCTGGATGTAATGACGGATAGCGCTCGCCGCACCATCAACTGGTGCGTGCTGGCTCTCGACGTGGCCGTGATCTATATCGTGCTGAATTTTCTCTGAACACCGAAAATCGGGAGCGGCTCGACTCGTGTGGGCAATGATCCAGTCGAATGGCAAGCCGCCCGTCTACCCGGGCATCTGGGTCGTGGGCCGTTGCAGATTCGAATTATCGGTCAGGATATCCAGGGCCATGGAAAGAGCCACGCCGGTTTCGCCGGGATGCTCGTTGGCGAAGGTGTGATCGCCTCTCACCGTGAGCACGACGCAAACGGCTGTAGCGTCGGCAAAATCCTCCACGCCCCTGGTCACCGAAGAATCTCTGCCTCGTAGTATGACCACCGGCACCCGAATTCTTGCCGCCCAATCGAAGACCACTTTTTGCGGGCGGCCCAGGTAGGACGCCACCTCCACCCACGGCGGGCAGACCAGCCCGACTTCGCCCATTTCCGTCTCGGTCAGACCGGACTCCAGAAAAAGTTCGAAGGGCTCTGCTGCCCAATGTTTGAAGATGCCCCTGCTGCCAAGCCACGTTTCGGCCTCGGTGCGGCTGCTCCAGGTGTGGCGCCGGGTTCGGGCGCGTTCAATAATTTCACGGTCCGGGCCGGCGCCAACTGGGGGCCAATCCTCGTCGCGCCGCCAGGGCACCAGGGGATCGAGCAATATCAGGCCAGCCGCCAACTCTGGATGCTCGGCGGCAATCTGTAAGGAAAGAAGTGCGCCGTAGGAGTGACCCGCTAGGATAACCGGTGGTTGGAGGCGCGTGGTGATCAGACGCCGCAGGTCGGCCAAGGGATCCTGCCAGCCGGTCAACGAAGGCTGCACCTGGCTGCCGCCGTGGCCACGGGCGTTGAGTGCGAAGACCCGCGCCCGCCCGAGTATGGAGCGGAACGCCGGGATATAACACCTGACGTTCAAACCGGTACCGTGGATGAAGGTGAGTACCGGCTTGTCGACGGCGGAAGATCCTGGTTCCCCGTTATCGCCGCCCCATATTTCACCGCGCAATACCAGGCCGTCCCCGGTTTGCAAATCGAAGGGTTGAATCACACCCGGCACCGGTGGGCCTTACTGAAATTGGGAAATGCTGATCAATTCCTGCCGCCCGTCGGTGAGGGTGTACATGATCTGGTTGGGGCCGACCCATTCGATTTTCAATTCGGGCAACGCATTGAAGATCGGGAAGTCCAGATCGAGCAGGCGCTCGCTGTCGAATGCGGAAAGATGTAGCCGAATACCGAATTCCTTGTAGGTCTCATCGCCCACCCCCTCCCGTTCCACGACGGTGGACACGTGGTAGAACACCACTCCCGGTTCACCGGCCTGTGCGCCATCGGCTGTTTTGGACTGGGGGAGAAGATCGACCAGCCGGTTGCCCTCTACCACCCGGTAGAGCTTTTTGTAGACCACTCCGTCCAGCACCACGACGACGAAATGGTGCCCGGGGGCTATCGTCTCCACTCGGGCTTGGCGATCCTGATGCTGAACGTAGACTCTAACCTGGGATTTGCCTTGGGCATCTTTGGCGAGATAGACGAACCGCCCCTCCTTGGGCAAGGGCGAAATGTGACTGATCGTCTGGTTCGCCACGCTGAGTACAAGACGATTGTCATAGTAGACCGCGTTGTCCAAGCGATTTTCCGGGAAGATTTGGTACAAATCCACCATCACCACGCCACGGTGTTCCTGGTTTGCGGGCAATTCCTCCAGCGCCCCTGCGGCCACAGGCGCAAAGCAGACCACAGCCATCACCACGGTCTTGCTCACAGTTTTCGCCACAGATTTCGCCAAATTAGCAATGCGCGTGCTCGGAATGCCGAGGGGCGGATTGATGCGGCGTGTGAAATTCATGACGTCACCGATGGAACGGATTTAGAAATTGCATCACCCAAGATGCCTGACGAATTCGCGGACGGCTATACGGAGCGGCCCCCGACAATCATGACAACGCCGGATCGAAATGGCAACGGAGGTCAATTCCGCAACGCCGGTATCGGTGACCGCGCTATTCGCTGGACGGGGATTCCACGATGCCAAAATGAAGTTCCATTTCGGGCCTGTCCCGGTAGGATTTGATGAACCCCTCGATCAGCACCTGCGCGCCTGGAGTCCATCGCTCCACGCCGATCTTTGCGGCAGACCGGGGGAAGGCTACCGCGCGAAAAACCCGTAGGGACCGCTTTCCGGTTAGTTCGATAATCCGCACGCCCTTGCGCAGGTATTTCACAGTCCGTAATTGACCGCGTACGCGGACATAAGTGCCCATCCTGCTTTGCGGATCGAACGAATCGACCGCATAGATGCCACCACCATACAACGGATTGGCGTCCGAACGGGGCGTCTTGCGCTCCTTGCGCAGCCGCCGAAGATAGCGATCCATCGATGCCGGCTCCCGCCAAATTCCTTTGCGTTCGCTGAATGCCAGGCCCTCGGCCAGGGCATAGGCCTCGTATTCTTCGGGGAAGGAGAAGCGCGTATCGAAGTAAGAGTGGCCTTGACGAATCAGCGCCAGGTTGACGTTGCGCCCGTCTACCCACAGGACGCCCAAAGTCCGGCCATAATATCCGGTCGGCTTGGCCCGGGGCACTTCCAGCACGATAGCGGCACCCAGCACCGCAGCCATCATAAAGGCTTTCGCCGGCAGACCGTGTTCTAGATCAAGCCTCTTTTTGGATTCGAAGGTTTCCGGCGTATCCACGTAAAGCAGGCGCACCCTCTCGCGGGGAAAATCCATTCTGCCGTCACCATCGAGATCAGCCTCGAACGTATCCCCGTCAACCACTCGAATCGGCACATCGAGTGACACCCGGGTAAAGGATGCCCAAGCCGAAGCCGCCGCCAACATGCATCCTAGGGTCGTGACCAGGAACCGGACCCACCCTGCCCCTCGTTTCCTGGGGATGGCCCAAACGAGGCGATGCAACATCGGCGATATTGCCCCTGGCGTCCGATTTTCACACCTGTGAACACCACGCCAAATAGTTATTTCAGTTTGCATGGCTCCCGTGCCTTTGGAATTTCCTGTGCCTTTTTGGATATGAAATGGCAATCGGCCATTGGATTTACCGTATCGAGGGTAAATAGTAAACATATGTTGACGTTTATTGTCAAGTAGGAATTGACTTCAGGGCGCGCATCACGTGCACTGAGCCAAGGGCACGTTTTCTCCTTGTGATTATGTTGAAAGCAAGATATTCTGCTTTATCAACGGCTTACCACGCTGCGAGGCCGATGTGCCGGAAACAAGAGTTACATTGGAGGCGATTTACGATCTGATCCTGACGCGCCGCGGGGCCGATCCGCAACAGTCCTATGTGTCCTCCATGATCCATAAAGGCGAGGACGCAATCCTGCAAAAAATCGGCGAGGAATGCTGCGAGGTCGTGATTGCGGCCAAGAACGGAGAAAAGGGCGCGTCGATCCACGAATTGGCCGATCTCTGGTTCCACCTATTGTTATGGATGGGCCACGCGGGCATCACGCCGGCCGACGTCGAGGAGGAACTCGGTAGAAGATTCGGCCGCACGGGGGTCCCGCCCGCCTCCGGTGCCCCGGAACCACCCCCTAACGAGCCTTGAGCTCATCCAATGGAAGGCAACATGTTCGATTCTCCCACAGTGGCCAATCTTCAGATGTCCAATAGGGTCGTGTATTCTCCTTTCGCCGAGAATCAGGCCAACAGCGATGGCACGGTTTCGCAACAACTTTATGAATATTACCTGGACCTCGCCCGGGAAGGTACGGGGCTGGTGATCCTCGAGTCGGCGTACGTCGCAGGTCAGGGGCGCGGCTCATTTTCGCAACTGGGTCTTTCCGAGGAACGGCACACGGAACCACTCTATCGGCTGGTCAAGGCGATGCAGGCGGAAGGGGCGGCGGTGGGAATTCGACTCAGCCACGCTGGCGCGCGCACATCGGAAGCGATCTGCGGCGAACAGCCCATAGCGCCTTCGGTGATCAATTTCGGCAAGGACTATAATATCAGCCGGGAATTCGATGAGGGAGACATCGAGGAGATTTCTTTATTTTTTATCCATGCCGCGGAACGGGCGGAGGAAATCGAAGCGAACCTGATCGAAATCAACGGGAGCCAAATCTCACTGTTCGATCAGTGTCTATCGAAGCGGTTCAACCACCGTTTCGATAACTACGGCGGGCCGGTGGAAGGCCGAATGCGACTGCCGACAGAGATCCTGAAAGCGATCAAGTCCCGCATCTCACCCAAATTACCGATATCCTACTTTTTCTCCATTCATGACAAGTTGGACGACGGATTTACCGACGCGGACCTGAAGACCTTGCTCCACTCGCTGTCCGGCGCCAAAGTGGACATTTTCCATCCGGTGACGATTCACGTCATGAACAAGTTTTTCGAAACGGACGACACCCTGGTGGAATGGGTGGCCAAATCCACGCGCAAGCCCATCGTGGCGGAAGGAAACATCAAGTCGCCGCAGATCCTCAAGGAAGTCATCGCCATGGGAAAAGCGCAAATCTATGCGCTGGACAAGGCGATATTCACCCGCCCCAATTGGTTCTCCTTCCTGCAAAAAAAGATCGTGCCATAGTGCGCAGCCGGCTGCATCGCCGGCTTTACAATCCGTGGGGGGTTCGATAGATTTCCCCGCATGCGTATAGGCATCGTGCCGGATTTGGTTCCTGCAGACGTACGTACTTTCCGCCGAGCCCGATATCCGAGGTTGCCACGCCGTATCCGGAGCGCCAGATACGATAACCGGCCGGATCTTGGCCCAGCCAGGGGCGTGATGGCTGGGCCGCTGTCACCGAGTTCACCGCCGGCCAATCGCGTGGAGGAAATCCTGTGCGCCAATCCCCGGGCGGATTTCGATGAGGAGTTGGTGAGATGGCTAACTATGCAATCGGATTGATCGCCCACGGCGGTGCGGGCAAAACCTCACTGGCCGAAGCGATGCTCTACCGGGCCGGATCGGTAAAAAAGATGGGATCGATCGAAGAGGGTACGACCACTTTGGACACCGAACCGGAAGAAAAATCCCGCAAATCGAGTACCCAGTCCAGCGTGGGCTTCATGGAGTGGAATGGACACACCATCGATCTGATCGATACCCCCGGTTCGATGAATTTCGTGGGAAGCGCCATCGGCGCGGTCAGAGTGATTGACGGCGCGGTCATGCTCGCCGGAGCCGAGCCGGGGCTACAAAGCCAGACCGATCAGCTGTGGGAATTCCTCCAGGAATACCAAACGCCCAGGCTGATGGTGATCAACCGCATGGACCGCGAACAAGCCAATTTCTTCAATCGGCTGGACGCGCTCAATAACGAGGTGGGAAACATCTTCGTGCCGCTTCAATTGCCTTGGGGCGAGGGAGAGGGATTCAAGGGGATCGTGGACCTGGTGGAAATGAAGGCCTACGACTACGGTAATCCGGACAAGCCCAAGGTGGTGGAGGTGCCGCAAGAATTCGCCGAACGTGTCGCGGAGTATCGAGTCAAGCTGGTGGAATCCGCCGCGGAGGGTGATGACGAACTGCTGGAAAAATATTTGGAAACTGAGCAATTGGAGCCCGACGAGGTGCGAAGAGGTTTGGTAGCGGCGGTCCAGGCATGCCAGATCGTGCCGGTGCTGTGTGCATCGGCGACGATGAACATCGGCACCGATCTCGTTCTGAATGCCGTAGTAGCGTACCTTCCCGATGCCGAGGCCAGGAAGAGCCAGCGTCGCGCCAGCGAATCGCCTCCGGAGGGATTTTCCGCGGATACCGCGGAAAACTCCGAGTTCGCGGCGTTGGTTTTCAAAACCAAGCTCGATCACTATGCCGGCAAGCTGAGCGTGATCCGGGTGCTTTCCGGCGAGTTGCACCCGGCGGACGAGATCTTCAATTTTGGCGCCAATAAAAGCGAGCGGCCCGCTCATCTGTTCAAGATGCTGGGCAAGGATCATAAGGAAGTTGACACCCTGAAGGCCGGCGACGTAGGCGCGTTGCCCAAACTAAGCAGTGCATTGACAGGTCACACTTTGTGCTCCCCTAAACACAAGGTCCAGTTCGCCCCCATCAGTTTTCCCGATCCGGTGCTGACCTACGCGCTGATATCCTCGGGCAAAGGCGACGATGAAAAAATGTCCCTGGCCCTGCACCGCATGATCGAGGAGGATCCCACCCTAAGTTACGGCCACCAGGGCGAGACCGGAGATTTCCTGGTGAGTGGCATGGGCCAGATCCACCTGGATCTGGTGCTGGAGCGGTTTAAAAGGGAATACGGCATCACCGCAGAGTATGTGCTTCCTCACGTGCCTTACCGTGAAACGATCCGCAGCTCGAGCAAGGCTCAAGGCAAGTACAAGAAGCAGACCGGTGGCCGCGGGCAATACGGGGATTGCTGGCTGGAAATTAAGCCCAATGGCCAAGCCGAAGACCTGGAGTTTCACAGCGCCATCGTCGGCGGCTCCATTCCCAGGAACTTTATCCCCGCCATCGAAAAGGGCATCTCGGAGTCGATGCAGAAGGGAATCGTGGCGGGATTTCGCGTGATCGGCATTGACGTGACCGTTTACGACGGCAGTTTCCACGATGTCGATTCCTCCGAGATGGCCTTCAAGATCGCAGGATCGATGGCCTTCAAGAAAGCCATGGAGGCTGCCAAGCCTGTGTTGCTCGAACCCATCATGGAGGTCGAGGTGATCGTCAATCCGGACCACATGGGCGACGTGATGGGTGACATCAACAGCCGCCGGGGCCGCGTATTGGGCATGGACAACAAGGGAAACAAGTCCGTCGTCCGCGCGGAAATCCCCATGGCTGAAGGGCTGACCTACGCCATCGATCTGCGCGCCATGACGTCGGGGCAGGGCCGGTTTACGCAGAAGTTCACCCGGTATCAGGACGTTCCCGCCGCTATCTCGGGAAAGGTGATCCAAGCCGCCCGGAAAGAGGCCGAAAAGTAATCGGAGGTACATCGCCCCCTTGGTGCAGCGAAAGGTCCGGCCAATACAGGGCTATCGGTATTCCACGATTTCCTCGAGTTTTTCGTCTGCCCGGGGCGGAAATGCGTCCAGGTCGCTGGACGCAGCCGCCTTTAGGAAGGAATCCACCCACCAGAATATATCTTGCTCCTGAACCGACCTGCGCAGCTTTCGCATGCGCGAGCGCCGCTCTGCCATCGGCATCTTGTACGCCTGGTAGATCGTGTCCGCCATTTGATCCCGATCGTACGGATTTACCAGCAAGGCATTTTTGCGCATCTGCTCGGCAGTCCCGGTAAATTCGCTGAGGATAAGCACACCCTCGTCATCCAGGCTCGAAGCGCAGTATTCCTTGGCCACCAGATTCATGCCATCTTCCAACGGCGTAAGGAGCGCGATTCCGGCCGTACGGTATAGAGCCAGTAATTCATCACGATCCAGATGACGGAATATATAATGGATAGGCACCCAACCTGATTCGGTGAATTCGCCGTTGATCTTTCCGACGAGCCGCTCCACTTCGGCCCGCAGGTCGTGGTAAGGGGGAATTTCCTCGCGGCTGGGAACGACAACCTGGATCAGGCTGATGCGCGTGCGCAATTCCTCGTACCGTTCCAGTGCCAGCCGGAATCCGTCCAGCTTGTAGGGAAGGCCCTTGGTGTAATCGAGGCGATCGACTCCGATCATCAGTTCACGGTCGGGCAGCCGCTCACGGATGCTCCAGGCCATCTCGGCCACTTCTTCCGAGGCTGCCTGGGAGGCAAACTGTTCGAAATCGATGCTGATCGGAAAGTTGCCCAGCCGCACTTCCCGCTGGCCAACGGTCATGACGGTAAACGGATTTTTGCCGGAGACAGTCACCTGCTTTTCCAGCGCCCGTACGCACTGTACAAAATTCTGCCGGAAATTCGAGGTCTGGAAACCCACGAAGTCATAGTCGAGGAGCGCATCGATGATCTGTGTGCGCCACGGAAGTTTGAGAAATATATCCGGGGGCGGAAAGGGTATGTGAAGAAAAAATCCAACCGGCGCCTTGATCTTTGCTTTCTTGAGTTCCTGAGCAAGCAGCATCAGGTGGTAATCATGCACCCAAAGGAAATCGTTGGACTGGACATTGTCCGATACCACATCGGCGAATTTACGATTGACGGCGCGGTATACCGTCCAGTACTCCGGGTCGAAATTGCAGACCGTATGCAGGGCATGGAATAGGGGCCAGATAATCTCGTTGGAGAAGCCGTAGTAGAACTTGTCCCGCTCTTCCGGAGTCAGGGTCACGGCCTTGAGCCCATATCCTGCCTGGGGACTGGCCTTGAGCAGTTGGTCCAGATCCACGTCTTCAAGGGTGCCGGGCCAGCCTATCCAGAGGCCACCCCGGTCGCGAAGCACCGGAGCGAGTGCCGATACCAATCCGCCCGAACTTGGCCTGAGCCGCCATTGGCCTTCCTCCCTCTCGATGGAAACAGGCAGGCGGTTGGAGATGATTACGAGACGCTTTTCCGCGCCTTTTATTCTTCTCGATTTACGCACGCCGACCTCCAGTTATTGAGAAATTCCAGCAGTTCGTCCGGCGGCCGCAGCCACCAATCAGCTTGGGTCTGTCGCCATTGATCCCGCACCAGGATGGCCAACGCAGAGCCGGAAGTGCGCCGATGCAAGGCCTCGAATGCATCCTCGTCGGTGGCGTCGTCACCCAGGTAGGCCGCTACAGCGGCGGGATGCATTTCGGCGAGGACGGCGCTCACGGCGTGACCCTTGTTTCGTCCCGTCGCCGTGAGCTCGATCCCGCCGTCGAAATTCTTCACGGTCAACCCTCCGCGCCGGCATATCGCATCCCAATTTTCGTGCGCACGGCGTTCCAGATCGCGGGCATCCCCCGGAGGCAGATCCCGCCAGTGTAGAGCAATGCCGGCAGGTTTGAGTTCCCACCCATCGGCGAAATCGAGTTCACGAACCCAATCGGCCGCCTGCCCCAGGGCAGCGGCCACCGCAGGAGGGAGGGGCGTCAACTCGCGTCTTCCGTCCGGCATCAGCCGTTCCCAACCGTGGCTGCCCCAAATTTCCGGTGTATGGGCCAATCCCAGCAACGGGAGCAAATCGGCGATCGCCCGGCCACTGACGAGCACGACTCGGCACCGGCCGTTTACCAGCAATTCGTCAAGGGCTTCGACGACGCCCGGATAGGGCCGGGCCTCGTCTCTGCGTTTCCTGAACGGCGCCAACGTGCCGTCATAGTCCAACAATAGCACTCGGCCGGGCGCTGCGGACACAGCGCTGAAAAACCGCTCCGGTTTCCATTCAGTGCTGAGCAACCTCATGAAATCGTATCCCGGACGCGATAGGGCAGAGATTCGCGGTGGTCCATATTTGTAGCGCTTCTTGGCGATCCGTGGAGTGCCCGCCGGCATATGGGCTCAGACGAGCTCGATGCGATCTCCATTGGCGTGCGTGAGCACCAGGATCAACGCCAGATATTCCCTCAAGTGACGGGTCAACAAGAAATTTTCCCTCACGAACTCCCGCGCCTTGATCCCCATATCCGCCAGCTTTTGCCTGTTATGAAGGAGATAGCGAACGCGCAAGGCGGCCCCTTCGGGGGTATTGACCAGGAAACCTGTGTGGTGATCCACGACCTGCAAGCGGATGCCTCCCGTGTCGCCACCGATCACCGCCTTGCCCTTCCACATCGCCTCGGTCACCGTCAGGCCGAAGCCCTCCCTGATCGATTTCTGCAATACTACCACCGCCGCCCGTTGCAGGGCATTGATGGCACGGTGGGCGTCGGGGGGCAGGTCAAGAATGTGAATCCGGGGATCGCCCCCGGCGGCATTGCGCACTTCGTCCAGCACGATCGCGCCTTCCGGATCGTCACTGGCGCCTCCTCCAGCCAGCACCAAACTCAGGTTGGGCAGGAAAACTTTGGCCAGCTTGTAAGCCTGGATGACCCCCATCGGATCCTTGAAACGGTCGAAGCGGGAAACCTGGAGCATGATCTGTTCCTCCGGATTCACTCCCAATTGCTGCAGCACATCGCTAATCTCTGCGTCGCTCATGTCGATGTTCTTCTCGCTCAACGGATCGATGCTCGGGGGAATCAGATACATCGCATGGGGCAGCTGTTGGGCAAAATCGGCCAGGGAAAAGATACTCGCGTCATAAGCGGCCAACTCGCCGCGGAGATATTTCCAGATGGGGCGGTAGGGTCTTGCGATATCGATGTGGCAGCGCCAGATCCACTTGCCGCGCCGTCGAGGGCAATGGCGCAGGAAAAAGGCGGGCTGGGGATCGTGGATAAATACGACGTCAGCCTCTTCCAGCATCGACCGGTGCTGTTCCGCATTTCGGGCGTTGGTCTCTTCATAGGCATGCAGCATCTCGTCGGAGATGGTGACTCGGGCGCCTTGCAGGGCATTGTGCATGTTCTTGGTACAAACATAGAAGTCGCCGTCCCCCTCGATGATCTCCCAGACGGCATCGATCCCCAGTTCCCGCATCAGGGGCACCAGCCGCTCCAATATTTCGGCGACCCCGCCACCGGAACGGGTGGAATTGATATGGACTACCCGCAGTCCCCGCAACGGGACCGCGAGCTGCCGCAAATGACTGATCACATCGTCCCCCGCCACCGCGCTGTACGCGTCGAGCAGATTCTTCATGCCGGAGCCTGAAAAGCGAAATAGTCCCGGAACAATTCGCAAAGCTCGGCCTTGAGTTCAGCCACGGTGACGAAGTAGTAGTCCAAGGCGGCAAGATTTTCTCGCAGCCGGACGTATTGCTCGCCAAATTCAGCCAGCCATTCCCGGAAGTCGTCGCCGCCGCCCGGCGTACGCCGGCGGGCATCCACGAAATGGTAGAATACGCTTCCTACCGAAAGATGGGGCAGATATTCCGCAAGCGCTTCGGGTGCGGGAATCACTTTGTGGGTGTCGAAGACCACGATCTGGGATCGGATGAAATTGAATTGCTGGTCTGCCTTGGACCAGCTCACATGTTCGCTTTCGTCGAGACGCGCCTCCACCACCTCGACCAGTTCCTGCCGCAGTGATTCCAGATCATCGAATTCCGTCGGGTCCAGCACCCCCAGCCGTTCGGCCAGGATGGAATCGTGCAAACCGTGGCGGGACCAGGCGGCGAAATCGTTGCTGTACTCGGGATCGACGAACTTGGGCCGCATCAGCCCACCCCAGAAATGGTGGTAGATAGAGTCGGGATGTATGGACTGCAGGTGGTCGCGCAGTTCGCGCAGGTTTTGGGCCCGATTGCCCGTGGCGATCGCCAACAGCGCGCAATCCCTGATTTTGAAGACCTGGCCGTGGCGTATTTTGCCGGGACCCATCAATAGTGCCTGTCCAAAGTTGTCCCCGATACCGAATTCAGTGGATCATGTTGTCCCCGGTTGCCGCAACCATTCTTGCCGGGCAAACGGTGTTGATGCTGCCAGGTTCGTTTATACGGCCGTGGATCGAAGGGGTGTGACCAAAACAAATTAACGAAATATTATGGGGAAACGAGTCCTCCCACAGACCCATTCGGGCGGTATGACTCAGTACGCCGTGAATTCCAGGATAAAAATAGGCCGAATTTCTTCTATAAATCGAAAATAAAGACAGATCGAAAATAAAGACCAAAATGGTCAAGGGTACTCCGGTCTGGGAAAACCTATGGGAATTTAAACGGGTAAAGCCTTGACCGCGGGAGGCAATTGATTACAGGATTTACAGAGCGATGATGACGGCACGGAGATTCTCCCCGTTTGATGTAGGCTTTCCGGTACCTTTATTCTTCCGCAAAACCAATCTATAAAAATATTGCGGAATTGATTGATTCATAAATACCCCATACACTAGACTGATATCCATCCCGCTGTTCGCAATTTTACTTGCAATGCTGCGGAATCAATGTTATTAATGTAATTATATGCAGGTAATATACAATGATAGACGAATCAATAAAGAAAAAAGTGAGAACTTTTTCAGCCAACGACACAGAGATCGACATGCTCAATACCTTGGCCAAATACCATGGTTTTTCCAAGAGCGCTACGATCACGAATCTGATCAAAAAGGAGTTCTGGCGCGTATACCCATCGGGTACAGCGCAGATCAGGCCCGACGAGCATGCTTGGGTCAAGGAGAAAACCCGTGAAAGCAACACCGCCTAGCGATAGCTCCATTCCCCCCGGACCGCCTCCCACCGTAGCCGGCCCGCCTCAATCCGCCCTTGCCGAGGATTTCTGGCAGATCGAAGAAATCCGCAGCCTGGCGCGCACTCACGACGCGGTCATCCTGGCCCACAATTACCAGATCGCTCCCGTGCAGGACGCTGCCGATTTCGTGGGTGATTCGTTGGGGCTGGCTCTGGAAGCCCAGAAAACCAGCGCCAAACGGATCATATTTTGCGGGGTGCACTTCATGGCGGAATCGGCCAAGGTGCTGAACCCGGACAAACGGGTATTCCTGCCCCACATCGCCGCCGGCTGCTCCCTGGCAGACAGCATCACCGCTGAAAGCCTGGAGGATTGGCGCGATCGTTACCCCGGCCACACGGTGGTGACCTATATCAACAGTTCGGCGGAAGTTAAGGCGCTGAGCGACATCTGCTGTACGTCCGCCAACGCCGTTTCCGTCGTGCGCCACGTTCCCAACAACAAGATTTTATTGACCCCGGATCGAAACCTGGGGGCATGGGTGGCCAAGCTGGTGCCGGAAAAGGAGATCGTAATCTACGACGGTGTCTGCCCCACCCACGACGTATTGCGCGGAGCCAACGTGCGCAAAACCAAAGCCGACCACCCGGGGGCCGTGGTCATCGCCCATCCCGAGTGCCGCGAGGATGTCCTGGCCCTGGCGGACGAGATTTGTTCCACGACGGCCATGATGGATCGAGTCGCCAAGTACCCGCAGGCGCACACATTCATCGTCGCCACGGAGAGTGGCCTCATTCACCAAATGCGCAAGCGGTTTCCAGATAAAGAATTCGTCCTTGCCGATGGATGCATCGGTTGCCGTTTGCACTGCCCTTATATGAAGGTAACTGCCCTGGCCGACGTTCGCCGCTCCATCGTGGAAGAAGTGCACGAAATCCATGTTCCACCTGAAATTGCGGACGGAGCACGGGTGGCCCTGGAACGGATGATGGCGGTGCCACGGGATTAAAATCCGCGCCGGCCATCCACGTTTGCCGCCCATGCGGACGCGGCCCGCCACCGAAAGCATTTTCGCAACCCCAACCCTCGCAGATAAATTGCCCCTCCAGCCCGATGCGATGCTTCCCCAACCGGTCATCGAGTCCGTTGTGGAGATGGCCCTGGCCGAGGATCGCCCTTGGGGCGATATGACGTCCGAGGCATTCCTGCCCCGCGGGATTTCCGTCCGGCTTACCGTCTCTCCTCGCCGGGAGGGGGTCCTATGCGGACTGCCCCTGGCCGAGGCTGTTTTCCGGCGTGTCGCTCCGGAAGCCAGCTGGGAGCAGGCCGTGGCGGATGGCACCCGCGCCGAGGCGGGCAGTACAGTGGCGGCCGTCACTGGATCGGCGCGGAATCTGTTGCAGGGCGAGCGCGTCGCGCTCAATTTCCTCCAGCATTTGTCGGGTATCGCCACCCTGACCGCGGCTTATGTGTCGCGGGCGCAGGAGGGAAACCCCGGCGTAAAGGTGACTGACACACGCAAGACCACGCCAGGGATGAGGGCGCTGGAAAAATACGCCGTGCGCGTAGGGGGCGGCACCAGCCACAGATTCGGACTTTCCGACGGCGTCCTGGTGAAAGACAATCATCTGGCGGTCCTGCGACGGGCCGGCATTTCCCTGAGGCAAGCCATCGCCGGCGCGCGGCGCCGCATTCCCCATACCTGCAAAATAGAAGTGGAAGTGGAGTCACCTGAACAGGCGCAAGAGGCACTGGATAGCGGGGCGGATATCCTGCTGCTCGACAACATGTCGCCGGCGGCAATGCGAGAGGTGGTGACCCAGTGCCAGGGGCGATGCCTGACCGAAGCATCGGGAAATATATCGCTTGAGCGCGTGGCCGAAGTGGCGGCAACGGGGGTGGATCTGATCTCCGTCGGCGCCCTCACCCATTCCGCCCCGGCTCTCGACATCGGCCTGGATTGCTCCCCCGCCGAATAATTTCCTGTTAATGCCGCCGGGCTGAGCGTCACCCTCGCCGGTGCCGGCCTCCCGGTACCAGCCTGCCCGATGCAATCCGCCCGCCCGATACAGTCCATTCAAGCATGTCGGCGCTTTTTAGAAGCCCTGTGATTTTCTGCCTCCGGCGGGAAGGGGGGCACGATGCCATGTTATTGGCCCCCTTCACCCCCTGCAACGGAGCGCGGCTCCCTTGACCCTGTATAGTTTGTTAAACCAATGGGATACAC
>JACZRV010000133.1 GCA_022574555.1 SAR324 cluster bacterium
ATTCCAGAGGTGGTTTCGGTCGTCCTGTCCGCATGGTTCTTCCTCCTTGAAGGTTCGAGGAATCCTACCATACGATACCGAAGCGGTCCACCTATATATTCAATGAACTACTGAGTCAGGACACTAGACGGTCAGATCGTAGTAGGGAGTCATTTCAAGTAGCGCTCGTAAATATGCGGCCGCAGCGGCCGCGGAATAATCGTGCCAATCGTTGGTCTTATTATCATCACAGTAATCGACCGCCCCCCGAATTATCATAAAACCAACATCGAATCTCCAAGCCGCGTCACCGATCCCAGATCCTTCCATTTCGATCGCCCTAATTCCATATTTATCCCTTAGTTCATCTCGCTTCATCGGATCCTTTTGAAGAATATTCGCCGATCCAATTGGCCCTATGAATACTCTGGGTGTATCCGGAGTCCTCTTTCTATCAGGAGGGTGTTTGATAAACTCATCTTTGTCGTCCGACCTTGCTAGCCGGTCTTCAGATTCGGGCGGTAGTCCCATATTTGGCAGATGGCTCGTTCTCGCCAAGTTATTGACAACGGGATTGTTTCCCTTACGAAGTTCCGCCTCAATTAGTCTGGTGGCATCGAGCAATCTGGCGCTTGGTGGCCGCGGCAAGTGTCGTGGCAATATTCTGTCTTTTTCATTCTTAATGTAATCGTACTGTATAACCCCTTGCATCCCAAGTACGATTACATCCCCCAATCGAACATGATTTTCTGCGTCCTCCGGATTCGGTACAGCGCCGGCAATTCCGACCATTATCACTTCTCTCAGATTGGGGAAGTCATTAATTAAGCTCGCTGCTCGGATTCCTGCGGCGTTATTCCCAGGATCACACAATACCAAAGCGACCTTGTGTTGACCTCCGTCAATCGATTGTATACTTCCCACAACGTAGGTTTGAGTTTGCCGTCTTTTCCTAATCACTATCGTTTTTGATTCATCTAATTGCTCGTTTACAGTAATATATTCCTCTTCCAATGCCGTGACAATCCCTATTGTAACGTCATGTGCGGATATATCCGTGAAAGCCGCTCCTTGTGTGATTTCTATGGTTGCTTTGTCAGCCGATACCAGTTCCTGCCCATCTTGAATCAGCGGGCCTTCCACAAGATACCTAAGGTCCTCTTGAATTATTTTCCAATCCGGTGCTAATTCATACCGACGGACAAGTCCTTTTTCCGGAGTCCGATTGTCGCTCTTAATAGGAAATCTGTACTTCGGCATTTCCCGGTTTCGCAGAAATTCTTGCTTTAGGAACCAGTACAAGTCGAAAATCTTGTAAGCTTCAGTGCTTGCATCAAGTTTCCGCCTGATTGTCGGCTTAGGTTCAAAAACAACCTCCCAGTCACCGCCAAATAAGTATCCCCGACTGATAGCGTAGCGTTTCTGCGCCTCTGTCGGCACAAATTCCCTTTCATCTAAATCAGAACTAAGAAGTTGTATTTTTTCGATTGAATCATAATGTATTGGGTGAGTATATTTACCTTCACTATTGCGTCCTGTTACATAACCATCGACTATGGAAATCAAATTTTCTGAAGAAAGTTTCCAGCCATTTACAAAGATCATGGCTCTCGGTGTTCTAGTGCCGTCGATAAGCTCAATGTTCCCTGACCCCTCAAGGATTACATCGTGGGTAATACCCTGAGCAGAAGCTTCCCACTCTCGGATTGCGCGATAGAGCGGGAGAAAATCTACTATCCCTGAATCTATGATTGTTATCATCTTCTCAGAAGGGTTGAAGCTTAGGGATATCATTGTGTCGGTCATTTTTTCCCGATTACTGAAATTTCGTTATGAATGTAATAATTGATACTCGGTCTACTCAGTCGGCCCGCTCTTCCAAATACCTATCCGACATTTCCCAGTTGGAGCCGCCCAAGAGGCCGACAATACCTCGTCGTCGGGTTGCACCTATCGATAACGATAGTCAAGTTTATATAGATTTACATCTGCGGACCAAACAAAACCAGTGTCAACACAGCCCTTGCAGGCGCCGGCGCAGCCAGTACCGGACAGGCCGTGCCCCTATTGGCTGACGGCGGGCTACCTCGTGGTGGGATTGATCTGAGGCAGATCGAGATAGATGTTCTCGCAGCGGGATCGGATCAGTCTGCGGATATTGTCGAGGATCACGGGCACATCGCGCACGCTATCGAAATCGAGAATCAGTATTTCCATGGGTTCCAGGGCGACGGCGGAATGCAATCGCTCGGGCATCTGCCCGAAATCGCTTAAAAAGAGCTCGCATTCGCCGATCAGCGCGGGACCACCGATCCGTTCATTGCGATGGCCCACCGTGAGCATCACATCTCCCGTCACGACGATCAGCCGGTCGTCCTCATGACCCGCCGAAATCAACACCTCGTCTCTTTCGACGTTCTGGGTCTTGCTCAGCTTGGCGATGCGGTTGATCACGATTTTCGAGACATCCTGGGAAACGTCAGTGGCCGATTCGAAGAGCATCAACCGTTCGAATAATTCCTTGAAATATCCCTCATAGACGATGCCCAAGGCAGCCATGGCTTCCAAAAACAGGTTGGAGGGCACAGAGATGTATGACAAGCGGTTGAGGGACTTTACCGAAGCCATCCGTGGCCGCGCCGCCATCACACCCACGTCGCCCAGAACCTCCCCGTCGCCAACCGTTGTGCGGAAGATGATCTCTCCCTTGCCGTCGAGTTTCCTGATTTCGGCCCGCCCCCGCACGATGACGATCACGTCCCTGCTCTCCGCGCCTTGCTCGATCAAAAAGCCACCGATGTTCGGATCGTGTTGCCTGGGGCAATTGGCAAACGCGGTAGCGTAGTGGCGCATCAGGCCGGCGGTTTCCGAATTGGGCAAAACATCCACCAGACTTTCGAAATAATTCATCACGGCGCGATAGGCCTGATTGTGGAATGCCGTAATCGCCGTATCACCCGCCCCCAGGGGCAACAAACGGCCATTCGACGCGCGCAGGCTCGAGTCGAGATCGCCGATCCTGACGAAACGCCCTTCCTGCTCATAGGCCGGATCGAGCAATGGCCGCGGCGCATGGGAAAAAACCCGGAAAGTGGGTTCCGTGGCGGCACCTCGCAAATCCTGCCACTGCCCGTGAACGGTGAAGGGCAAGTGGTCGTCGCTCACACATCCCGCGTCGTATTTGATCAGGCTGTATTTCGTTTCCCTTACGATGTGGTTCAGGTGAATCAGATGCCCTTCGGGCATCGAGCCATCCTTGACCATCTGTTTCATGCGCTTGAAAGCGACGATGTCCAAGAAGTGTCCATAGGTGTAATCGTACCCGCTCACGTTGATCTTGAAGGTATAAACGGTCGTGGGCACGCTATGGCAACTCAGGTGTCCAGTCACCTGTATGCCATCCAGATTGAGGGTCTCCGTCTGGTAGGGATTGTCCTTGCGGAAAGGGAGAATGTCCCAGGTGAAGCTGTCTTCTACGATATTTTCCGGCAGATCGACGAGCGCCGATAATTTTTTTATCAGGGCATGCTTGACGGGTTCCGTCGTGACCAGGCGGCACCGGTCGGAGCGGCGAACCAGTTCCACAACGGCTCCGATATGATCGTCGTGATTGTGAGTGACGATAACCGTGTTGATCGAATTTTTAGAGAGGCCATTATTGTTGATGATTCCCGTCATATTTGCAGGGTAATCGATCAAAATGGGCTGATACTTGTGAATGATGCTGGTGTGGGCGCACCCATGGTACGGATCCATACCGTCGTATTCACCCGTGTGCCAGATGCCGAAATTCACGACGGGAAACGAGAAGTGCTTGTATTCCACGGGAGAATTGAATTCTTCATTGGGCAACAGGGTCACGTCGACATCCAGGTTTTCGTTGCCGTATACCACCTGGTAGGTATTGTACCCGATTCGCCCGATGCGGATTCCGTCGCCAATGTCACTAAATTCCTTTTCGTTCTTGGGCATCGGATCCAGCACCGCGAAGTCCACGAACGCCTCGCTGTCCAATATCTTGTCACTGCCGCCCAATCCTACGATCTCTTTTCTCAAGGCATTGCGGGTTGCTTCGGGGATATCCATGGCGTCGAATTCCTCGATGCTGTCGACTCCGTAATTGCCGTATTTGATCATAACCGACGCCCTTTTGACGTCGTTCTCCAATCCCACCAGCATGGGCCGTTTACCCGCGAAGAATGCGGGTATGGACTTGCCATTGACCTGGACCGGAATATAGTAAAGGGCGTAAAGGATGGGGAACTCCACCAGCACCCATGAGATGGAATCACCTTGAATCTTTGAATCCACTAGAACGAACGTGGTGACGCCGTCCACCTCCGCGTACCCCACTTGCTGAAACCGTTTCACCGCATCGGGGGGTTGTCCCAGGCTGATCTTGCGGCCCACCTCCGGGATTTCGACCACGAATACTCCTGGATCGAGTTTGTAGGCTATTATTTTTCCGCGGGTGCTTTTGGTATGCGTGCAATTGATCACGAAAATACTCGCTCAGGATAAATTTGCAGGTGGCCGGGTAATTTTATTTCGGGCTGCTTGTATAATATTTTTCAATCCTGATCGGATACGTGCCTGATCGGATACGTGCATTGCGTCGAATTTTGTCAGGTCACTACGGCGCAGGATATCACACAATATTTATGCGTCCAGTACGACCCGCCCTTTGGCCCAAGCGACGCAGGTGAGGATATAGCCGGCCGCCACGTCGTCGGGTTCGAGCCCATCGGACGCCTCAGCGCGCACTTCGCCGCCGGTTTTTCTGACTTTGCACGTGCCACAAACGCCCGATAGGCATGCACTGGGTATGTGCACCCCGTGCTCTTGAGCGAGTTCCAGGATGGTGGTCTCCTCGTCGCCGGGAATCTCCTTGCCGGATTGGGCGAAGACCACTATATCCTGTGGTGTGGCCGGTGGGGCGGCGGATCTGGCGGCGTCGGCCTCCAGATCCAGATCGCCTACGAGCTTTCTCAGCCTGGCGCCACGCACGGGTGTCGGAATGAGCCCCAGCACCGACCCTGGCGCACCCGGCTTGGTGTGCCGCCGGCCTCGGCCTGTTTCCGTGGCGCTCACGCCGAAGCTTTCCTCATGAAAGTTGTCCATGGGATGATCCAGGCTTTTCATGATATTTCTGGCCGACGCCATGAAGCCCGTGGGTCCGCAGACATAAACGGTACGCTCCGCGAAGTCGGGCGCCACTTTGCGCACCATTTCCGGCGTGATCCGGCCGGACAACTCCGACGGTGCCTGGTCAGGTTCGGCTTGGGAGGAGGTCACGAAAAGATGGAAATTGGCATAGCGCCGATCCATCATCTCCAATTCGGCTCGAAAGATGATGTCCGCAGCCGTTCGCGCCGCGTGAAGAAAGACGACGTCGCAATCGGCCACCGTGTCGCAGACCCAACGTGCCATCGACATGACCGGGGTGATGCCACTGCCACCCGAAATCATGAGCATCTTCCGGGCGGGATGATCGAAAAAGCTGAAACTCCCGCCGGGCCCCTTCACCGATAGCGAATCCCCCACGTGCAAATTGTCGTGCAGCCAGTTGGAGACTCGCCCGCCGGCAACGCGTTTTACGGTGAGCTCCAACGCATGCGGTCTCGATGGGGTCGATGAAATCGTATAAGACCGGTGTACGGGCTTGCCGTCGATTTGAAGTTCCAGCGTGAGGAATTGTCCCGGCTTGAACGTGAAGAGGACGGGCGGATTGGCGATCAGCCGAAAGGTTTTTACGTCATGGGTATCGTCGATCACCTCGACACACCGCACCAGGATCTTGCCTTTTTGCCAGCGGCTCAGCCGGCGCGGATCCGCAACGGCCAAGGGCATGAAGCTCGCGTGCTGCGGGGCGTCTGGACCCTCCAATGGTACCGGCTGAGCGCTCTCGCGACCTTCCGACGGCATCTGTCCGTCCAGCGCCACGGAGAGCTGGTTCAACGCGCGTTGCTGTTCCTTGCGGATATATCCGATGCCGAGGAACCGGCTCGAGCTGCGGGCAATGGCGTGGGCGAGATAGTCCAGGTCCCGCACGAGGAGCTTGGCCTCATCGGAGGACATTCCGCGCCGCATCGTCTCGACAGCCTCCTGGACGGGGAAAAGCTCGCGCTTTAGATCGCCCCTTTGGTATTGCTGCCAATTGCGGGTGTAGCAGCCGGTAGCCTGGCGCAACAGCTCTCGTGTGCTATCGCTTTTGCACCATCTCTGTCGGGCGAGCATGTGAAGAAATACTTCCACCTCCCCGGTTTCGATTACCGAAACCGCCTCGCCGACCCAGATGAAAATCCGGAATGGCAAACTGGCCAAAAATGCTTCCTGTTCGAGCGGATCGTCCACGCCGGACACTGCCTTGGCATCGGATTCCACGGGACTCTAATCTACCTGGAGACTTGGCTCGACATGCGCTGCAGCCGTTCAAATGCCAAGCGCATGAAGCTCATGGCCGTTTGCGAATCCTGTCCCACAAACGCCTCGAACAGATCCCCCTTCATCGCAACAACCATCGCGGAGCTTTCCCCCGCAACGACCGTGGCTGAGCGCGGTGAATGCATGATCACACCGATCTCGCCGATGGTCTCGCCGGGCTGGCTCATCACGAACTTCCATTCCTTCCCCTCCGTGCGAATAATCACGTCCACAGTGCCTTTGCTGAGCAGCAGCACCTCGTCGGAAGGCTCGCCCTGTCGGCAAATCGTGCTCCCCTGGGCGTATGATCGTACTTCTGCGTCCACGGCCAGCCGTGCGAGATCGTCCACCGGAAGATGATTGAAGAAGCTGCTCTCATACAACAGCAGCAGCTTGCGGAACGTGGTCGCGGGCTTCACGAGGTACGGGGCGTCCGCCGCTGCGGGCCCGCCGTCGCGATGCCCATTGGCGATCAAGACTTTTGCGAGATTTCGCGAGACGGAATCTGATTTGCCCGCCGCCAACAGCCGGCGGCCCTCTTCCTGCGATGCGGCGCGATCGAAGCGGGACAGAATGTACAACGCTGGCGCCTGAAAAATCACTTCACCGCCTCGAATCAGGGAACTGAGAACCTCTTTCGGCTCCGGCGGATTCCGCAGGAACTCCTGATAATCTTGATTGGGAAATACGCTCTCCCCTACATTCGGCTTTCCCTGGGGCTTGCTTTCCAGAATTTCCAGGGTTTCCGCATGCAGAAGATCGGTCCAGTCCGTGTCGTAGCCTTCGAACGAAAACCGGCTGCCCAGCAACGTGTCGACCTCCTCGGGCGCCAACTGGGCCAGAGCATGGGCCAGGACCACCCCGTCGGGCGAGTTTTCCAGTACCTGCAGCACGTTCAGCAAACGTCGGATGACAATGACCTGCTTCTGCGAAATCAGATTATTGAGCAGGGCAATGGAGGTCTGGTGCTCAAGCTCCAACGAGTTGATCGCGCCGTGCCAATGGGCCATATCCTGGAGTTGCCCGACCCATTTACGGGCATCCTGTACGAGCATCCCCCGCTCGTCCAATAGCTCGGGCAGCACTTCCGCTTGTTCCTGCTCGGAAATGTTGTACATCACCTGCAAGCTCTGAATTTGCCGGATCACCTTGGGCTGCTGCAGGGCCAGTTTGATTGGAGTGCCTTCCTGCACCCATTGTTTCAGGAGCGACTCGATGGCGCCGCGGAAATTATCCAAACGCAGCAGGTTTTCCTGCGAGCGGAGCCTTTCCGGATCGAGCAGGCTGCTGTCCTCGATGCCAAGCTCCATCATCGCCCGTGAGTGCTCTTGCTCGCTCAGCTCCAGATTTTGACGCAGATCCTGAATGGTGGCCATGCTGCTCGCGTCCGCGTAACCCGAGAGCAGGGCATCGCGCAGCGCGTCTTTGTACACGCGGAATCGCTGCTCGCGGGTGATGCCCGGAAGCGTCTTGGCCAACACATAAGTCTCGCTCGCGGTGAGGTCCTCCAGCGAGCGCCCCTCCAGCAATTGGGTGAAATCGAAATTCAGCCGGCGCAGCCCCCTGCGGAGGCCCTCGGCCAGCCCTTCGCGCCGGTACTCGAGGGCATTGCGGCCCAGGGTGCGCCAAAGCCAGAAACTGCTCAGCACGACGATCGAAATATCGATAAGGCCCAGCAACAATTCTGGGAGCAGGTTCAGGTTGGGCCGCCCCCCAAACATGTAGAAAGTATTGATGGTCAGGAACGTCGCGATGGAGAAGGTGCGGTGCAGTAATTGATCCCGGGTGAGCGGCCGGCCCTTGCGACGGCGGTAAGCATCGTAGGCCGCCTCCATCAGCCGCCCAACGCCATAAGACGCGAAGATCAGCAGCCCGATCGTCAGGGGGGCGGCCACCAGCTTGGGGATGGGCACGGCATATCCCGCCACATAGAAGCCGGCATCCCAGATGCGCGCAAGCTGATCTTCCTCGTGGGTCCATGCGCCGGAAAAATAATAATCCCAGTTGCCGGCATACAGGGTGTAATAGCTGTAAAATGCGATCACGAACCCCAGGTAACCGTAATAGACGAAACGGCGGCCCGGCTTTTCGATTCCGTCCCAGTAAAAACGCTCCAGATCTACGTCGGGGCAGGGCGATACACACCCCACGCACGTGCCCACGTCGGGTGCATTCCGCACGGGCCGGCGGCACATGGACTGCGTGATGGCCTGCTTGGGCTGATGAGCCTGGCTTTCCAGAATGCCCCGTGGTTCGGAATAGACCTTCTGTATCGGGGCAATCGGGCAGATAAAGGAGCACCAGGTCTTGCCGCCGAAAAAATAGCCGGTCGCAATCGCGGCGCCAATGAATCCCAAAAAAAAGATGGCCAGGGCCATTCGGTCGGAGTTGACGAACAGGATCCGGGCCACGACACAAAGCGAAAGGATGCCGAACTGAAGGAACCAATGATACCGGTCGAGGAAGGATCCTGGCCCCACAATTACGGATTTCTTTTCCACGTTTCCGGTATCGGGATTGATCGACCTTCTGACCCGTTGTATCCCCAGCATCCGTGGAATTTGCGAGAAGAAGGAAAGCGGACAGACGCGCCGCCAGGCCTCATGGCCGAACACCATGAGGAACAAGGGAATGATGGGAACGATCATGGCCCAGAAGATGCGCGGCGTCATCGAGTATGGCCGCTCGACGACGCACCGGCCCTGAACCCGCAGGCAGCGATCATCGCAAACGCCAGCTTGGTGCTCGCCCCAATCGACCCTTTCCTCACCGGACTCCGGATCGACGATATATAGAGGGCAGTGATACTGCTCGGCGAAATCGCCACCGGCATGGCGATTCAGGCGGAATGGACTGTACTGATTGTCCGGGCGGGTCAAGGCGATCGTGATCGGATCCCAGAAAAGCGAGACGATCAACAGTATCCATACCGCGGCAAGCACCATGCGGATCGTGAGGGCTTGTCTTTCGGTCAGCTTTCCGAACATGTCGATTTTTCTACTTGGATCCGCCGAAGGACGGCGCACGGTATTGCGGTCAGGGATCGATACGCGCCGTTGCGCTGCCGGAAACGACCACGGTGCCATCCTGGTTGGTTGTGCTCACCGTGAGATCGACAAAATGTTGCCCATCCTCTTCGCGGACGTTCTCCACGGTCGCCTTGGCCACCAGGGTGTCGCCTGGCCATACCTGGCTGGTGAATCGCACCCCGTACTTGACCAGACGGCCATCGCCCACATAATTGGTGAGCATCTTGCCGGTCATGCCCATGGTCAGCATGCCATGGGCGAAAACCGAGGGATAGCCGGCGATCTTCATGGTGTACGCATCGTCGGTATGCAAGGGGTTGTAGTCGCCTGAAGCCCCGGCATACTGAACGATCTGTGTCCGCGTCAAATTATCGACCAGCTGTTCCTCGTGCGTGTCGCCCGCTTTAAGCTGATTCGCGTGAAGTGCCATGGGGGCTCCTATTTCTGTTCGACGGGACGTTCGGTCTGGACGCCCACGGAACGTGCGGTGATGACCAACTCGCCATTTTGATCCCGATACTCGTCGATGGATTCGGTAAAGCGAAGCTTTCCCGATCGCCGGCCCTCCTTCTCCCACGTTTTGCCAGGGCGGTTGGTAACCGTCAGGGTGTCACCAGGCCGTACTTGGCGATGGTATTCGAAGTGCTGCTCGGCGTGCAGCATCCCGCTGCTGGGGGGATCCTCTCCTTCCGCCAGCCCGGACGGTTCCTTGCCCGAACCGAACCACCGTTGCCCGATGCGGGGACGCAGGGGATAATCAGGGTCGAATTGCGCACACGCCCGGGGAAACGTGGGCGGGGCGATAATCCCGCCGGGCTCGGTCTCCTTGGCATAATCCGCATCGTGGTAAATCCGGTTGGGATCACCGACGGCCCGCGCGAACATCATGATATGGCTTGCTTCCACGGGGAATTTATACCCAGCCATGAATTCTCTCCACTATGACAGTTTTACTACTTTGGCCGGCAAATCATTTCCGGTGACGTACCCTACCCGTCTATCGAAGGCGCAGCAACAGGGCTCCCCGGACCAATCGGCCGGCCGGTGGCAGGCAATTTCTTTGGCGGGTTCGGGAGGGAAATATAATCTGCAAGAAAAAAGGGAGCCCGTTAACGGGCTCCCTGCACAGACGGCCAATTGATGAAAATCCTTCGCGGGATCAGGCGTCCTGCTGGCCGATGATGGCCACGCTGGACACATTCTGGTGCGGAAATCCGCCCAGGTTGTGGGTCAGGCCGTAGACCGGATCCTTCAGTTGCCGTTCGCCCGCGCGCCCCAGCAATTGCAGGTACATCTCGTAGAGCATGCGCAGGCCCGAGGCGCCGATGGGATGGCCGAAGCATTTGAGGCCGCCGTCGATCTGGCAGGGCACTTGCCCCTCCGAGGAATAGAATCCATCGAGAATGTCCTTGATGGCTCCGCCTTCGGGCGAGATGAAAAGGTCTTCCATCGTCACCAGTTCGGTGATGGAGAAGCAATCGTGCACCTCGCACATGCTGATCTGCTCGCGGGGATTGTCGATGCCGCCTTCCTCGTAGGCCCGCTTGGCTGCGATGCGGGTGGTGTGCAAGTAGCTGCCGTCCCAGGAATTGTGGGCGGCTTCCTGACCGTTGCTCAGGGACAGTTGCAGCGCCTTGACCGTGATGATGTCGTTCTTCCCCAGGCTGCGTGCGATCTCCGGCGTGGTGACGATGGCCGCCGCGGCGCCGTCGCTCACGCCACAACAATCATAGAGTCCCAGGGGCTCGGCGATCATCGGGGCATCCATCACCTTATCCACCGAGATCTCTTTGCGCAGGTGAGCTTTGGGATTCTTGGCGCCGTTGGTGTGGCTCTTGGAGGAGACATGGGCCATGGCGCGCTTGAGTTCATCGGCGTCGATCCCGTGCTTGGCGCGATAGGCCGTCGCCAACTGGGCGAACGCGCCCGGGGCCGTGACGTTGGCCCAGAACATGTCGTTGTTCACCCCCCGCGTGCGGGACGGCAGCCCGCCGTAGCCGGTGTCCTTCAGTTTTTCCGCGCCCAGGGCCAATGCGATGTCGCAGGCGCCCGCCGCCACGGCGTATACGGCACCCCGGAAAGCCTCGGTACCGCTGGCGCAGTAGTTTTCCACGCGGGTCACCGGAATGTTCGGCAGGCGCAGGGTCATGGAAAGGGGCAAGGCGGATTTGCCCACGTTGACTTCCTCCAGGGCCGAGGCGAACCACGCCGCCTGGATTTCGTCGGTGCCGATGCCCGCATCCT
>JACZRV010000134.1 GCA_022574555.1 SAR324 cluster bacterium
GAATCAACTTGAATAGGAAATATTGCTTGCCGTGCAACTGCACACTATGCAATGTTCCTGAACTCGAAATCGAATCTTTCCAACCTGATTCCAAGTCCTGCGTGGACCCTAACAGGATTGCATGTGAAGGATAAGCGGCCATCAGTTCACCACGATTGTATCAATGCCCCAATCAATCCGATCACCGTGTTGGAGTAGGTGAGTAAAAACGGGTGTGTCTACAGAGTCCGGTGGAAATGTCTTGGCCTGGCTGCTTTCAATGATGCTCAGTTTGATGACATCGGTAAACACAGGTTCATCCATCACGCCGGTAAAAATCAACACTGCATCCGCTACTTGCGGGCTGACTGTCAGGTCCGTGTAATGCTCGTAAATTGAAATGCTGCGCCCGCGAGTGCCCTCATTCAAAATCAAGGACAACCACGGATCATCCGTGCTCAGTGGAAATTCAATGCTCCCGGCAGTGCGGGTGAGGTTAAAAACCTCAATCCCCGAATCAATCCAGGTTTCACTATTCCAATCAATATCCACATCCCAGGTTGCGGCTTTGACTTCTGCGGAAAACCCCAGCCGCAATAAGGTGGATTAGTTACGAGCCCGCCCTCGGCCCGATTGCTTGGAAACGGTGGCTTCCCGGCATTGATTGGCTTGTGGTTGGTGGGGAAAGCGGCCCCGGCGCTCGCCCGATGCAACCCGATTGGGCAAGGACCGCCCGTGATGCCAGCCAGGAGGCGGGCGTGGCCTTTTTCTTCAAGCAGTGGGGCGACCACGCGCCCGGTGCCAACGGCACCATGGTGCGCGTCGGAAAGAAGAGGGCCGGTCGCATCTTGGACGGCCGCACCTACGACGAGTGGCCGAACGATGACCGCAAGTAGTCGCTGGGGCAATAGATATCGAGTTTGTCTTCGAGATGGATCGAATTGCGGGTTAACGGGGCACCGTGCAGAATCGTGAGACTCGATAGCGGTTACCACCCCCGCCCAAGTTGCCTTCAGCCAAATATGATACCAAGACCAGATTGCCCCTCTGTCCATCCGTCCTGGTGGCGGGGCGGCGGCCACATCGGCCGATCCCTTTGTGATGAGACTGGCCCTACCACCCCCGTGGTCGGGCCGGCCTCTTGTGCCTGCCACATTATGCCCTCGCCATCGGCAACCTAGTCACCCTGGACGGCGCCGTTAGCTCCGATGCCGACGGCGACACCCTGGCAGACAGGGAGGAGCGGAGCCGCACACTTCCCGCAGAAGACCATCGCCTCTTGGTTATCGAATCCGCAGCTTGAACACTTGATCGTCATCCCCACCCCCTCCATCTTCACGCCGAAGTCATCTCGTCGGGTACGATGACCTTACCGCAAACCATGGGCGATCACAGCCAACGGTGCACGGCGCCCTTTGCTAGTCTGCATTGACAACCTCCCCTCTTTTCACCGTTAATGGGGGCATCTCTTCCCGATTTCCACAGGGGGCAGGCGATGGAAACCAAGGGCTCCGAAGGCGTCGAACGGAAGCTGACCGCGATCATGGCGGCGGACGTGGTGGGCTACTCCCGCCTGATGGGAGATGACCACGAGGCCACCCTCGAAGCCCTCACTGCCTCCCGCGAAATCTTCTCCACGTACATCGCCAGCCACCGGGGACGCATTGTGAACGCCCCCGGTGACTCCATCCTGGCCGAGTTTCCTTCAGTTGTGGATGCCGTGGCCTGTGCCGTGGAGATACAGCGCGCCTTGGCCGAGCGCAACGCCGAGTTCCCCGATGACCGCCGCATGGACTTCCGCATCGGCGTTAATCAAGGTGACGTGCTCGTGAAGGAAGGGGAGCTGTTTGGCGACGGAGTGAACGTGGCGGCAAGGCTGGAGTCTCTCGCCGATCCTGCTGGCATCTGCATCTCGGGCAGGGTGCACGAGGACGTGAAGACACGCCTGCACTTGGAGTTCGAGTCCATGGGCAAGCAGAAGGTGAAGAACATCGCCGATCCTGTACCGACCTACCGGGTGCTCTCGAAGCCAGGCGCCGCAGCCCACCGGGTGGTGCAGACCAAGCAAGGCCAGTACGATTCCGCGCCACGTTCTCTACCTGACCGCCCCTCCATCGCCGTGCTGCCCTTCATCAACATGAGCGGCGATCCCGAGCAAGAGTACTTCAGCGACGGCCTCACCGAGGATCTCATCACCGACCTCTCCAAGCTGCGGGGCCTGCATGTAACCGCACGCAATTCCGCCTTCGTCTTCAAGGGACGCTCCGTGGACTTGCGCCAGGTGGGGCGGGAGTTGGGTGTGCGCCACGTGCTGGAAGGCTCGGTGCGCCGCTCCGGCAACCGCCTGCGGATTTCCGCCCAATTGATAGACACACAGTCTGACGATCATCTTTGGGCTGAGCGCTTCGACCGGGAACTGAAGGATATCTTCGATCTCCAGGACGAGATCACCCGGGCCATCGTGACCGAATTGGATGTGAAACTGGTGGAAGGCGAGAGTGCCCGTGCTTGGCGCCGGGGAACAAACGACTATAGGGCCTACGATCTTTTCCTACGTGGGATTTCCGAGATTTTTAAGCACTCAAAGGAGGCGACCGCTCGGGGGAGAGAACTATTCGAAAAAGCCTTGGCGTTCGATCCGGAGTTTGCCGCTGCGATGACGTGGCTTGGCTGGGCATACTACAGCGACGCAATTGCCGCTTGGACCGATTCGCGGAAGGAAAATTTGGCCGAAGCCCTGCGATGGGCCAACCGGGCTTTGGCGGTGGACGATAGCTTGGCGCTGGCACATTCTTTAGCCGGTATGGTGCGCCTGCGTTGCGGAGAACACGACTTGGCCATGTCATCCCTGGAAGACGGGGTCTCTCAGGAACCGACAGGCCGAAGCTTCATTTTTCTGGCGGCCGGCCTTAACTACGTCGGAAGAAACCAAGAGGGCTTGGATTTGGCAAGAAAGGCTGTGGAGACCGAACCGTTCCCAGCGCCCTTTTTCTACACCATATTTGGGATCGCCTACCGGAACGCGGGGAGATTGAACGAAGCCATCGAAACATTGCTGGATGCCGTGACGAGGGCGCCGGAGTATTTTCTCAATCATTTATATCTTGCTCTCGCGTTCGCGGAGGCGGGCAGACTCGACGAGGCGCGGTCCCACGCGAAAGAGGTGATTCGCATCGGCCCCCACTTTTCCCGCGAGGTATACTTCAAAGCATATAAGATGCCGGAAGAGCGCGATCGCAACATCGCCCTGGCCAAGGAGGCTGGCCTGCCATGACTGATCCCGACGCCAAGCGCCGCCTCTCGGCCATCTTGATATTCGATGTGGCCGGTAATTCCGCATCACGGACGACGGCGAGCAAGCCACCGCTTAGCCCATAACCAAATCAATGACGCCGGATAGAACCATGAAACCTGTCTGTTTAGTTATTGGTGCGGGAGCCGGTATCGGCGGCAACGTCGGAAGGCGCTTTGCTCAAGAGGGTTATCACGCCGTCTTATGCCGAAGAACCAACGAGGAAGGGCTTAACAAGATGGTGGAAAGCATTGAGAGCGAAGGCAATTCCGCATCGGGCTTCCTACTCAACGCCGTCGAAGCCGATAGCATTGAAGAGCGAGTTGCTGCGGTTGAGGCCGAAATTGGCCCGATAGAAGTCGTGGTTTTCAACCTGGGTGCCCAAATTGGCGACAGGGCGCTCAAGGACACCAGCTACAAAGTGTTTGAATTAGGCTGGCGGATGGCCACCTTTGGATTGTTTCGCCTTGCATCAGCCGTTTGCCCCCTCATGGAAGAGCGCGGCAAAGGAACGATCATTGTGACCTCGGCAACGGCAGCCATGCGGGGCAATGCTGGCCAACACTCTCATGCGGCAGCCATGGGCGGACGACGAATGCTTTGCCAGACGCTGAATGCTGAGTTTGCTCCCAAGGGCATTCATGTCGCTCATGTCATTATTGATGGCGCGGTGGATGCCCCCGATACCCTGGGAAAGATGCTTGGCCCCGAGCGGTTCCAGAAGCTTAGAGAAACTCGCGGCATGGAACATGACGGGCTTATGCTTCCCGCTAAGATAGCGGACACCTACTTCCATATAGCCCAGCAACATCGATCAGTCTGGACTCACGAAATCGATATGCGATCATTCTCTGATATGCCGTGGTGGAATCACTGATACCGGATTGATAGATACCCACATAGGCCCACTCTACCCACTAATCGCGTAGAGGACGAAGCGTGGAATGCCCGAAGTGCCAGCACGATAATCCAGGACAAACGACAAGCAGTGGCTGTCCGCGATGGTTACAGAACTTTTGAGATACACAGTGCGGGTATGAGAATGCTCCTGGCAGTGGGTTCTGCGGCGATTGCCGGTTTGGGGGAAGGGGGATCGGCTTTTGGTTTCGCTGTTGGGGTGGGTACTCCGGGATGGGAGAGGTCGTGGCCGAGGCGAACGCCGCCAAGTCGTATTCAGCGATTTGTCGGGCTACACGGCCATGAATGAACGACTTGACCCGGATGAGGTTCAAACCTTGATGAGCCGCATCAAGGCCGAAGGCGTGAGGATTGAGTAGGGCCATGGCGCAAGGGCTTGCCAGGGCGGGCTACCTTGTGATGGAAGTGAGAAGCAAAGCGGATTATCTGGTAGTGAAATTGACTCCTGTGTGACCCAGGCCGTAGTTAGCCAGGCCGGTCAAACTGGACAGAAACCCATGGCGCAAAAGAAAAAACTCCCCGAACCCGGAAAGCAAGTCAAGGCGGCGGCCAGACCCTCCAGTTTGTTCATCAGGGTCTTCGAGAACAACGAGAAAATCCCAGCGCAGACGGTCACAATCCCCCTCGGCGTTTTGAAACTCGCACGGAACTTCATTCCGAATCGTGCAAAAGCCGCCCTTGAAAAGGAGGGTATTGACCTCGATCAGGTGATGGGCCTGGCAGATCAGCAGGAAGCCCCCGGTGTGCTCCTTGAGGTGGAGGACCACAAGAAGAATCGAAAGGTGGTCATCTCGATTGAATGATCCATCGGAATCCAGCAATTAGGTTCATTTGAAAAGGGACAAACTGCATGGCCGGTTGGAGCTTCAAAGTCCGCACCGACCTCTCCAATTTGCGGGACCTGCTGGTGATCGCCCACGACAGCAGACATGGCGGCGAAGCACCTCCGGCAGGCCAATCGAATCGCGGAGGAACGAGAGGCGCGTCCCGACCTGTCTATCAACCATTTCCGCTACGCAGAGTGCCTCCACAAGAAGGACGATCTGGACGCCGACCGCGAGCAACCCGATCAGGCCACAGCTCTCTTCGGCGACATGGGCATGGACCGGTGGAGCGAGCAGGCGGGCTGCGGGGGCGGATCGAGGCGGGGGAGCCCTTCAGGGGATTTGTGCCGTATGTGGATGCGCCTCCTGCGGTTTGATACAGCGTGATGCAGGTCGTCAGCAAGGCTATCTTGCCAAATTCATTGGTTCCTTCCTCATCCCTGATGTGTGTGTGCGCGGCTACAAATGCCTCCACTTCCGCCTCCACGGTCTGAGCCAACATGCGCCAGGCTCCATGCCGTAATACCTCCGTCAGCGTGTCTTTACTCGATGCCCCTGGTGTTTCAAACGCAACAATCTTATTCTCTTCCATGGCGTATCCTTTCCGTTGTGGGGGTAACCTATCGATTACCCAAGATACGCCGCATTTCTCACCTCATGCCAGCACACAATTTTCGATCATATCTCGTTGGCCAAATGATGGGGTCCACTTCACAACACGCTTTCATTTGGCCTAATAAGACTCCCCGAAGGTGGAAGGACGCGAGGAGCATCCGATTTACAGCAACCTGTCAGAAAGAAGCAAATAAGAGAGCTTTTATCGTTGCGCCCCCGGACGAGGCATCTGTTGCCATTGCGGTCGGACTATCAGAAGATCCGATAACCATTGTCGTTCCATGCTGCGGGTCTATCGCATAACCGTTGACCAGGTCAGGGGTAATCACATAGACAAACTTACCCGTCGGTTCAGTCACGACCCCAATGGCGTTTTCCGCCGCCTCCAGCCCGCCATCCGTTACTTGCCCTGTGATTTGGTTGACTACCAATACGTTGAGATTCACCGAAAAAAGCATGTAGATATACAAATTCGACGAACTGAATTCAAATTCCGATACATCTGTTTCACCCTGCAAGAATCCAATTTCGTATATATTCCCATCTGTTTGATTAATATCAAATACACGAATCACGCTCGGGTTGGTGCTAGCTACGTAAAGAAATTGAGCGGACTGGTCGACGGCAAGGTGTGCGGCCGAATCTACCAGCACGTCGTCGTCATCTTTATCACGGTCATTGTCACCAATGCCATGCAGCATCCCGTCAATTTGATCAATATGGTAAACTGCTATATTTGTTCCGGAAAACAGGGTATCTTTGATAACATAGGCGAATCTGCCCAGGGGATCGAACGCCATGGTTCTTGCCCCGTAGGCTGTCATGCCGACATTAATAGGTTCGCCAGATACCGGATCGATGGTATAAACGGCGACACCCGTGACGCCCCAGCCCTTCAAATCATCACCAATCACATAGGCGAACCTGCCCAGTGGATCTAAATTGATTGACTTTGCTGCACCCAACGTTTCCACCGGATTCCCGATCGAGGTCAACTCACCGGTATCTATGTCGATCCCAAAGGTACTGATATAGCTCGGCGACGACCCATCGGTACTGCTGTCGGTTATATAAAGGAACTTGCCTGTCGTGTGGATTGCCGCCGATGTTGGATTTGTACCCGCCGCCGCCGGTGATCCGGCAACAGAAAGAAGACCTGTGGTGTAATCCAACGAATATGCGTAGACATTGTCGGAAACCACATAAGCAAAACTCGGCACTTTCCATGTTGGGTTTGTGGGGCTGGAGCCGCCACCCGTCGATTCGGTGGTTCCATCTCCAAGCTGCCCCGACCCGTTCCATCCCCACGACCAAAGCGTTCCATCGGTGCGGAGTCCAATGGTATGATAGCTGCCTGCGGCGATTTCCGCCCAAGGATGCTTCGGCAATATATTCGGAAAAAACGACTCGGGACCGACCGGCAGCGGAAGCAAATTATTAAAGGTAGTTCCATCGACTAGCTGACCGTTTACGTTCAGACCCCAGGCCCAGAGCCTTCCATCGTTTTTGATCGCAATACTGTGGCCGCTCCCGGCGGAGATTAAATTCCAGTCGGTATAGGTACCAATTCGTAATGGGTAGGAATTATCGAATGTAATAAAACCGGTGATCGGGTGCGTCCCGTCGCCTGCCCATGCTTTGGTGATCGTAGTTCCATCACCAAGCTGTCCATACCAGTTCTGGCCCCAGCTCCAAAGCGTACCATCGCTTTTGAGCGCCACATTGTGGTAATCTCCGGCTGATATGGCAAACCAATTGGTGCCTGTTATCATGATGGGGATAGTGCTATCGGAATTTGTTCCGTCCCCTAGCTGGCCATATGTATTTGCGCCCCATGTCCATAGGGTACCATCGTTCCTGAGGGCGACCGAGTGAGCGAATCCTGCTGAAATGGCGCTCCAGCTTGTTCCGGCACCGATTTGGATCGGCGACGGACTATCGGTTGTAGTCCCATCACCCAACTGCCCGTTTTCGTTTGAGCCCCAACCCCATAATGCACCGTCGTTCTTAATCGCCAAGGCGTGGCGATTGCCCGCAGATAATACCGACCAGTCCGTGTCAGTTCCTGCTTGCATCGGCATCGATGCACTGTCGCTAGTGCCATTTCCCAGCTGCCCATTATCGTTCAAACCCCATGCCCACAACGTGCCATCGTCCTTGATCGCAATGGTGAAAGAATTCCCTGCTTCCACCGCCAACCAGTCGCTATCGGTTCCTAATTTTGTTGGGGTGGCCGTTGCCGTGGTTGTCCCATCCCCCAACTGCCCAAAATTGTTTCCGCCCCATACCCACAAGGTGCCGTCATTCTTAATCGCTACCGTATGGTCCCAACCAGCCGAAAATAATTGTACGTCCTCAATAACAATGGATCCGATAGAGTAAATTTGTGTTTTGACATTCTCGGTGTTCCCAGCACGATCAATCGAGTAGTACTTCAGCGTAGTGCCGGACCAAATGGCGATGGGCCCTGTATAGCTTGTAGAAACTCTGTTCGGCGTGGTGCCATCTATTGTGTAGTAGGTGCTAAGACATCCGCTGCCGTCGCCGTCATCGCAGGTTAGTATTACCGTCTGAGGACCATGGTATCCGGACTCAATAGAAACCGTCGTCACGGGTGCTACATTTTCTTCCGAGTCTTGCCTATCCTGCGTCGTTCCGCAGGACACCACAAAAGGAATTAAAGCAAACCAAAATAAAAGCTTTGCTGCGATATTTCCGCACAAGCCAAAGCCCTTTACACTTTTAAGATCGGCCATATCAAAATCCAATAAAGGATATCTCCAACGAAAGTGCCGGGCCGGCCAAGGGGATTGCCGTAGCCCCTCTCAAAGGAGTTCCTATCGCTTGCAATGAGCCCGTAGCCTGATCGATATTGTACACGAAGATGTCATTAGGATTCAGCAGATATAGATATTTACCCGTCGGATCGACTGTGATCGATTTGCCTCCGATTCCGGCATCTTCTCTTCCAGTAAGAAACAATTCCCCAGTACTTCTGTTTACGTAATATGCATATATTGTATTTGGTACTCTCCTAAAATCCCCACATACTTCGAAGTCAAATGCACTCAGGAAATATACAAAATCTCCGCTTGGATGAGTAGCGCCCCAATTTATGATTTCCTTGGAAACATCTTCTTTCTCACCACTGTTCGTGAGCAGACCTGTGGAAGGATCGATGATGTATGTGTAAACTATACTCCCGGTTTGTTCCCAAACTGTTCCCGGGCCTGGATCGCTGTCACAGAAACCGGAGCTTGGCGTCAGGTACAGGAATTTCCCCGTGGGATCCAATGCAATGGGATGAAAAGGGCCTCCGAAAGCCCATCCGTTAAAACTGAGACTATCGATGGCAGTCATGAAGCCGGTGATTCTGTCAACATCATAAGTGGTCAGGATCCCTTCTGGGGGGGGAGGGGGCCCGTCGCCTGCAAAAGGTTTAATTCTGGCACCATAGGCGTTGTTCCCATCCTCTGAAAATACAAACTGAGACGATCCCACCACCGCCTGTTGCGCACCACGAAAAGTCGCCAAACCGGTTTTGGGATCGACGGAATATATCTCCATTATCGAGATTTTTCCCTCGGAGTCCGGGTCATCAATAGAAAGAACAATATAAATAAACCGGCCAAGTGGATGCAACACAATCGATCGAACTTCAAAATCCTGAAGTACCGCGCTGAATGAAGAAGCGACAGGGTACACGAGACTGGTATCTTCGACTATGGAAAACGTAGCAATTAATCCGTCTTTCGTCACAACGAATAGTGATTTCCCGGATTTAGAGACTGTATAAGACGATATATCGGACGATGAAAATTCCAAAAGCCTACCAATCAATGTGGGCATGCCCGAGACCGGATCGAAAGAATAAGAATAGATACCGGAGCCGTCGCTTTCCCCTTCGTTGTCACTTGTACCAGCGGAAGCCAACAGCAGGTATGCAAATTTCGCGGCTATGTCATTGTCAACTTCGTCCGCCCTTTCAGCACAAGAAGCAAACAGAACCGGAAAGAGCAACACGATCAGTTTGCAAATATTTAGCAATGGATCACTATCTCCACGGATGACAACCAAACGCATCGCTATAATCCTCCTGTCGTCAATCTATTTTCCTTATTTGGTGGCTTAAATAATCCACAACAAACAAACTCGTTCCGTCGGAGGTAATACCAACAGGCCGCATAAAGGTTGCGGCTGATCCTGTTCCATCAGCCGTACCTTCATCTCCGGATCCGGCCAACGTGGTCACCAAACCGGTCGAGATGACCACCTGCCGGATTGTCCTGGCAGAGGAATCCGTTACATAAAGGCTCGTACCGTCAGTCGTGATGCCGTATGGAGAACGGAAACTCGCACTTGTTCCCAACCCGTCTGCCGTCCAATCATCGCCAGATCCAGCTAGTGTGGTGACCACTCCGGACGATAAGACAATTTGGCGAATTTTATGATTGCCAGAGTCGGTGACATAAAGATTTGTGCCATCGGTCGTGATACCTTTCGGATTGCTGAAACTCGCTTCCGTTCCGGCCTCATCCGTCGATCCTTCCTCGCCAGAACCGGCTAAGGTAGAAACGATCCCCGTGGAAATTCCAATTTTTCGAATTTTGTGGTTCAAAGTGTCCGTAACGTAGAGGTGGATTCCGTCAGTCGTTATTCCGGTAGGGTGCCAGAAACTAGCGAACGGACCTGTATCGTCGGTATCGCCAACCCCGCCGGATCCAGCAAACGTCGTTACAACCCCGGATGAAAGTACGATTTTCCGAATTTTATTGTTATGAGTATCCGTAACGAATAGGCTCACACCGTCGGTCGTGATGCCGAATGGATAGTTGAAACTTGCGGAGGTGGCAGTAGCATCGCTGGAACCGAAGAATCCGGAACCTGCGAGGGTATATACCTTCGCCGTCGCAATTACAATTTTGCGAATTAGTCTGTGGTTCGAATCGGCGACATATAAATTTGTGCCATCGGTCGTGATACCTTCGGGTTTGTTAAATTTTGCGGCCGTGCCGATTCCATTAATTGAGTTTTGGTCGCTTGCATCTCCCGCGATTGTAGTAACGGCCCCCGTGGATATAACAATCTGCCTTATTATTGCACCGGAGTCCGCAACATATAGGTTGAGACCATCAAAAACGATCCCTCTCGGGTTAGTGAAACTTGCGGAAACTCCGGTTTGGTCCACATTACCTGGTATACCGGATCCGGCAAGCGTTGTTACTTCAGCCGAAAAAATCTCTATCTGCCGAATCTTGTGGTTACCGGAATCGCTAACGTAAAGGTACGTACCATCGGATGCGATCCTATCCGGGCTATGGAAACCAGCGGCGGTACCGGTACCATCAGCAGAATCCGTGTCTCCAGTTCCTGCCAGTGTAGTGATTTCGCCTGTTGCGATTGTCACTTTCCTTATCTTGTGGTTGCCGGTATCGGCTACGTAAACATTGACGCCATCAGTGACGACGCCGCTGGGCGTAAAGAAGGAGCCTTCCGCGGCCGAGCCGTCCGCTGAACCGAAGGCTCCCGATCCGGCCAGCGTAGTTACCACACCTGTTGCGATTTCTATTTCGCGGATGGTATTGCCCCCGCTATCGGCAATGTATAGATTTGTGCCGTCGGAAGTAATTCCGGTTGGGCTTTTAAATGAAGCGGCCGTCCCGGTCCCATCAGCCGAACCGAAGGAGCCTGAACCCGCAAAAGTAGCGACCTCCCCCGTGGAAATGACGATTTTTCTGATTTTGTTGTCACTGGAATCCGTCACATAAAGATTCCCATTAACTTCCACAATTCCGTTTGGCGTCTTAAAATCAGCGTTAACGCCAATCCCGTCCGTTGACCCTAGGTCGCCTGAGCCGGCAAGCGTAGTCACTTCGGCAGTGGAGAGGACTAACTGCCTTATCATTCT
>JACZRV010000020.1 GCA_022574555.1 SAR324 cluster bacterium
CCATTCTGGAATCTCACAAACGCAGCGCTCATCCCACCTACGACGGAAGGCGCGGCTACCAACCGGTGCTCGTCTTGTGGGCCGAGCAGGATGTGGTGGTGGCAGAGGAATTTCGCGACGGGAACGTGCCGGCAGGGAGCGGCAATCTGCGCGTGGTGCAAAAGGCCATGGGGGCGCTTCCCGGTGGAGTGGAGCAGGTCTACCTGCGGGGCGGCAGCGCCTTGTATGAGCACGACCTGATGGACTGGCTGGATGAGCAGGGGATCGGCTTTGCCATCAGCGCCGACATGAACCCGCAATTGCGCGCCGCCATTGAGACGTTGCCCGAGGCAGCTTGGCAGACCGACACCCACGAGCGGGATGCGGCGCGCCAATGGGCCGAGGTGGCTTATGTGCCCGACGACGGCAAGTTTCAAAAGCAGACCCCTGTCAAACATCGTTACCTGGCGATTCGCATTCTGAAGAACCAGGGCAGCCTCTTCGCCGATGGCTCGGATCGCAGGCACTTCGCCGTCGTGACCAACCGTGACGGTGACGGCCTGGATATCCTCCACTGGCAGCGAGGCAAGGCCGGAACCATCGAACACACCCACGATGCGCTCACCAACGATTTGGCCGCCGAGGCCCTCCCCTCCCAGATCTTCGGCGCCAACGCTGCCTGGCTCAGGCTCAACGTGCTTTGTCACAACCTGATCTCCACCCTCGAGCGCGTCGCCTTACCCGAGGAATTTCGCACCGTCCGGCTCAAACGCCTGCGCTTTTTACTCTTCAACACCGTCGGAAAACTCGTAAAACACGCCCGAGAAACCCTCCTCCGCCTCGGAGACGAGGTGACCTTGCGCCTTTTCTCCAATGCAAGGCTCAAAATTCACTTTGAACCCTTACTCGGGGAATGAGGGCCCTGACCGCCCCTCACTATTTCTCCCAGGCAAAGGAGCGGATTTCCGCGGGCGGCCAAAGTTTGGCGAGTGCCGTGCGGCCCAAGCGGAGAACCTCGCCGATGGTGCCTTTCGCTCCGACACCGATGCTGACCAACGACCGGCGTTTCCCTTTGCTTTTGGAGGGCAAGGAGAGCGTATCGTCTTTGCGGCAGGCCATCAGCCCGGCCAAGGTCCAGACGGTGAGGGCCATGGCCGCCAGGAGAAACAAGCGGTCGATGTGCGCGCATTTTTGGAACTTGGTCCACTTCATCTTCATCCCGTAGCGGCATCCTTTGCCGTCGCGGAACTGCCCCTCTACGCTCATGCGGCGGTCATAGTATTCGGCGACCCGTCGGGCCTTGCAGTTCAGACTGGTGGTCAGCCACCAGGGCTCTTTCTGCCCTCTGGCCCAAATGCCGATCACGCGCGCTTTGACGGCGCCGTCTTTACGGAGCCGGCATACGCCCAAATCCACCAATGGGCCGGGTCGCAACGGATAGCGGGACAACACGCCCTGATAGCCGGTGCCTCTCACCGTTACCTTGGCAGTCAGACGCACGATGAACAGGCCGTGCAGCAGACGCAATTCCAGCAGGAAGCTCACCCGGCAGAATCCCCGGTCAAAGATGAGATATGGTCTGCTTCATCAGCGGCGAGAGTGTCCACAGCCTCCGCAGGAAAGCATTTTCCCTGGTGTTTTGGCTTTGCACGCGGGCCTCCTGTTCACTGGTTTGCGCGGAGACGGGAATCGCCCGCCGGCCCACACAGACCGCCGCGGTAAGCACCCTGAGCCCCGAATGCCGTTCGGTCCAATCCACGGGCGGCCAGGGGCCGAGTGCCCGCCGCGGAAAGCAGACGATGGGCCAACGCGCTCCAGCAGATCCAGTCATCGAACTTAGGGTTGTGCATCAGCCGATAAAATCGTTGCACGGCGCTTTTGAACCGCACGCCCGTGCCGGCGGCCAACCGGTGGGCGATGGAAAACGAGCGCCTCTGCCCGCAATGCGCCAACGCCGCGCAAACCGCCACCAACGCCTTGGCCTGAGAGCGATGCAAACCCTTGGCAAAACCCCACAACAAGCGGTATCGTTTCTCCAACATGGTGACGCACCTCCATGTGCTGTTTTCCTCCTGGAAAACAATCCGTCCCCATGTTACCTCATTGTTATCATTATGAAAAGACTGCGTTTCAGCGCCATGCGATGCCGCCGTCCCGTCTCCCGCCCGCCTTCGCAAAAAGTGAGGGGCGGTCAGCGGTAATTTGGATTGACATTCGTGATCCATTGCGATTTAAGCAATAGGCTGGGGTAAATGGCTATGTAACGGCTGAAATCGATCCCGAGCGGATCCTATTCAAACCGGGGCCTATTCAAACCGGGGACTGCCGCACCAGGCGTTCTCACAGCATCGAATAATCGAACAGACGGGAGACGTCACATGAAACGGAAGGACACTAATAAATCCAATAAAAACGGGATGACCCGACGCGAGTTCGTCGGCACCGCTGCCAAGACCGCGGCCCTAGGGGTGGCGGCGAGCAGCCTGCCGTTGTTTAATATTGTAAAGGCGGCCGACCCGATCCGAACCGTCGGATTGGCCGTGAGTGTGATCAATGACATTCAAATGAAAGCCTCGGAAGATATAGGGTTTGGCGTACGAGGTCAGGCTCTGGGCTATGGCGCCATGTTCGGCAAAATGCTCAATCAGAACGATCAATACGAGATCGCCGAGGGCTACTTCAACGATATGGACATCATGTGGCCTTCCGGCACGTGGCAGCCTATCGACACCAAGCGCATCAAGGATTGGGATAAGGTCACCAACTTGACCAAAACGGGCCGGCTGACCCCCGATTCCAGACCGGGCCAGGGCGATGCTCCCTTCCGCCAGATGTGGTTGGATGACGCCGGCAAGCGCACGCTGAATGGTCCGACGCGCCATATCACCATGGTTCCCGCCTTTCACAACGCCGATTCCATGGGCTACAATCCGGACGAGACGGGCCGCCCTATCGAAAGCTGGGCCGAGCTGTTCAGTCCGGATTTCAAGGGCCGGGTGGCGCTGCTCAATATCCCGCAAATCGGCTCCATGGACGCTGCCATGGGCATGGAAGCCTTGGGCTTGATCAAGTTCAAGGATAAGGGCAACATGACCCGCAGCGAAATCGACAAGCTGATCGAGTTCCTCATCGTCAAGAAGAAAGAAGGCCACTTCCGCGCCTTCTGGGAATCATTCGGGCAGTCGGTCAACCTGATGACCAGCGGCGAGGTGGTTCTGGAAAGCATGTGGTCCCCCGCCGTGACCGCGGTGAACGCCGAGGGCGTGCGCTGCGTCTACGCCTACCCGAAGGAAGGCATGCGCGGTTGGCACGGCGGCTTTTCCATTTCGGCCCAGCTCACCGGCAAGCGGCTCGATCAAGCCTACGAGTACATCAACTGGTGGCTATCCGGTTGGCCGGGGGCCTACGTGGCGCGGCACGGCTATTACATGTCGGTGCCGGAGAACGTCAAAAAGTACCTGAAACCGTACGAGTGGGATTACTGGTACGAAGGCAAACCGGCGTCCCAAGAGATACTCTCTCCCGACGGCGACCCCATCGCCGCTGTGGGCAGCATACGTGACGGCGGTTCCTACGAGCGGCGGTTCAGCAACATCGCCGTGTGGAACTCGATCATGGATGAGAACGACTACCTGGTGAAACGCTGGAACGAATTTATCAGCGCCTGAATCAGGAGCAGGCCTTCCCCCGGCCTCCGCCCGGGGGAAGGCCCTCATCGTTGGATTTTTCCCCTCGAAATTTATCGGCCTCGGCAAGTGTAATGACGGCCCCGGGGCCGTTTTTCCCTTTAGCGCTGATCGAATAAGATGGAAAGAACGGCATTCCCCCCCCATCCGGGAATGATCGGGTCGCGCCCGGTTATCATTGAGGAGCGTACGCGTGAAGTAAAGATCCGGAAGTTCGAACCGGGATTTCGCACCGGTTGGCTCATCGGGCTCCCCACCCTCTGGTTGATCATCTTCCTGGTTTTTCCGCTGATCTTCATCGTGGTGATCAGCTTTTGGAGGTACTCGCTGCAGGGGATGGAACCAGGCTTTTTTCTGGACAACTACAAGGAATATCTCACATCCGCGATTTACGGACGGACCCTATTCACCACGTTCCGCTTTACGGTCACCACCATGGTGTTCAGCCTGCTGTTGGGTTATCCCATCGCTTATTTTCTGTCCATGGTGGTGCAGAGTTTCAAATGGCAGATGTCCTTGTTCCTCATGTGCATGGTGCCGTTCTGGACGAGCTATCTGATACGTGCCATTGCCTGGGTGCCCATGTTGGGGCGCCGGGGATTGCTCAACAACCTCCTGATCGGCGCCGGATTCATCGATGAACCCGTCACTTTTCTGCTCTTTTCGGACTTCGCGCTGTCGATGGCCCTGGTGCAGCTCTACGTCGTCCTTTGCATTGGCCCCATCTTTTTTTCTTTGGCCAAAATCGACCGGGCGATTTTGGAAGCCGCGCGGGACATGGGCGCTTCGCCGTTTCAGGTTTTTCGTGAAATTATCCTGCCACTTTCCTTGCCCGGCGTGGCCATCGGAATGATCTTCATCTTCGTGTTGATCATGGGCGAATTCGCCACCGCGGTCGTGGTCGGTGGCGGAAAATTCAGCGTGGTGGGCACTCTGATCAACCAATATTCGGCGACCGCCAACTATCCCCTCGCCGCCGTTAACGCCATTTTCCTGATGATCGCCATGATGATCGGCGTCATTATCATCTTCAGAGTGGTCAATATCCGCAAGGAGCTTTGACATGGCCCGTTGGACACCCGAACGCAAGCGCAAGGCATGGGTGCGCACCGTTTTCGGGAGCTATTATTTCCTGTTCCTGGTTTTCATCTACGGCCCGATGATCGCCATGTTCATCATCAGTTTCAATGCACGGCGAGGTGGGCTTTTTTTCCCCATGCGCGGATTCAGCCTCCACTGGTGGTACCAACTGATCAAACCATCGGCCGTGGGGGATATGCAGGGTGCCCTGCTGCGCTCCATCATTCTGGCACTGGTCGTGATGGTGATCACGGCCCTCTTTTCCACCATGCTGGCCATGGCCTACCGCAAGAAGTTCGTCGGATCAGGGGTGCTCTTCTACACCATCATGACCGGCCTCATGGCGCCGGGCATTCTGATCAGCCTGGGGCTTTCCCAATTACTGCGGCAGGTGGGCATTTCACCGGCCTGGTGGTCTTCGGGCCTGGGGGTGCACGTCATTTGGACCCTGCCCTTCGGCTTTCTGATCATGATGGCCGTGTTCAATCGGTTCGATTCGAGCCTGGAAGAGGCCGCCCGGGACATGGGCGCGGACGAATGGACGGTCTTCAAGGAGGTTACCCTGCCCTTGATCACGCCGGGAATTGTGGCCGCGGGTTTGTTCGGATTTACCCTCTCCTACGACGAGTTTACCCATACCATGCTGCTCGCCGGCGAGTACAACACCCTGCCCCTCGATATCAGCGCGGCCATGTCGGTGCGCGTCCGGCCGACGTTGTTCGCCCTGGGGACCGCCTCCACCCTTCTTTCCTATGCGATGATCGGGCTGTTCCTGGTCATCTACACCCTGCTCTATCGTCGCACGCGATAGGAATCAAAAATGTGGCGAATCGGGCTGCCGGCGATCTTCGGGCAAGTCAAAGTCCTTGTGGTAATTGAGTACTAGAATCTATCATTGTTTTTGCGATAATTTCTCGAATCTTGTTCTCTATAGGTTCATCTATAAATAGGTCCTTCGAGAATAGCCACGATTGTTTCTCACCAATATCGAGGAGCCCTGTACGTTGTGACCTGTCATGTGTTTTCAGAACTAACTGAATATCCTTCCCAGCCACAATATTTTCTTTCTTTATTTTCCATTGGCGTTTTGGATTATCCTTACGAATATCATCCAGAATACAATAGAGTCGTTCCTTAGTTGCGACGAGCCAAGTACGCTGCTTGGCTGTTGCAAAAACTAATAGAAACTGTGCTGTTTCGAGGCCCTCTCTTAATTTGTCAAACCCCGGGTATGCTGCGACAACTTCCGCGATCTCATCTTTTGTCGCGAATTGCCGGTATCCCAGCAAAAGAGTATCCACATTCATTGATCACCGTTTTACAATTGGGTACTGACTTCCAGTGAATCTAACTGCCTGGATCTGGATTATCGGCCTGTTTGTTCCTAAATTCATCATTCAACGCATTGATAAGTCTTGGTAACAAAAACGGCCAACTCACTCCGATCGTGACGCAGCCAATTAGAGTGGTTTGTAGAATTTGAGCCGCAGCTCCTATAAAAGCCCCTAATCCCGATCCAAGGCCCCACATGACGATCAATCCGAGACTTTTTGGGAAAGAATGTCTCAAATTAAGGTACGATTTTTCATACAAGTAGAATGCCAACAAATCAATGATGACAATCCCAGAACCCACGATAGCCGCGGCGGTGGCGAAAACGCCCAAATTCACTTTCTGCTGGTCATCCGTTACCCCACTTAGAAATTGCGACAATTCAGTAAGGAATTCAAATATACTCATGACGCACTACAGATCGAATGCGCCACAATCACAGCGTCGCGCTGCAATGATATACAGATGACGGCGTTCCTTTGAATTCGGCTGGTTCAAACACCAAGGGAACAAAAATAACAATTTATCGATTATTCCGCAAGTTTCACTGTATTTGGTTGTCCGGGGGAAAAGAGCAGGTCGCGCCGGGGGCGGTGCGATATTCTGGTCAATCCCGTTCGACGTCGGGCTCCTGGAGGAGAATGGCGGCTTCGGCGGGCCAACTGATAAATTCCCTGTCGCCCATCTTGTAGGCCTTGTCCCTGCCACTGCGGTGCTGTTCGACGTGGACGAAATGGCCCTTGCCCACCTCGAATATGTCGGTTTCCAGCGAACCCATGAATTCGGTGGTGACGTAGGTGCCCTCCACGCGGTTGGCCATGTCCTCGTGAATCCCGGTGTGTACCAGGTCCGCACGTACCGAGAAGAAGACCTCCTCGCCGATGGAAATCTTCCGTTGCCCTTCCGGCAACCTGGTGTAAAAGAGACTATCGCCGTTTTCCACGAAGGCGATCGATCCGCTGTGGGATTTCAGAACGCCCTTGAAAAGATTGTTGTTGCCGATGAAATCGGCCACGAATTTGGTCTTGGGATTCTCATAGATATCGCGGGAGGTGCCGATTTGCTGGATCACCGCATCACTCATCACGATGACCTTGTCCGCCATGGAGAGCGCTTCCTGCTGGGAGTGCGTGACCATGATGAATGTGATCCCCAATTCCCGCTGAAACTTCTTTAATTCCACCATCATCGCCGCCCGCAGACTGTAGTCGAGCGAGCCCAGGGGCTCGTCCAGCAGGAGCACCGTAGGCTCGCTGATCAAGGCCCGCGCCAGCGCAACCCGTTGCTGTTGGCCGCCACTGAGTTCGTTGGGATGGCGCAGCGCCAACTCGGTCAGATCAACACTTTTGATCATTTCCCAGACCCTCGGCGCCCGTTGCTCCTTGGTCTGACCCTGCATCTTCAGGCTGAATTCCACGTTCTCGTAAACGGTGCGGTGGGGAAACAGGGCGAAGCTCTGGAACATCATCGACGTGTCCCGGTGGGATGGCGGCAGGTCGGTGACGTCCTTGCCCCCGATATGGATCCTGCCCTCCGTCACCTCCTCCAGACCTCCAATCATACGCAAAATGGTGGTCTTGCCACAGCCGCTGGGGCCCAGCATGGCCATGAACTCGCCGTGCTCGATCTCGGCGTTGAAATCGATCACCGCCCGCGTCCCACCGGGGAAGGTTTTATAAACGTGCTCCAGGGATATGTCGATTTTAGCCATTTCGACGCCTTAATATTCGCCGCCTGATGTCACCCGTTTTACGCTTGGGCCCCAAGCCGGGCCGGCCCATGGGTATCGACTTCGTGCCTTGCCGGCTGTGCTTGCCGGTATCGGGAGAGGGGAGGATGACGCGGTTGCACGGCGCGCCTCCCGGTTGGGTTAGCCGCCGTCTTTTTTCTGTGCGGATTGCTGAACCAAGGACCAGACCTTGTCGAAGGGGACATCCTTGAACATACCGTGCTGGTTGACTTCTTTCAGCAGACCGACCGCGTCGGTGAGTTGTTCGTCGCCGGCGGCCTTCTCTTCCAACGCCGAGACCCCTTCGTCGAAGGACATCGCCTTGGCTTGGCGGCCGCTGAGGCTTTCCTTGACGAATCGGCCCAGGTGCTCGATGGCCTCCTTGAAGTTGCCGCCGATCTCGTGCTTGCCGAAGATGCCGCGCAAGCCGTTTTGGGCGAACTTCTCCCGCAGCCCCTGGGGCAGGGAATGAGCCAGGCCCTCCATCGCCTCGCCGATGGCGAAACCGGAGTTGAACAGGCTGCGGATGGTATCGATGGTGCCGTTGTCGCCGCCGTACATCCTGATCTGCGCCCCTTGCAGGGCATTGCCCATGGACTTGGCCTGATCGATGAGCACGTCGCGCTCGGCATTGATATGCATCTTGGCCAAATCCAGAAACGTCGCCGATTCATTGTACTTCTTCAAAGCGGCGGCCTTGGCCTCTATGCCGGCGGCCTCGGCCTCCAGGCCGCGCTGGGTGTTCTCCACGCGCAGGGTTTCGATTTCCATCTCGGCACGGCCCGTGGCGCCGGCTTCGCGCTCGATGCCGACGGCGGTGATCTGCTGCGCCTCGCTAGTGGACTTGGCTCGCGTCAAGGTGGCTTGAGCTTCGTCCTCGGCGGCCTTCCGGCGGGACTCAGCCTGATTGAGCATGTGCATGCGGGTGACGGCGGATTTGTTTTCTTCATTGATCAATCGGGTTTCCGCCAGGGATTCGGCCTGGATGCGTTCAATTTCCTTATTGCGTCCGGCCTCTGCAACGATGCGTACCGACACGCTGTCGTGATCGGCCTGTTCCCGCTGGGCGGTAACACCCAGCCGTTTGATGTGGGCCTCTTCAAGCTCACGTTCCTTGCCCGCCAGGGCGATTTCCCGGTTGCGCTCCTCGGTCTCCCGGGCCAGGAAACGGCGGATATCCACCTTTTCCCGCTCCTGCTCCTTGGAGATGAGGGCGATCTGGCGGTCGCGTTCCTCCAATTCGATGGTTTTGGCTTGGCGGACGCGTGCCGTCTCCAGTTTCTCGTCCTTGGCGACCAGGGTGATTTCCCGGTCCCGCTCCTCCTGCTCCCGGGACAGAATGCGGTGGATCTCCGCTTTTTCCAGTTCCTCGGCCTTGGCGACCAGAGCGATTTCGCGGTCCCGCTCTTCCTGCTCGCGGGCCAGGGCCCGGCGAATATCGGCGGCCTCGCGCTTCTTCAATTCGTCGGTGACCGAGACATCCTTGGCGATTTGCGCTTTTTCCACCTGAAGCGCCTTTTGGATCTCCTCCTGTTCCACCAGCCATCGCTGTTCCAGGAGGAAGCGCTGCTTCTCGCTGAGTTCCTGGGCCTGCTCGTTGGAAACGTCGCGCTCCTGCCGCGCGGCGGCGAAGGCCTCTTCCTTGTCCAGGTCCAGGGTGGCCAGGCGTGTTTCCAGGCTGCGCTTTCGAATGGAAATCGCCATTTCTTCGGCCACGTTATGCCGTTCGTCGCGTGAGCGCTCATCGACTGCCGCCACCGAGGTGGACCGGGCGATCTCGGCTTCCTGGCGTTCTCTGTCCTTGCCGATGAGGGTGATTTCCCGATCGCGTTCCGCGGATTCCCGCGCCAGATTCCGCGAGATCGTCTCCAGTTCCTCTTCTTTGGCCTTGCCGATGAGGGTGATCTGGCGGTCCTTTTCCGCCTGTTCACGGGCCAGGTGGCGTTTGATGTCAGCCAGTTCCTCCAGCTGGCTCTTGGCGATCAGGGCTATCTGGCGATCCTTCTCCTCCTGCTCCAGGGCGAGTTTTTGCTGAATGTCTGCGGTTTCCCGCTTCTTGTTTTCCTCGATAATGGATATGTCGCGGTCGGTACGCAACTGGTCCAGTTCCTTTTCGTTGTCGATTTCCTTGGTTTCGACGTTCAACCTCTGCTGGAGTATGTAGACCTGTTTTTCCCCCAACTGCAGGGCCTGCTCGTTGGATATGGCCTTGTCCTGATTGGCCCGGGCGAAGGCCTCGTTTTTCTCGATCTCCAATAGCTCGAGCTGGGTGTCGAGGTCCCGCTGGCGGATGGCGACGGTCGTGCGTTTCTCCGTGTTGTGCACCTCCCGCCGGGCCGCAGAGGTGATTTCAGTGATCACCTTCAAGCCTTCCGCATCGAAAACGTTATCCGCATTGAAAAATTCCTTGCCGGTCTGCTCCAAGGTGACGATGCTCACCTCCTCGAGCAGCAATCCGTTGGCCTGAAAGCTTTCCCGGACATTGGACTTGATCTCCTGGGCGAAGGAATCGCGGTTTTCATGCAATTCCCTGAGGGTCTTGGTGGCCGCATAGCTGCGCAATGCGCTGATCACCTTCGCTTCCAGCAAGTTGCGCACCTTGTCCGGATCGTAGGTGCGCTCGCCCAGGCTGCGGCTGGCCGTCAGGATATCCTTCTCGCCATGGCCCACGTGGGTGGATAGCTCAGCCACCACGTCGATGCGGATATTGTCCTGGGTCAGAATGGCCTGATCGCGCGAACGGCTGACGATCAGCTTGATCAACTCGAGCGAAACCCATGACACCTCGTGGAAGACGGGCAGCACGATCGCGCCCCGGCCCAGGCAAACCTTGGTGCCCAGAAACCCGGTGCGGATGAAGGCCATGTTGGATGGCGCCCGTTTGTAGATCCAAATGGAGATGATGTAGTAGATCGCGATGACCACGATCGTGAGTATGATGATCGTGACCCACGCTTCGGGTGATAGGCCGGTCATTCAAATACCTCTATCTTGTCCTATTGCCGCGGGGGCGGGTTTCACCGGGGTTCGGGGGCACTTCGCCCGGTTCAACCAGTGATCGCCGCTCCGTTTCCATTGGGCCGCTTCCCGAAATCGAACGTCTCCAGGGGGGGACGGGAATGGCGGATGTGATCGCGCAGTGCCTCCGTGGTCTTGGTATCTATAGCAAACCTCGGCCCTTCGAGCACCACACCGTAGTCTTCTCTCGCTTTTTCCAGGGTGACCAGACCGCGGGCCACGTCGTTGCGCACCTTGATCGGCTCGCGTTCCATTGGGTCGCCCCATCCCCCGCCTCCTGCGGTGATGAAGATGACCCGGTCTCCCGGTTTCACCTTGACGTGGTCCACCTTGGAGGGCAACGGCTTCTTGGTGCCATCCTCGGCGAGCAGCCACTTCTCCGAGCAGGCACCGGGTTTTCCACCCAGGATGCCCCACGGCTGGGTCACGTGGCGGTCGTCATGGATGGATACCTCGCCGCTTTCCAGAAATAGGTAGATCTTGTGGATTCCATTGCCGCCGCGGTGCTTGCCCGCGCCTCCCGAATCGATCAGGGAGGTGTATTTCTCGATAAGAATCGGGTAGTAGGCTTCCTGATACTCGGTGGGGATGTTCTCGAACAGGGGCCACCAAGCGTGGCCGTCCATGCCGTCGCCGATGGGCCGGCCCGGAATTCCACCGTAGAGGATCTCCATCAACTGGAAGAAGCGGCCATCGCTGTCGAAGCCGCTGTAAAGCATGTGGGGGCTGGAACCATAACCCGCCGCGGTCGCCATCTCCGGGGCATGCTTGCTCAGCGCACCCCCCATCACGTCGAACTGCCTGGCCAGGGTGTGGGTGCGGCAGCCCAAGGGGGCCGGAAAATTGGGACGCAGCAGCGACCCTTTAGGCATCGTTACGTGAATCAGGTCGTAGAATCCATCGTTGAAGAGGATTTGTGGGTCGAACACCATGATCATGTAGACCCCGATGAACATCTTGAACATCCCCTCGTGCAGGTAGAAATTGATCGGTCCCTGGGCCTGGGGCGATGTGCCGGTCCAATCGAAATAGGCGTGCTCCCCCTCCCGCCAGACGGTCAGCTTTAATTTGAACGGGCCGTTGCCGCAGCCGTCGTCGTCCACGTAGTCCTCGAACGATTGGGGCTCTTCGGGGAGGTTCTGGGTGATCAGCTTGCGCATGGCTCGATTGGTGCGCTCCAGGAGGGCTTCGCAGGCCTGCTTGTAGATCTCGCTGCCGAACCGTGCGCAGATTTCGATGACCCGTTTTTCCCCGGCGCGGCAACCGGCGGTGATGGCCATCAGGTCGCTGAAATTCATTTCCGGCGTGCGGGTGTTGTTCATCATCAGGTCGATCACTGCCTGGTTGCGCACGCCCCTGTCGTAAATCTTGACGGGAGGGATCTTGAGACCTTCGCCGAATATGGAGGTGGACCCGGTGGGCATGCTGCTGGGCACCGGTCCGCCCACGTCCATCATGTGTCCGAACATCGAGCTGAAGCCGATCAGCTCGTCGTCGTAGAAGATGGGCACCAGCACCATCCAGTCGTTGATGTGGCTGATGGCTCCGCCGCATTTGTAAGGGTCGCTTTGCACGAGCACGTCACCGGGATGGAACTCTATCTTGTATTCTTCGAACATCTCGGAGATGTAAGAGCCGAACTGACCCACGATCATGCGTCCCTTGTGATCGGTGATCATGGGAAATTCGTCGTGCTGCTCCCGGATGACGGGAGACATGGCCGAGCGAAACAATACCGCGTCCATCTCGTGCCGCGCATTGCGCAGGGCGTTTTCGATCAGGTCCAGGGTGATCGGATCCAGACCCTTGGCCTTGGCCGGCACGAGCCGGGGCCGATAGGCCGGAGACTCCTTTGGGGCCTGGGACACGGAGGGCGGCGCGGCTTCGGCTGCCGGCTGCCGCCCCTGACGCTCCGGTTCGGGCGCCCCAGCGGGCGCCGTAGTGAGCTCCGTAGTGGGCTCCCCTCGCAGCAGCGCCGCGCACTTGCGCAAGGCATCTTCTGTGGCGCGCTGGATGGCGGGTTCCTGGTCGCCATTGACCCGGGATTGGCCGAATTGCATTTTTGAGGCGCCATTAACCGAAAGTTTGCACAGCACTTTCGCCGTACCATTCTCGATCCTGGATTCCACCACCTCGTAGCGCCACTCGTTGCCACCGAAGGCCTGATCGAGCGCGTGCGTGATGCCCTCGTCTCCCCAGGCAGGCGGCAGGCGCGATTCGCCGGGACTCCCTGCGCCCGGAATGGGCATCAGGCTGGGCGCGGCCAGGTCCTGCTCGGTGAGCGGAATATGGCTCACCCGCATCAATCCCATCTGCTCCTTTTGCACCCCGAAAATCTTGTCGAACTGCTCGCGGTTGGTCTGTAACAGATCGTCCAGTGATACCGGTTTGGAGAAACCGCTCGATTCAGTCATGTGGCACCTTTAGTTGGGGCGGTAGTTGTCGGGGCGGTAATTGTCGGGGTAAATGAGAATATTCGAGTATTCGTCCAATTCTCCGAAGTGGCCTGGATGAATCACGGTCGTGGTGTCCTTCTGCGTCACGATGGCCGGTCCGGATATCCGGTTCCCCGGTGTAAGCAGATTTCGATCGTAGATATTGGCACCTGTGAAATTACCATCGAAATAGACTTGCTGTCGCTCTATCAACGCGGCCCCCGCATCCGGGCCGGCCTTTTCTTTTTTGGTGAGGTTCACCTTGACCACACGACCCGTGCCGACGGCTCGCACGTTCACGATTTCCACCGGGGCGTCGAGCTTGAATCCGTAAAGCCGATCGTGAATTTCACTGAATCGGCGCTGCAGATCATCCACGCCGCCGCTGCCCCAGCTGGCCGGGTCCACTTCCAGCGAGAATTCGTAGCCCTGCCGAAAGTATCGCACATCGACTTCGTAGCGCAATTCCTGCTCTTGCTGCGGAATGCCCTCTTCGCGCAGCCAATCCATCGCGTCCCGACCCAGCCGGGTCAGAGTTTGTGCCAATTGTTCCACTTCAACGTCTTCCAGATTGCGGATGTAGGTCTGGGCGAATTCGTTTTTGACGTCGGAACACAGGAAGCCCAGGGCAGACAATACTCCGGGCGTGGTGGGAACGATGACCGGAAAACAGCCCGACAGGATGCCGATCGCGTTGCCGTGCATGGGTCCCGCGCCACCGAAAGCGACCAGGGCGAAGTTGCGCGGATCGAGCCCCTTTTGCACCGAGACCAGCCGCAACGCGCCGAACATATTCTCGTTGACGATGTCCAGGATCCCCTGGGCCGCCTGGTGCAGGTCCAAACCCAGCGCTTGGCCGATCTTGCCCACCGCGTGTTCCGCAGCGTCGGTGTCCAACTCCATTTCTCCGCCCAGCAGCCTGGGAGGCAGCCGCCCCAGCACCACGTTGGCGTCGGTGACGGTGGGCTGATCCCCCCCTTGGCCATAACACGCCGGACCCGGCTTGGCTCCCGCGCTCTCCGGCCCCACACGCAACGCGCCCGTCATGGGCACATGGGCTATGGAGCCGCCGCCGGCGCCGACGCTGTGCACTTCCACCGAAGGCACTTTGATCGGGTAATAACCCAATTTTGTCTGCCGCGAGATGGTGGGCCGGCCCTCCTGAATCAGCGACACGTCGGTGGACGTGCCGCCCATGTCGAAGCCCAAGGCGTTGGGATAGCCGGCGTGGGTAGAGACGAAGGCCGCCCCCGATACGCCCCCGGCCGGCCCGGACATCATGGTATAGACCGGCGATTCGGAAGCACGCGCCACGCTCATCAGGCCGCCATCGGAACGGACGATATTCACGTGGGGCGAGAAATTGAAGCCGCGCAGCTTTTCCTCAAAGTTGCTGAGGTAGCGCCTCATCCGGGGGCCCACGTAGGCGTTCATCACCGTCACCAGGGTGCGCTCGTATTCCCGGAATTCGGGCAGAATGTCCGAGGAAATGGAGACCGAAAGGTTGCCTGCCATATCCTGGATAATATCGCGCAGACGCTGCTCATGAACCGGGTTGGCGTAGGAGTGCAGCAGGGAGATGGTGATCGATTCGATGCCCTCGCCGAGCAATTCTTGAATCTGTCCCCGTGCCTGTTCTTCGTCCAAGGGCTTGAGGATTTCGCCCCTGACGTTCATCCGCTCGCTGATACCGCGTGTGAATTCCAGGTCGGCCAGGGGATCGGGCTTGATCATAATCATCCAGCCCGCCAAAGGCCCCGGTGTCTGCGAGCGGGCCAAATGGAGCACCTGCTCGAAATTTTCGGTGACCAGAAGTCCCACCTTGGCGCCCTTTTCCTCCAGGACGATGTTGGTGGAAACCGTCGTCCCGTGCAGTACAGTTTTGATATCAGACGCCGGGATCGCCGTTTCCCGGATGATCTTTTCGATGCCGGTGAGGATGCCGATGGACTGGTCTTCCGGCGTAGAGGGCGTCTTCAGCAGGTGTAATTCGCCACTGGACTCGTTGAAAAGCAACAAGTCGGTGAACGTACCCCCGACATCTATTCCCAAGCGGCAACTCATTTGTAGCTCAATATTATCATTCGATCTCGCATGCGGATAACTTGCGCGATGCGGGGCCCCATGAATGCCCACCGCGCGGTGAAATATTGTGTTCCGATCAGCCCTTTCCAGGTCCCTTTTCAGGTAACGGCGCCCGCTGCACTCCGTCGCGGCGAACCCGTCCACCGGAACCGCCCGGAAATTCCAGTCTTAGTCGATTTTGGGTGGATTTCTTATGCGATACCAGCAGCGGGAGCATCCTTGCCATGCCCAACCATGCCCAAAAACGAAGCCCTTGCACCCCGTCCGGGGCTACCGACATTCAACGCCGCTACGTATCAAATCCCTTGCGGGCGGTCAACTAAAAACGCTTTGTACCCATCGCTGAGATGCTTCGCCGCCGCCGGCCGGCCCGCGGCCAGGAAGGCCACGTCCCCCATCAAAAGCGGCCGGATCATTTCCCATCACCCTTGGCTCGCGGCTTCCGCGGCGCTGGACGCTTCCCATAGGGCTCGTGATCCTGTTCAGCCACCACATCCGCCTCTAAATAATCAAATATATTTTCTCCTTTTTTAATATTATCAAACTCCCTCTCCGCCTTGTCGGCGCGGGCAACGGCTTTTTGCATGACCTCGCGCAGGCGGTCGATCTCCGCGTTCAGGTCGGTAATCTGGCGCTTGTAGCTGGCGATTAGCTCGCTCTCCTGTTTGGCCTCCAGGTAGGGATCGGACAAGCCGCCGGCGAACATCTTACCCTCGCCGTATTCCAGCCAGTGGCGGTTCACCGAGAAAACGCAGCAGATCGCCGTAAGCAGCAGCGGGGAGGGTTCGGACCCGACCTTCAATTTCCCGACGTGCGACGGCGAAATTCCGAGCCGCACGGCGAACGCGTTTTGCCGCAAGCCCAACACCTTGATCAGGTCTCTAAGGCGCTGCCTGAAATCATCCATAGGAAAAAACTGGCATCATTCCATTTTTTATTGTTGACTTAATGGAATGTATCCATTATTAATCGTGTCGTGCTCCTTCCCCTGCGATTCACCGCAGCGAAACTTATTATAGTAGCAAAGATAGCCGTATATCGAAACAGCATGACGACATAAGGCACTTGCACAGTTGTCTACTAAACGGCAGTGGGCGGTCCGCAGCCGCTCAGGCTGGCGGATTTTTCGCCGATTGGGACGATAACCGTTCCTTTTCGGCTTGGTGGGGCGGTTCGCCGGGGGGCACACTAATTCGATAGCGGTGGCTTTGTTCGGATGCGGCCGCGATGAGTTGCTGTCTCTCTACGTAGATGACCTGCTTCCGGATCGGTTTCGGGAGCGCCACGCAGGGCTGGTGAGGGAGTATTTCGCTTATTCGCGATCCGCCCCATGGGAGGGTGCGTGGAACTTGTGGCGTTGTGGCGCGAACCGGGGACGGACGCGAGGTTACCGTAGAGATCAGCCTCGGTCACTGCGAGCAAGGGCGAACCCTACGTTATCGCCGCTATGCGCGTTATCTCGCCCGGAAGGCAGCGGGGGAGGCGATCCTCAAGGCAATGGAAGAGGCTGAGATGGCGAACAAACACCTCGATCACACCCTGGAGAGCCTCGACCACCTGTTGGCGGCGCTACCGGACGCCATGTTGGGCGTGTCAGCGGACGGCCGCATCAGGCGCGCCAATTCGATAGCCGAAGCTTTGTTCGGATACAGCCGCGATGAGTTGCTGTCTCTCTACGTAGATGACCTGCTGCCGGATCGGTTTCGGGAACGCCACGCAGGGCTGGTGAGGGAGTATTTCGCTCATCCGCGATTACGCCCCATGGGAGAGGGCTTGGACCTTGTGGCGCGAACCGGGGACGGACGCGAGGTTCCCGTAGAGATCAGCCTCGGTCACTTCGAACAAGGGGGCGAACGCTACGTCATCGCCGCCATCCGCGATATCACCGCCCGGAAGGCAGCGGAGGAGGCGATCCTCAGGGCCAAGGAAGAGGCCGAAGAGGCCAACAACGCCAAATCCCAATTTCTATGCAACATGAGCCATGAGCTGCGAACGCCGTTGAACGCCATCTTGGGGTTTGCCCAATTGCTGAAGGCCGAAGGCTCCCACCAGTTATCCGAGACCCAAAGAACCGACGTCCAGGAGATCCTCGATGCGGGCAACCACTTGTTGCGGCTCGTCAACGATTTGTTGGATCTGACCCAGATCGAGGCTGGACGCATCAATTTGTCCCTGGAATCGGTGGATTTGGGTCATTTGCTTGGGGAATGCCTGAATCTGATCACCCCGATGGCGGAAGAGCGCAATATCATGCTCTCTTACGGTTCTGGTGATTCGGAGTTTGGTCCCCATGCCCCCGCACCGGCCGATACCTTCCTCTGGTGCGACCGGACTCGGCTGAAACAGGTCGTTCTTAATTTCCTATCGAATGCGATCAAGTACAACGAGGAAAACGGCAAGGTCTCTATACGGTGGACAGCCGCCAGTGAAGACCGCATCCGTGTCAGCGTGACCGATACGGGTGCGGGCATTGAGCCCAAACGATTGGACGAGCTGTTTACGTCTTTTGGGCGACTGGTCATGGGCCAATCGCAAGTAGAAGGTGCCGGGATCGGGCTTGTCATCACTAAAAAAATCGTGGAGTTCATGGGCGGCAGCGTTGGTGTAACGAGCGAACTGGGCCATGGCAGTTCGTTCTGGTTCGAATTGCGGAAGGGCCAGCACCCTTGCGAAGCCACGCAAGATTCCGGGGCCGAATCCCAACCCGATGTGCCCAGCACAGTCGATCAACCGGAATTGGTTGTACTCTACGTGGAAGACAATCCTTTCGATTCGGCGCTTGTGGGCCGAATGCTAGAGCAGCGGCCTAAAATTCGGCTGCTCTCGGCCCATACACCGCAGTCGGGTCTGGAAATGGCGCGCACGCGCGACCCTGATCTTATCTTGCTGGACATCAACCTGCCCGGGATGGACGGGTACGAGTTGTTGGAACACCTGCGTGCCATGGAAAACGGAAAGGATAGGCCAGTGGTGGCCATCAGCGCCAATGCGATGTCGCACGATATCGAAAAGGCCCTTGCCGCGGGCTTCGACGAATACATCACCAAACCGATCGACATGCACCGTTTGATCGCTGTTGTGGATCGAATGCTGGATCGTGTCGCGAACGAAACGCGGCGTCCCGAACAAAGCGTCACCGCGGTAGCGCCTTGATGGGCGGGAGGCTTTTGGTCGCACGGGCTTCCCGGTTCGCCGCGGCCAATTTTTCGGCCCTTTGCGGCCAAGGGCTGTGCAGGGCGCGCGGCTGCGGGTATGATGGAGGGTAGACGGGGATAGCATCCGTCGCCGGCCGCGCTTCCGTATTACAAGTTGGCGGAAAATGGGGCCCCTTTTGGCCGCGAAAACAACAAAAATCGAAATCGAGCCCATTGGGGCGCTGGCCCTAGAGACAAGAGGTGCTGTGGGCCGTCATCGAGTTTTCCCGACGGCAAGAGCGGACATCTGCGCCGGATGCGATATTGCGGCGCCGGCTGATCAACCGGTCAACGCCACCCGGTAGCGCCCGTGCGCTACCGGTGAGGATTTGCCACCGCGCCGGCATTCGTGTTAGGTCTGCCGACGATTTGCCGAAGGATTAAATCGAGGCGCACCGGCCTGATAGGTAGCCGCCGATGGAGAAATGATTCGCGGCGACCGGGCCGGGATAGGCGAACCGGGATAGACGAACCACAACTGCGGGCACCACACCAACCCCTTTCCCAGGGCCTGCACCTGAACGGATAAAGACAAGATGGACGCCGAAAAACAAACTTGGCAGCACTCTCGCAGGTGGATCATCCTCATCACGATCATCATCCTGCTGATCACGCTCTACTTCTACGATCCGTTTACCACCTACCTGGTGGCCGGGGTGCAAAATATCCGCTTCGGCAATATCGTCTTCTGGTTCGCCTCTCTTGTGGGCGTGGTGGGGTTCGCCATCGGCCACTGGAATTCCTTTCGACGCAACATCTTTCAGGCACCGGGAGCGGCCAACGTGGAAGGCCTGGTCTTCGAGTCTTTGCAGATTACCCTGATGACGGCGGTCATATTCTGCGCCGGGGGCACGCTACAGGGGGTGGAGATCATGAGCGAATACCTGCTGGCACGAGGTGATATCATCGACGCGGCGTTCGGTTCCAAGATCCTGACCATCATCCTGCTGGTCATCTTGACGATCATTTTTTACCTGCTGCACATGCTGGTGAGGCTCTTCCGCCAGGGCTGGAGCCCCCGCCGCCCGGGACGAAGTTCCCGCTCCGCACCTGTTCCCGCCAGACCGAAACCATCGTCCTAAACACGCGGCTCCCCCATTCTTCTTTACTTCTCCGGCGGCCCTTTGCAGGGCGCAGGACTGGCTGCGGCGGGTCCATGCGCCTTGTCATTTGCCCGCGAAACGGGTAGGCATGCAGGACACAAATTCGCCGCCGCGGGGCGGTGGAACCTCATCGGCAGGAGATGACTCATGGATAACCGCACTATCGAAGATTACAAACGCAAGGGATTCTCGCGTCGCTCCGGATTCGGCAGCAAACCCGCGCTGCTCGTCGTGGATTTCATCAACGGATTCACGGACCCCAGCTCGCCCCTGGGTGGCGATTACACCCGTGAATTGGAGGTGACCAATCGGCTGCTGGCAGGTTTCCGCGGCGCCGGTTTGCCCATCATCTTTACGACGATCGCCTATGAGCCCCACTTCCGTGATGCGGGGGTGTTCATCAAGAAGGTGCCCACGCTCTCGATCCTGTTGAAGGGCTCGCCGATGGCCGAGGTGGACTCGCGGATCAGGCCGCTGCCGGGGGAATATGTGCTTGAAAAGAAGATGCCCAGCTCCTTTTTCAACACACGGCTGGATACCTACCTCCAGTCCCTGGGCGTGGACACCGTGGTGATGGCGGGATGCACCACCAGCGGTTGCATTCGTGCTTCGGCGATCGATGCGATGCAGTACGGTTTCATCACCGTCGTGGTGGCCGACGCCGTCGGCGACCGGGCGCAGGGGCCGCATGAGGCCAACCTGTTCGATATCGACGCCAAGTACGGCGACGTGATGCCGGCCCAGGAAGCGCTGGACCACCTGCAGCGCCTGTCCACGACCGGCGGCATCGCCTCCAGCGTCCACCAGGAGTTCCAGCAGTGGTGGAATCAGGGGAGCCCCGGCAGGCTGTCCTGATCAGGCTGCGGCAGCTCGCAATGGGCGGGGAAATGGAAGGGTTCTTGCCGCAATAACGTCTTCACGCTGCCCGAAACCTTGATAGGCTGGTGTCCGTACATGGCTGGAGCACGCCGGAAGTGACGCCGCGCCCGGCTTCGTCAATCCACATCACTGAGACCACATCACTGAGATATACCATGGCTTCAGAATCCCACAGAGGATTGTCCTCGGCCTTCGACGACTTACTCAAGGCCAATCGCGATCAGCTTGATTCCCGCATGCGGGGAGTATGGAGTACCCGTTCGGCCACGGCCGAAGCGGACTACTCGGGCCCTGCGGATCAATTGCCGCCGGTGGCGAACCCGCCTCCCGTCATATCGCAGCGGCCCGTGGCCCCGTCCGGCTCTCCACTGCGCCAGGAGGGGGAATATCATTCCGCATCGCAGGTGTGGGATGCGGCGAAATCGGATATCGCCCAGGTGCTCAACGAAAGGTTCGGCACGGCGTGGGAGTATTCAGTCGTCAAACGTCACCGGGAGGGTGACGAGTACATCGTCATGGGTAAGCTGGCGGTTCCCGCAAAGGGAATCAGCAAGACCCAGTTCGGTAGAGGGCGAATCCCCCGCGAGGGGGCCGCCCACAGCGGCGTGAGCGGGTCCGCAGGGGGAATTACATTCAGTTTGGGCGATAGCCGGGGCGGCGCAGGCAGCAGTCAGTCGCCCGAGGAGCGGGGCTATCGACGGGCGATCGAAGACGCACTGGCCAATTGCGCGGCTCTGCTTTGAGGTGAATGCCGCCCCGCGGAGCAGGGCGCCACAGACCGAGCGGTACCACACGTGCCGTGGGATCCCCTGGCGGAGCAAGGCCGTTCCACATCCCGCCCACCGCGAACGGACCGGGTGCAAACGGAGCAATTTCCCGCAGGCGCGGCAACAGCCCTCGATCCAATACCGTCCGGCGGCGACGGACCGCAGTTGGCTACCGTGATGCCCCTTCCGCCCGACGCCGCACCCATTGCGTCAACGCTGACGGGGGATTCGACGACGATAGTGAAAGCAGGGTTGATTCAAACCTCCCTCAACGCCGATACCAACGAGCCCGTCAAAGTCATCGCGGAGAAGATGCTGGCCAAGCACTTGCCGATGATCGACGAGGCGGGCAAACAGGGCGTGCAGATCCTCTGCCTGCAGGAACTCTTCAACGGCCCCTACTTTTGCCCATCCCAAGACAGCAAATGGTACGACCTGGCGGAGCCGATCCCAGACGGGCCGACCACCAGCTTGATGCAAGAATACGCGCGGAAATACCGCATGGTGCTGATCGTCCCCATCTATGAGAAGGAAATCACGGGCGTCTATTACAACACCGCAGCCGTGATCGACGCCGACGGAAAATACCTGGGAAAATACCGCAAAAGCCACATCCCCCAGGTGGCCGGGTTTTGGGAGAAGTTCTTCTTCAAACCGGGCAACCTGGGTTATCCCATCTTCACCACGGCTTATGCCGATATCGGGGTCTATATCTGCTACGACCGCCATTTTCCCGAGGGCGCCCGCGCCCTGGGCTTGAATGGCGCGGAGATCGTCTTCAATCCATCGGCCACTGTGGCCGGCCTTTCCCAAAACCTCTGGCACCTGGAGCAGCCGGCCCACGCCGTGGCCAACGGTTATTTTCTCGGTGCGATCAACCGCGTCGGCACCGAGGCACCCTGGAACATCGGCAGGTTCTACGGCAACAGCTATTTCGTCAGCCCCCGCGGCCAGTTCCTGGCCCAGGCCAGCGAGGACCGCGACGAGCTGCTCGTGGCCGACCTCAACATGGAGGAGGTGAAGGAGGTGCGCGACCTGTGGCAATTCTATCGAGACCGGCGTCCGGAAACGTACAAAACTCTTTCCGACCAGTAACCCTTTCCCGCGGACTTTGCACTTGCCCTGCACGGGCATTGAGTTAGCGATCTTTGCGGTGCAATGATACGGTGTCTGAGCCGTTACGAACGGTAAATTCTACGCATAAATTCGCATCAGCCGAGCCGATGAATGTTGGGCGTCCAAGTCACACTGCACCACTAAGATCGCAGCACCACCAAGATAACGAGATGAACCGTCGAATCCCAGCCATATTCTCCCATTGGGTGCTGTCATGGTCTTCGCGTCAGCCGCCGCGCCCAAATCCTGGAGGCGCCCCGCCGGGGCGTTGTCCGCCAACAAGCCCGAGCCGGCGTCGTTCCATGGCGATTTGCTTGATGCTGGCACTGGTGGTTTTGCTCATTCCCGCCTGTGAGAAACGACGGGAAGGCCAGGAGCCAGCCGACATCAATTGGGACGACGACAACTGCGAACATTGCGGAATGGTCATCAGCGATAAACTTTACGCGGCCCAGGTTGTGGAGCCCAACGGCGATGTTCACAGATTCGATGACGTGGGGGACCTGATCATCTGGCTGGAGAACCAGCCATGGAAAGCTCAGGGCAAGGTCTGGGTCGCCGACGCGCGCGACGGCACATGGATCGACGCCGAGAAGGCGTATTGGAGTCCCGGACATAAGACCCCCATGGGATTCGGCTTTGGTGCGTCGGCCCAGCCGTTCGAGCGCAATATCGCTTTTGCAAGGATTACGCGCATCACCCTGATGCGCGATTCCTTGTCACGGCGCCGATCGGGTCAAGCCGGTCAGGGCACTCTTTCCGGGCAAGCCGCAACAGGGGGCCCAGCGGATCAGGCGGCGGTAAATTCCGAGGCTGGCGATGGCGGGCAAAGCCAGCAAGTCAAGCGTTCCCTGAAACGCCAGCGCAAGGAACAGAGCAAGAGACGGCTCCGCACCGAGCGGAGAAAGCGCCGCGAAGGTAGGCAACAGGAAATCGTCCGCCGCCGCGCGGAAAAGATCGATTCTTCGGACACGTCGCAACAAATCGAGCTGCAGAGGGAGCAGCGGAGGAGATTGAAATCGCTGCGAGGCGTATTGGAGCGCGCCAGGAGCCGACGCCAGTCCACCGATGCCCAAATGAACCCACCAGCACCAGATACACAGCGATAGGCGCGCGGATTGACCGAACATGCCTCCCGAAATCCCCGTCCCTGGAGAGTTTGCCAACCCCCGGCATTGGTGTTAACGAGGGCCGATAACCCGAAATCCGGTTTGACCCCAATTAGACCCGTCCGCCCATACCACCTACAGAAACCGTTAGCCGTCGATAAACAGGTGTGTCGCGGACAGGGAAACCTTACACGAGAGGATCAAAGATCATGAATATAAAAACGATGCATCCGCTTTCGTCCGCTGAGACGAGTAAGATATCAACCCTCGCACGGATCGCGGCGGGCCTGCTTGCGGTGGGGCTGGTCTTCTTCTTCGCGCTGCCCGCGGCTGCGCAAAAGACCGAGTTGAAAGTGGGTCTGGTGGCTTTTCTATCCGGGCCCGCCGCCGGTCCTTTCGGCATCCCCTTCCGCAACGGTGCCGAGATGGTGATCGGCGGCATCAATAGCGGTACGTTGCCAGCGCCCTACGATACGGGCAAGGGGATCGCCGGGGTAAAAATCGTAACCATCGTTATCGACGAAGCGGGAGGCAGCACCAAGCAGGTCACCGAGTTTCGCAATCTGGTTCAACGGCAAAACGTGGATCTGGTAGTCGGCTATATATCCAGCGGCGACTGCCTGGCCATCGCACCGGTGGCCGACGAAATGAAGGTGCTCACCATCCTGGCCGACTGCGGCACGCCGCGCATATTCGAAGAGGCCAGCTACAAGTATGTCTTTCGCACGCGGCCCCACGCCGCCATGGACAATATCAGCGCGGCCCGTTACCTGCTGGACAAGGTTCCCGGGTTGAGGACCTATGCGGGAATCAATCAAAACTACGCCTGGGGCCAGGATTCATGGCGTGACTTCGATGCCGCCATGCAGGCCCTGAAACCCATGACCGAAGCGACCACCGAACAATTCCCCAAGATTTTCGCCGGTCAATACAGTTCGGAGATTTCGGCCCTCATGCTCAGCCAGGCGGACGCGGTGCATTCCAGCCTGTGGGGCGGCGATCTGGAAAGTTTTATATTTCAGGCGACCGCCCGCGGACTGGACAAACGCACGCAACTGGTCTTGACCGCATCGGAACCCTACATGTTCCGCCTGGGCAAGCGCATGCCCGACGGGGTGATCATCGGCGCGCGCGGTCCCTACGGCGTATTCGCTCACGATACGCCGCTCAACCGGTGGTTCCGCAAGAACTACGTAGACCGCTACGCCACCCAGCCGGTTTACGCCAGCTACGTGGTGGGCCAGGCCTTTCTGGCGCTGAAGCAGGCCATCGAAGCGGCGCACGCCGCCAACAACGGCAATTGGCCCTCCGTCGATCAGATCATCTCGGCCATGGAGTACATGGAATTCGAGGCATTCGGTTCCACGGTTTCCATGTCCCTGGGCAAGGGACATCAAGCCGTTACCGAAGCCGCAGTGGGTGTGTTCAAATTCGACGTGGACGCCAACGAAGCGACCATCCAGGACATCAAGTACTACGCGGCTGAGTGCGTGAACCCACCGGAAGGGATCAGCAGCGTCGACTGGATCAACGGAGGGATGCAAGGCGCCAAATGCAATTGACCCCGCCGGCGTCGCGGCCCCCTGGCAGTAAGGCCGCGCGGAGCCCGGCTCCACGCGGCCCGGCTCCAGTTGGTCCGGCACCGAGGGTGACGCAATGCTGACCGCGCTCGCCATCCTCATCGACGGGCTGGTCTATTCGTCGTGGCTGTTCATCGTGGCCGTAGGTCTCTCCCTGATCTTCGGGGTGATGAAGATCCTCAACGTGGCCCACGGCAGTCTCTACGCCTTCGGCGCCTACGGCGCGGCGACCATGGTCGGGATCTACTTCGATGCCGGCTGGGCGCCCCTGGGGAGCTTTGCCATGCTGCTGCTGGCCGCGCTGGTCATGGGGGCGATTCTGGGAATCGTCCTCGAGCGCGGCCTGCTCCGTTTCGTGTACGGCCGCGACGAGGTGATCATCGTATTGGTGACCTATGCCGCGTTCCTCATCCTGGAAGATGTGATCAAGCTCATCTGGGGCGTGGATCCCTATTACGCGGCCCAGCTCTACGGCCTCCTCGGCATGACGGAAATCTCCCTGCTGGTCTTTTCCAATTACGACCTGGCCTTGATCGGTCTGGCGCTGTTCATTGGCGGGAGCCTGTGGCTGGCGATCAACCGCACGCGTTGGGGCAAATTGTTGCTGGCGGTGATCCACGACCGGGAGATGAGTCAGGCATTCGGCATCAACGTCACCCGGGTTTACACCGTGACGTTCGTCCTTGGCGCCGTGCTGGGTGCCCTCGGCGGAGCCTTTACGGCGCCCATGATATCGGTGACGCCGGGGATTGGCGTGGAGGTGATCATTCTCGCCTTCGCCGTCGTCGTGATCGGGGGCATGGGCAGTGTTCCCGGGGCGGTGATCGGCTCCCTCATCGTGGGCCTCAGCCGCGCTGCGGCGGTTCATCTTCTTCCTGAAATCGAGTTGTTCGTCATCTACGGCGTCATGTCCCTGGTGCTCATCGTACGGCCTCAGGGGCTGTTCGGCAAAACCGCCGAGAAAAGAATTTGAAGGATGCTCCGGTGATCGAAAAAGACAAGACCCTGCGTACACTCGCCATAGCCGTGGCGATTTTTGCCGTCGCGGGATTCTTCCTGCCCCAGTGGGCCGTTTTTATGCTCACCCTGGCATTGGCCAAGGGGCTGGTCGTGCTCGGGCTGCTGATCCTTTGGCGCACGGGATTGCTCTCCTTCGGCCATGCGCTCTTCTACTGTACGGGTGGTTATGCCGTCGGATTGGCCGGGCTTTGGGGGTTAACCGATGTGGTGGCATTGATCGCCCTGGGCACGGTGGCGTCCATCTTGTTGGCATTCGCCCTGGGGTTCCTCATCACGCGTTACCGCGAGATTTACTTCGCCATGCTCAGCATGGCGTTTTCCATGATCCTGTACGGCGTGCTCGTGAAATCGGAGGTGCTGGGCAGCACCGATGGATTCAACATCTCCCCGCCCACATTTCTAGGTGTCAAGCTGGAGGGGGAAAGCCTTACCCTGGGGAACTACCTGGTTACCTGCCTGCTGGTGTGGGCGGCGGGCTGGGGCGTCCACCGTTACCTGCAATCGACCATGGGCCATATGTCCATCGGAATCCGCGACAATGAGATTCGAGTCGAGTATCTGGGAGTTTCGGTGCGCCGCGTGATCCACGTCAAGTACGTGATCGCCGCGGCGTTGGCGGGAGCCGGTGGGGCCATTTCAGCGATGGTCGTGGGACACATCGACCCGGACTCCATGGCTTATTGGACCGTCTCGGGCGAGTTTGTTTTCGTGACCATTCTCGCGGGCACGGGCAGTGTCGTGGCACCCTTTCTCGGTTCCATCGTTTTCGAGCTGGTGCGCACTTACGCATTCCAATATACGCCCTATACTTGGCAATTGATCCTGGGCTCGACGTTGCTGCTGCTGATCCTGATCCTGCCCGACGGACTGTGGTCGTTGTTCACCCGGCGCAAGGCGAGGGTGTGAAATGGCGGCCATCCTGGAGACGAAGGGGCTGGAGAAATCGTTTGGCTCGGTCACCGCAGCGGTGGGGATCGATGTGGCCGTGGACAAGCACGAGGTCGTGGGGATCATCGGCGCCAACGGTGCCGGCAAAACCACGTTCATCAACATGGTCACCGGTTTCGTGAAACCGGATAGGGGGCGGATTTTCTTTCACGGCCGCGATATCACGGCCCTTTCGCCGCGCGCCGTGACCAACCTGGGCATTTCCCGCTCGTTTCAGATCCCACAGGTGTTCACGTCGGCGAGCGTGGCCGACAATCTGCTGATCGCCCTGGGCGCGGCGGAACGGGACCGATTTTCGTTCTGGCGGCCGTTACGCCGAAAAAATCTGCTCGAGTCCGCCGCCGGCCAAATGAAGCTTTTCCAGATTGCCGACTTCGCTGATCATACCGCCGCCACGCTGCCTCAGGGGATTCGCAAACTGCTCGATATCGCCATGGCGGTGGTGCGCCGGCCGGAAATTCTCCTGCTCGATGAACCCACCAGCGGTGTGAGCGCCGAAGAGAAATTCCAGATCATGGACACGGTGATGTCGGCGCTGAAGGCGCAGGAGGTCACGGTGCTTTTCGTCGAGCACGACATGGAAATCATCGCTCGCTATGCCCAACGGGTCATTGCGTTCTACGAAGGCACCATCATAGCCGATGGTGCAACGGAGGAAGTGTTGGCCCACGAGCAGGTGCGGAAATACGTAATCGGTGAGGATCTCCGAGGCGGAGATTCCCAAGCGGCGCCCGCTAGAGGTAATGGGGTTGTCAGGATCGACAAGGAGGCGGGCCGTGCTTAGAGTGGAAGCCCTTGAGGTCGACATCGCCTCGGCGTCTATCCTGAGAAACGTGCATCTTCACGTGCCGGCCCGGAGCCTCTGCGGCCTCATTGGCCGCAACGGCGCCGGCAAGACCACGTTCATGCGCTCGGTAATGGGCTTGGTGCGGCTGCGCGGCGGGCGCATCGAATTCGACCACACGGAACTGAATAAGGTACACGCCCACAAACGGGCCGGCCTGGGGATCGGCTACATGCCCGAGGACCGGCGGCTGGTCCCCGAATTCACCGCAGAGGAAAACGTGCTCCTGCCGGCGTGGTCCACCCGCCTGAAAAACGCCGAGCAGCGGCTGGCCTGGATCTACCGGCTCATGCCCGAGGTGGAGCGCTTCGCCCACCAGCGGGCGATCCAGCTCAGCGGCGGCCAGCAAAAGCTGGTGGCCCTGGCGCGGGCGCTGATGTGCGGCACGAAGCTTTTGCTGCTGGATGAGCCCTTCGAGGGCGTCGCTCCCGTCCTGGCACGGCGGCTGGCCGAGGTGCTCTCCGCCCTCAAATCGGAAGGGTTGGCCATCTTGCTGGCCGAATCCAACGAGAAGCACGTGGCCGACCTGCTGGACCGGGTCTTCGTGATCGAGCGGGGCGGGATCACCTCCGAGTCCGCTGATACTCCCGTGGGTTGATTGCCACCGGTTTGCGCGGCTCGAACCGCCGGCCGATTGGGCTTTCTTCTCCTTCCTGTAAATGCCCAACCTACGGCCTTTGTTCGTGATACATTTTCTTCGCCGCTTTGGTCATGCGCATTTCCGTGGCAAGCGCATCCGACGAAATGGCAAATACCTTGATGTCCGTCTCACCGGCGTGTTCGACGTGTTCGTTCAAGAGGTTGAAACGAAATCGTTGTCCCTCTTTTCTCGGCAAAACCGACTTCCTATATTCTCCGTTGATGAATAATAATAATTCTGAAGGCGGCTCTTTTTTGGTGTGGTTATAAGCTGCACCTTTTATTCGCATCTTACCTTCCAAGAATTGTATTTTGTCAATACCACCAGAGAATATGCGCGGTACGACGTAAATTCTTTCCTTGTTCGCGGTTATGATCGCATCAATATGTACATCGTCGCGCCGGACGAGGTAGTATTCCGCACGTTGCCGCGTTATTTGTACGAGAGCTGCGCTTCCGTCCCGATTGTTGTTGATCGCAAAGACTTCGAAATGATTATCGCCGTCGTTAAATGTCGACTCCGGCACGATAAAGGCGAATTCGGTGTGTTCTCCATCTATATTATAGGTTTCAGTCGTCGCAACTACGGTACTATTTATTGCTAATGCCAGATTACTGCTAATTTCTTCTATATTCCCCAACATTCGTCCGGTGATGTGTGCAGGAATAAAAGATCCTTCATGGTCAATGTGCCCAAGAGCCTTTTCTTGATCGATGACGGTATGTATTTTGTTCGTTTTACCAATTGCATAGTTGCTTAGTGGCGTACCGACCAAATTCGCATTTTTACCAAACCGGTATAATCCATCGACGTTATTAGATCCGAATATGGCGACCTTTCTGTCAACGGATTGGAATAAAGGCTCTACACTTTTCTGGATGCGGGATAAATTTTGTTCTGCTTTCGAAGAATACACCCTTTTGTAGGCGCGTTCGTCGATTGATTGATCGAAAACCGAGTGTCCGTCGATAGCCCACGGAATATCCGCACCAATCACTTCGAAAATTGTTGGGATTATATCGACAGATTCGATGTTTTTATCTATGATATATCCTTTACTTTGGAAGGGCAACTTCATGAACAAAGGAACCCAATAGATGTTTTGAAAATTAGTGTCGGAAGGAGCTCTCCTTGTATCACCAGGTCGAAAACTAATGCCATGGTCGGCCGTAACGATGATGAGGGACTTATCAAATAGTCCTGCATCACGAATCTTCTTCAACATCTTGCCAAGCAAGCTGTCTGAATAGCCGACCTGTAACAGATGTCTCTGGTACTCCCGTAGTACATAGATCTCAACATCGGGCCATACCCGGCCCGGATTGATAAATCTATCGCTGTAGCGCCTTCCGGACGGCAAGTATTCCCAGGGAGCGTGGGGGAGGTGAGCATGAAGGTAGTAAAGCCCTGTGTTGTTATTTGGTTGTATCGATTCGATGAATTGGAGAATTTGATTGTGCCAGCCTTTTTCTTTCCAATCCTTTTTAAGAACCTTTTTCCTTTTCTTTTTATTAAATCCACCCCAGTTTTGGGTGACTGAAGGCAACAAGCGGCTCCAATCACGAGGCAGCAGGATATGTAAGTAAACGAGATACAAATCCGAAAGGAGTTTTTGATGCCGATGTTGCCAGGGGTTAATCAATTCGTTGGGACATAAATATGCGGGGGATAATTTTGTAGCGCCCTCAAAGATCGACATCCGGTCGGAATCGCCGAACAATGTGAACAGGTTTTTCGGATGGTCGGAATAGATGGGTAGCTGGCCTTTTTTCGGAAGGTTCCCTGTCAAAATAGCGGGCACCGCCTTGGTTGTTCCACCAGCGACTGAGGTAGCATTCCGAAACCAATACGACTCAGCCGCGAATTCGGCGAAGTGGGGATAACGCACGGCGTCGATCTGGTATGCCTTGTTCATTAACGAGCTCAGAGGAAACTCATCGAAAACGACGACAAAGATCGGTGTGTACATTTTAGCCGACAGTGAAGAGACAAAACGGCTCCCCGCCGGAAACAAAAGCTTGGATACGGGCGTGAACAAAAGAAATATGAGGGGAAAGACGATCACCGAAAACGAGAGAACGGTAAGGAGTCTTTGGGCCGGCTTATACCTCCAATAGACCCACGCGCCAGCCAATCCGATGGAGCCGGATAACGCCGCCATGCCGTAGGTATGGGGTTCCATCGCATCCTTCAGTGCAATCAGAGCGAGGAAAAACACAAAGCCGGCGACGATGACGGCGTGCGTGCATTTCCGTGCAGTGAGCCCCGCCAATCCCGCCACTGCTGTCACTATGACCAGCGGCAAGGGGACTATGAAGCTCAAGGTCAATACGAGCAGGAGCAGATCGGCGGGCCGAGATTCGCGCACGGCCAGGAACTCCGCGTACCGCCCCATCAGATCGTAAAGAGGCTGCGCGACGGAAAAACTATACAGTGCGAACAGATGCAACGCGTCAATCCAAAAGTCGCGCGTCGCCAGGAATCGAGTGCGATCAGCCGAGAAAATTCGAAGAGATAAAAACATTTGATCGCGTCCCAATTCAACCGATCATCGCTTCGGGGATGAGCATGATGATCTGAGGGAACATGATCAGGATGGCGACATTGACGAGGTCCACGGCCACGAACCAGCCGCAGCCCCGGAATATGTCCCCCATACTGATATGGGGGGCGACTCCCTTCAGCACGTAAACGTTCAGCCCCACCGGCGGCGTGATCAAGCCGATTTCGATCATGCGCACCACCAGCACTCCGAAAAAGATGGGATTGAACCCCAGGTCGATCACCGCCGGCAGGACGATGGGGATGGTCAGCAGCAGCATGCCGATTCCGTCGAGGAACATTCCCAACACCAGGTACAGGGCCAGGATGCCCACCAGCACCACGTAGCGGTTCACCTCCAGCGAGACGATTCCGTTGGCCACAGCCGACGGCATCCCGCTGAAGGCCAGGAAGCGCACGAAGATCAGCACGCCCACGATGATGGCGAAAATCATGGCCGTCGTGCGGGCGGTTTCCAAAAGGGAATCCTTGAAGTTGCTCCATCCCATACGGGGCAGGGCCATGAGTAACGCCCCCAGGGCACCGATCCCGGCGGACTCGGTGGGCGTCGCGAGACCGGAATAGATGCCGCCCAGGACGATCGTGATCAATACGACGATGCCCCATGTGCCGCGCAAGGACTGAAAGCGCTCTTTCCAGGTGATGCCCGTGACCGGCGGGCCCAGGGCCGGATTGACCTTGAACCGGGCGTAGAGCATGATCGAATAGGTCACCGCCGAGAGCAGTCCGGGAAGGATGCCTGCCAGCAGCAAGGCTCCGATCGATTGCTCGGAGATGAACCCATAGATGACCATGATTACCGATGGGGGGATCATGGTGGCCAGGGTGCCGCCGGCGGCCACGCACCCCGCCGCTACCTTGTCATCGTAGCCATACTGTTTGAGTTCGGGCAGCGCCACCTTTCCCATCACCGCCGCGGAGGCGGTAGAGGCGCCGCACGCGGCCGCAAATCCCGCACAACCGAATATGGTGGCGATCGCCAGCCCCCCGGGCAGGTGACCCAGCCATTGACGCGCGGTCCAAAAGATGTTGCGGGTGATCCCTGCATAGTAAGCCAGGAAGCCCATAAATATGAACAGGGGCAGCACGAGCAGCGTGTAGTGGGCCGATTCGGCAAAGGGCATCAGCCCGGCCAGACCTGCCGCGGGGCCATAGCCACGCAAGATCCACAGGCCCGCAAATCCGCACAGAGCCGTGGCGTAGGCGATGCGCATGCCGCTGACGAGCAGGGCGGACAGGACCACCGTCCCTAGAATGCCTATCGTGGTGGGTTCCAAGTGAATCTCGATGCTTACTCGACGGTAGAGGCGGCTTGCTGGACGGTGGAGCCGCCGGCATTAATTACCGATGGCCCCCAAGCCAGGCTCGGAGGCGGGCAGCACCTGGGGAAAGACCAGGTGGATCAATTCCAGGTAGAGCCGTAGACTGGCGAAGAAAATCCCGAAGGAAACAAGGGCGGTCGAGGGCCAGATCAGGAAATAGGGCGGGGACATGGTTACGTCGTCCACCGCCCAGGCCCGATAGGCATGCTTGCCGCTGTAATAACAAATCACCACGTAAATCCCCAGGGACAGGATCAGGGCGCCGATTTCGGCGGCATGCCGCGAGCGGGGTCCGAGCCAGTCGATGAAGATCGTCATGCGCACATGGCCGCCGGTGGATTGAGTGTAGGCCAACGCCAGAAAGATGATGGGCGGCAGAAAAAGCTCGGATAGCTCCAGATGGCTCGGTATGGGGGCATTGAAGAGTTTGCGGCTGAAAACTTCCGCGGATACGAACAGCATGGAAACCATGATCAGCGACGAAGAAACCAGGGTCATGCCCCGTTCCATTTGCCAAGCCATGCGATTGATGGGGCGTGCGGCCAAAAATACCGGCACCGCCACCACGACCACGCCCAGCAGTAACCACACGAGATCGGTCATCGGCAATAACTTTTTAAATGAGGTGTGAGCGAAGCATAAAATCGAAAAACATGCGGGGGGAACGGGTTCCACCACGCCACCCATTCCCGCAAACAGAGTCCCATGTCAGTTAAATATGTATTTGAATTAATCGTAAATCTGCAATATATTGGAATTACTCAGTTTTCGGGTGCAGAGTCGAGACCCCTGCCAAGGATTTCAGATGGGCAGCGACCCTTTGGCCGCCGCAGGTAACGAATCACCCGGCGATTAATCCGCGGCGAAATCCCCCGGCTCCCGCCTGAGGTATTGCGCTACTTAGCTTACTTGGCCGCGTACTTGGCCACCTGATCCAAGGCGAATTGGAGAATCTCGCTGCCGCGCAGGCCCTTGGCATCCGTCTCGGCAGCCCACTCGTTCCAGATCGCCTCCGCCTTGGCCAGCATTTTTTCCCGCTCCGCCTTGGGGAAAGGGACGATCTCCAGCCGCTCGCGGAAGATGGGCAGCCACTTCTTGTCCCCTTCCTCATAGGCCCGGATCATTGCCTGGATGCCTTGCTCCCGGATTTTGGGTAGAACGGCTTGAATCTTGTCGGGCAGGGCATTCCAGGCATCGAGGGAGACCCCGGCGATGCAGCCGAATCCGCTCATGGCGACCCCGTCGGTAACGTACTTGGAAACCTCGTGAAGGCGGAAGGCCCCGAACGAGTCGGTCCAGGGAAAACCCACCACATCCACGGTTCCCCGATCCAAGGCGGTATAGGCTTCGGGCGCGGTGACCATCGTGGGCACCCCGCCGAATTCCTTCAGCAAAAGGGAATTCCCGCCCGAAATGCGCACCCGCACGCCGGCGAAATCCGCCGCCGTGGCTATACGGCGATTGCCCATGAACTCGTAGCGCGACAACAGAGCCAGCATCAAATACTTGGTGTTCCAGCCCCTCGCGAACTCTTCCTCGATCAGGGGATGCCGGAAAACGGCGTCCATGATCCGCGCATTGGGCTCGATGTTCTCGGTGAGTAAAAAGGGCAACTCCAATACCTGGGCCAGGGGGGTCTTGGCGGGGTGATACCCGACGCAGACGTGGGCGCCTTCAATCAACCCAATCCTGATGGATTCCAAATGCTCCTTGGGTGGAGCCAGCGCACCGGCGTAATGGATCGTGATTTCGAAGTCGCCACCGCCGGCTTCCTCCATCACCTTCTTGGCATACTCGATTCCGCTGGTGAATGCCCGTGGCGGGCCCCAAACCGAATAATGCCATTTGATCTTCACCCTGGGCGCCACGGTTTCCGGCGCCGGCTGGGAAGGTTCCCTGAACAGATAGGCGGCCACGGCGATAGCGGCCACGACGGCCAACGCACCTATTACTTTGACTCGGGTCGAACGAAACATCGGCTCCTTGCTGTTCCCGAAGGTGGGATCATTTTCCCGCGCCGTTGGCTATTTGAAGGCCGGATCGGGCTGCGGCTGTTCGCGGCCAACGGTTGGGTTTCCCCGGCGCCTTTGAAACACGATTGACCCGAATTGTCAAAATGCGCGGCCGGCGATTCCAGTGGCCGTTAGGGTAGGGCCCCCTCGAACGTCTGGGGCGGCACCCCGTTCGCCTGTGGCCGGCCGATGTGATATGGGTCGATCGGCGCGGCCCGAGCCGCCCAACCTCTGACCGAAATACCGCCACCACGCGACGTGCGGGCCGCACCCCACCACTCTAGGCCCACCATTCATAGGAGAAAGGCGATGACCGATTACAGTTCCTATACCCACCTGCTTTTCGAGAGGAAGCCCAACGGCGTGCTTCTGATCACCATCAACCGTCCAGAGGTGATGAACGCCACCAACGCCGCGCTCCACAATCAGCTTTCCCGGATATGGCTGGACATCGGCGCCGATGAGGAAACGCGAGTCGTGGTCATCACCGGAGCGGGCAAGGCTTTTTCGGCGGGGGGCGATCTGGATCTGATCGAGTCGTACGGCCGCAACCTCAATACCATCGCCGCGGTGATGAAGGAGGCCTCCGACATCGTCTATAACCTCATGAACCTGGACAAACCGGTAATCTCGGCCATCAACGGCGTGGCCGTAGGCGCCGGGCTGGCGGTGGCTCTGATGGCCGATATCAGCATCATCTCGGAAACCGCCCGGCTCACCGATGGCCACCTGCGGCTGGGCGTCGGGGCGGGCGACCATGCCATGATCATCTGGCCCCTGCTCTGCGGTATGGCCAAGGCCAAATATTATCTGCTCACCTCCGAGTTCCTCGACGGCAAGGAGGCCGAACGGATCGGCCTGGTGAGCCTGTGCGTACCGGCTGATGAGCTCATGACCAAGGCCATGGCCGTCGCGGAAAATCTGGCGACAGGGTCCCAATTGGCCATTCGCTGGTCCAAGCGGGCGCTCAACAACTGGCTGCGCATGGCCGGTCCCATCTTCGATAATTCCCTGGCCCTGGAAATGCTGGGTTTCTTCTCCGACGACGTGGACGAAGGGCTGCGCGCCATCCGCGAAAAACGGCCCGCGAATTTTCCTTCAGCGCCGAGAACCTGAGGCGGCGACTCCGGGCGGAAACCCTGGACGGCAACCCCGAACGGCACGGTACCACGCCGCCGGAGTCAATGACGAGTGTGACGGGGTGATTGGCCGGGATGCTTGCCTACGGAATTTCTCGCCTATGAAATCTTGTAAGTGAGTCCGAATTCGTTGACACCGGCGAACTTGCCCAGCCCTGGGGCGGGATAGGGGGTGGACTTGTACCAACCGCCGCCAGCTATTCCGTTGAATTTTCCCGTTCCGCCGATCCAGACGAATGTGCCTTTACCGCCTTCGCCCAAAAATCCCCCGGCCGACTGAGGAGGCGTGTTTTGACCAATTTAAAAATTCTAATTTTATTTACTCTTACATTGACATATCTTGGTGCATGTACAGACGATAATATAGTCGATAACATAGACAAAGAAATCGACGAAAATATCAATGCTTCGAGTACTTGCCGAACAACGGACACGCCAGCCACGGTCAGCGAAATTAATATCACCACTCCACCGGAAGGCGTACAGACACAAATTGTCGGCTACTACGCGGTCACCAAGTACTTGCAGGTTGTATCTCCACAGATGCATATTTTCGGCACCAGTAATGTCTCTGATTGGATGATGGTTCGTGCCCATGAAATGGCCGAAAATATTGTGAGTTCCATTAAAACCAAAGCACGAAGGAAAAAGTTTGCAGGTCACCATATATTCGTGATCACCGATGTTGACCCTATTGTTCCTGGCGGCGTACCTGGGCAGAGAAATACCGGAAATTCTCTCTACACGATTATTAATCAAGTCCTTGTCTGCTCGTCCACTGTCGACTCGATTCGTCCCGAATCCGCCCCTGTCTTTCGATCTTGGGATACCCCCATTCACGAATTTGGCCATGCCATAGAACTAGCTCTCGGTCTTAGAGACACAACAGTGTCTCTACATAAAGATAAGAATCCCAACTTTGACGCGAACGTAAGTAGTGAATACTTTGCATGGGCCAGTGAAAATTGGTTCGATGCCCGTATCACGGGTACATGTGGCGTTGATGCTATGGATAAGTTCGAGGGAGATTATTTTTTTACTATCTTCTCGGGGGAGAGTATCTGGAAACCCACTTGTGCAGGCCGGCCATAATCGGAGGTACTTGGAAGCCTTATTTATTATTGCCTCCGGCGGGAAGAAGACTCCGTCCCCCTTTACCCCCTGCAAGGGAGCTGGTTCCCTTGACCCTCTATAGATTTCTAAATCAATGGCTTAGACTTACGTCAACACAAGATCAGAACCCTGTGCTCAAACCGCTTTGCTGTATTTTTCCCGGACGTCAGCCACGGCGGCACCGATGGCCCCCACGTCGCGCACCAATTCCGCCAGGACCAAGTGTTCCCCGTATTTCCGCGGTAGAATCCGAGCCTTTACCGCCGTCGACGATCCTTTTTACGGCGCAACTTCGCATAGGTGAAGGCGGCGCGGACATCCGGCCCCTTTCCCGGGCCGATATCCCACGACGGAGCGCCGTGCTAAGTATGAGCGGGGGGTTGGCCCCCTGCAATCGGCTGCCCGCGGTGCCATACCTGCGGCGCCACGCCTGCGGACGGCGCATTCAATCTTGAGGTGACCTTGGACTGGCAAGCCTGGACGACCCTTGCCGTATTGCTGATGGTGGTGGGGGGATTGGTGGCGACCCGTCTGCCGCCCGATGTCATTCTGCTTGGCGGTTTGACCCTGCTTCTGGTCGTCGGCGTTATCACTCCGGCACAGGCGCTGATGGGGCTGGCCAATCCGGGCATGGTCACGGTGGGGGTGCTGTTCATCATCGTGGCGGCCATGCGCGAAACCGGGGCCATCGAGCGAATTTCCCGCGTGTGGGGGGGGGCACCCCGCTCCCTGCCATTGACCCTATTGCGGATCATGGTGCCGGTAGCCGGCATGAGCGCGTTTCTCAACAACACCCCGGTCGTGGCCATGCTCATTCCCGCCATAGGGGGCTGGGCCAAGAAGCATCGCATCTCGGTGTCCAAGCTTTTCATCCCCATGAGTTACGCCGCCATCCTGGGCGGCACGTGCACGCTGATCGGCACCAGCACCAATCTGGTCGTCAACGGACTACTGATCAGTGCAGCCACCGACGCTGCCCGCATAGGGAGCGCCGGCGGGGTGTTCGAGAAGTCGCTTCCGGTGCAGGGGCTGGGGATGTTCTCCATCACCTGGGTCGGTCTGCCCTGCACGGTGATCGGTCTGGCTTACCTGTACCTCTTCGGGCGGTGGCTGCTGCCCGAACGGCGTCCGGCCATCAGCGAGCTCGACGATCCGCGTGAATACTCGCTGGAAATGGTGGTGCAGCCGGGCAGTCCGCTGGTGGGGCAGACCATCGAAGAGGCCGGACTGCGCCACCTTCCCGGCACTTACCTGATGGAAATCGACCGGCAGGGCCAGGCGATGCTGGCCGTGGGACCCGACGAGCGGCTGGCCGCCAATGACCACCTGGTCTTTGTGGGCATCGTCGATTCGATGGTCGATCTACAGAAGATCCGCGGGCTGGCCCCGGCCACCGATCAGGTGTTCAAGCTCGATGCCCCCCGCAGCCGGCGCAGCCTGATCGAGGCGGTGGTCTCCAATACCTGCCCGCTCATCGGCCGCAGCGTACGCGAGGGGCGATTCCGCTCGGTGTACAACGCGGCCATCATCGCCGTGGCCCGCAGCGGACAACGGCTGAGGACGAAGATCGGCGACGTCATATTACAACCGGGCGATACCCTGCTGCTGGAAGCCCACCGCGGATTTGCCGATCAGATGCGCAATTCGCGGGATTTCTTCCTCATCAGCCAGCTCGAGGAGTCCGCCACGCCGCGGCATGAGCGGGCCTGGATCGCTATGACCATCTTGGCAGGCATGGTGGGTGTGGTCGCGGCGGGCCTGTTGGCCCTGCTCCCCGCCGCCATGTTGGCCGCGGGTCTGATGCTGATCACTCGCTGCGTGGCGCCCACGGTGGCCCGGCGCAGTGTCGATTGGCAGGTGCTGCTGGTGATCGCCGCGGCGCTGGGTCTGGGGCAGGCCATCGAGACGACCGGGTTGGCCAAAAACTTTGCCGCCACTCTGATCGGGGCCGTGGGCGACAATCCGTGGATCGTGCTGGCCCTGATCTATCTGCTGACCAACGTGTTTACCGAGCTGATCACCAACAACGCCGCCGCTGTCTTGATATTTCCCATCGGATTGGCCGCCGCCGCGGACCTGGGGGTCAGCTTCACGCCCTTCGCCATGGCCATCATGGTCGGCGCCTCGGCCAGCTTCGCCACGCCCATGGGCTACCAGACCAACCTGATGATCTACGGGCCGGGGGGCTACCGCTACAGCGATTATCTGCGCATCGGCTTGCCTCTCAACGTGCTCGTGGGCATCACCACCGTGCTCCTGGCGCCCCTGGTCTGGCCCTTTAGCGGGTAAAGATACCCACCTCCGACCCCCACCGCGAGTCCGCCAACGCCCACCGCGAGCCGGTTCCTGCTGGTGGGAGCGCCATCGCTCCGGCAGAGCGGCAGGATCGGCGGGTCCGATTGTGAGCCAGCGGATCGGATCGACAGCGAAACCCAGCGACGGAAAATGTGGTACAAGGCGGGTGCCGATGGGGGTCGCAGCGGAAACGCGCCACCGGCCCTTGGTCAAGGATCGCAGGATACACGGGAACAACGCACCGGAGGAGCCGGATTGAAAAAGATGCGCGCCGCGCGGATGGTGGAATTGGGCCGCATGGCCTGCGAGGAGATTACCGTCCCCCCTCCGCAGCCGGGCGAATTGCTGGTGCGCAACGATCTGTCGGCCATCTGCGGCAGCGACCTGCACATAATTTTTCTTGGCGTCATGCCCAGGCACGATGGACCGCCCCATGGCTGGCCCGGCCACGAGGGCGTGGGGGAGGTCGTCGAAAGCCGCGACGAGAATTTCAAACCTGGCGACCTGGTGCTCACCTGCCCCAGCGGTCCTCTTGCACGCTGCTTCGCCGACTTCCAGACGATCCCGGGCGCCATGTGCCTTAAGCTGCCCGCCTACGACGGCCCTGTGGAGCACCTGCTGATGGCGCAGCAGTTCGGCACGACCATCTTCGCCCTGCGGCGGGGCAATTTCGATTTCACCGGCAAGACGGTGATGGTGATGGGTCAGGGTTCCGCGGGGTGCTTCTTCGCCTACCAGGCCAAGCGTTACGGGGCGGCCAAGGTCATCGTGTCCGACCTTTCCGAGATGCGGTTGGCCCAGGCCCGCGTCACCGGCGCCGATGTGGCGGTAAAGGCCGATGCCTCGGGCGAAAACGTCAAGGCGGCGGTGATGGATCACACCGCAGGCGAAGGGGTCGATATCCTCATCGAGGCCGTGGGGCGATCCGACGCGCTGCTGCAATCGGTTGATCTCGTCCGCTCCGGTGCGGATCTGGTCTACTTCGGCATTCCCGAGACATCGGAGCCGGTGCCGTACAACTTTCACGATTTCTTCCGCAAGAAGCTACGGGCCTATGCGGTTCACGGCACCCAGTTCGAGCCAGGCCTGGTCTCGTTCAAAACCGCGCTGAACTGGATCGCCAACAAGGAGATCGACGTCAGCGGTCTGATCAGCCACCGTATCTCCATCGAGCGGATCGACGAGGCCATGCACGTGGCCAACGATCCCATCGATTCCGCCCGCAAGGTCACCATCACCTTCTGATGGCCCGCCTGCTGATCGGATCGTTCGCTACCATTCGGGCGGGAGAGGACCGGGGAGGGGAAACGCCGTTGCTCCCTCCCTTGCGCAGCGGGGGAGGGCCGGGGAGGGGGAAAGAAATAATGGAGACCCATCCATGCCACCAATGACCGGCGCCGCAGCGATCGTGCAGTCCTTGCTGGCCCACGGGGTGCACACCGTGTTCGGGCTGCCCGGGATTCAGCTCGACCCCCTGTTCAACGCCTTCTTCGACGCCGGCGATGGCATCCGGTTCATCCACACCCGCCACGAGCAGGGGGCCGCATACATGGCGTGGGGTTACAGTGCCGCCTCGGGCGGTGTGGGGTGCTACGCGGTGGTGCCTGGGCCGGGCTTCCTGAACACATCGGCGGCCTTATCCACCGCCTATGCCACCAACTCCAAGGTGCTCTGCCTGACGGGACAGATTCCCTCCGCCTACATCGGACGGGGGACGGGGTTGCTGCACGAGATTCCGGATCAGCTCGCCGTGATGCGCTCTCTGACCAAGTGGGCCGATCGCATGGAGTCCCCTGCCCAAGTGCCGGTCAAGGTGGCCGAGGCATTTCGGCAGCTCCATACGGGCCGCCCGCGGCCGGTGGCCCTGGAAATGGCGCCCGACGTGATGGCCCGCGAGGACGAAATAGAATTGCAGCCGCCGCAAACCTCGTACGAGAACCCGCCCGTGGATGCGGATGCCATCGGACGGGCGGCGCAATTGCTGGGCAGGGCCCAATCGCCCCTGATCTTCGTGGGCGGAGGCGCCCAGGGGGCGACGGAGGAAATCGCGATCCTCGCCGAGATGCTGCAGGCGCCGGTGATCGAAAGCTTAAGTGGGCGCGGTGTATTGTCCAGCCGCCACTATCTGAGCCACACCATGCCGGCGGGACACCGCCTGTGGCCCGATGCGGATGTGGTGCTCGCCGTGGGCACACGCCTGCTCTTTCCACAGATACACTGGGGCACC
>JACZRV010000218.1 GCA_022574555.1 SAR324 cluster bacterium
CCGGTGTCAGTGAAAAATCCAGCCGATCCATTCAACCTCATTGGACGTTACGCGACGCCCGCAATCCGGCAGGGTGGGGCCACACCATAGCAGACGCGCGGCCCAGATTCATCCCCCTCGCACCAGCTCTCTGCGTACCGGTGTGCATGGATACGCATCGCACCAGTCCAAACCCGGTGCACCGTCACCGTATTCCGTTGCGGTAGCGGATCGCCTCGATCGTCTCCAGTACGATGAGACCGCCGCGCCGGTATGTTCCCTATTGTAACCGAATCTCCGCCCGCCAGATAGGCCCTGGCCGCGAATTACCGCGAATGGCCGGTCGAGATGGCCGCAGTGCTTCCTCTACTTCCTCGTGCGGGATTGCAACTCGGCGATGTAGGCGCGCATGCGCTTGTGCCAGCGCACTGTTCACGCATGGCAGCGCCTATTCCGTGGGCAGGTTCATCAGCAACCGCAGATTTGGAATTTGATGGTAGAGCGACTGCAATTTTTCTCGGAAGGGGGCAAAAGAATCCCCGGGGCTGGAAATGGCTTGGTGGCTCATTGCAAAGCCCATCTCGAATATCGCTGCAATCAGATGGAATATTTCCCCATCCTCTTTACAAACAGCGTGCTCCAAATCGACGGAATCGTAGCATAGGCCCGATTCGGAATGTGCCAGAGGCGTGAAATATACGAAGGGAGCCATGCAGATCATCCTCTGCCGTCCTGTTTGTGTTGCAGCGCCTTCAGTGGATAATTTACATCTATCTGTATAATCCGCCCATCCAACTCCCACAATAACTGCGTCGCTCGTTCGCGCTGTCCAACGTATTCGTTGCCAAAACAATGCGAAATCTATGTCTACTTCCTGCCGGTAGGGATAAATCATCAAGGTGCCCGCCGTCGGCATTCCAGGCAGGTCATGAAAAATCTGCTCTATATACTTGGGGCCGTCGCCGTCAATAATGGAAGAATCGCCGTTGTGGATCGCTTCCTTTTCTAGTCCAGATGGTACGGCACACGATGCGATGAGTCCACCGCCAAAGTATACAACCAACACGAAGTGAAACCCTTTAAAATATCTCATGAAAGACTCGCAGAATTGGTGATTCATCGCGCTTTATCATGAAAACGATTTGATCACCTTTAGAATATAGTCTGCATCTTGTCCAAAATTGATGTTGGCTCGCATCTTGCGGATGATCCCTTGCTTGTCGATGATCACGATTCCCATGGCCGGAATGTCTCGCATTCCGCCCATGGGCAAACCAGGTCGAGAGTGCATGTCATATTTCCGAATCCGGGCGTTGAACTCCGGCGATGGGCCCCTTTCCTACTTCCCCATGCGGGAATGCAACTCGGCGATGTAGGCGCGGATGCGCTTGGCGTTTACGCCCAGGTCACTCCTGCCCACGCGGGATTTGGATCGCACGTCGACGATGGTGCCGTCGGCTTCTTCAGCTACGCGGATCACCACGTCGTCCTTGAAGCCGTACCATAAGGTGGTGTCGGTGGCTTCGATGCGCCCTTCCTCGGCCGAGGCCGCCACCATCTCCCACCCCATGGACTGGGCCGCATCGTGTGCGGCGAGGAAGACCTGGTCCGGCGGTTCGTCGAAACGCACCGCACCCAAGTCGGGATAGGCTTCCAACTGCTGCTGGGCCACTTCCGCGCCGTCGTATTGGGGCGGATTTTCCACGCCGGCGCGCAGGGGCACCACGTCGACGAACTGCGGCGGATTGATGGTGTCGGTGGTGATGTCGTGGATGAAGGGCACGCTGTAGACGATACGCAGTTGGTAGTAGGGATAGCCGAACGTAATTCCGCCGACGACCAGGGCGATCACCGCCAGGGGGAAGCCTCGCCGGCCGCTGCCGGGCCGGGTCAGCACCCCGCCGATCAGCGCCAGGATCGCCGCGGCGATCCCGCCATAGGCCGCGTAACGCATGATGGTGAAACCGGAGCGGAAATGCCACCAGCCCCACTGGTGGCCCAAGCCCGATATGATCAACGCGAGAATGGACAACACCGCCAATCCCAGGGCGATGTGGGGCAGGCGGGCCAGTTTCTGGACCAGCCGGCTGCCGCCTGATGCTGGATTACTTGCCGTTGCCATGGTGCTCCTTTTTGATTTCCCGTTCCGTGGGCCGGCGGGGCTCAGTCATAGCCGAAGAGCCAGCGCGTGGTGGCGGAATGGACGTTTTTTACCGAATGACGCACCTGGCGGGGGATGAAGATCTCGTCGCCCGGCTCGGCGATGCAGAACTCGCCAGCGATGGTCATACGCAGCCGGCCTTCCACCACCGTGACCACCTCGTTGCTGCGGTGCACGAAATCGTTCCACTCCCGGCCCGGCGGATCGACAAACCGGCTGCACGAAAACCCGCGCCCGGCCCAATCCCGCGAAACGTCGCCTTCGTCCACCGGCACGGAAAATTTCTGGCGCGTGACATAC
>JACZRV010000135.1 GCA_022574555.1 SAR324 cluster bacterium
TGCCATTCGCCTTGGCGGGTCTGCGGTCCCAGTTGGAGACACCTGCGCATCAGGCAGCCGGCGGGCTCCCACCGCACGACCTCCTAAAAGAGCCGATTCTCCCCGATGCCGGTCAATGGGCCGTGCCGGTCAATGGGCCGTGCCGGTCAATGGGCGATGCTGTGTCCGCCGTCAATATAGATCGTTTCGCCGGTCATGGAGTCGAGGGCTTCGTCGAAGAGGGCAGCTACGAGACGCGCCACTTCCTCGGGCGTCCCGGTATGTCCTGTGGGGATGCGCCGGCCCAGGAAGGCCCGCACGTTATCACGATGCAGGAATTCGCGGTTGAGGTCGGTCTCGACGTAACCCGGCGCGACGTTGACCACGCGGATACCGTCCTGGGCCCATTCCACCGCGAGGCAGCGGGTGATCGCCCCCACGGCGGCCTTGGAGGCGCTATAGGCCGTGTTGCGGGGCACGCCCAGCTTATCGAAGAAGGAGCCGATGTTCACGATCAGGCCCCCACCCGCCGCTACCAGGTGGGGATAAGCCTCGCGGCAGGCGGCGAACAGACCCGTCGCATTGGTGGCCAGGGTGCGCTCGAAGTCGCTGGTGGAAAACGACGCGCTCTCGCCGTCCAGGTGCAGGCCAGCGTTGTTGACCAGCCCGGTCAATGGGCCGTGCCGCTTGGCAATGGCCGCGAACGCCGAGGCGATCGATGCGGAAGATGTGACGTCGCAGCGGAAGGTGAGCAGCCGCCGGGCCAGTTCGCCGTCCTCCGGTTGCAAATCCGGCCCCGCGCCGCTCCGGGTGAGGCAGGCAACCGTGTGACCACGCCGTGCCAACTCCGAGGCGATGGCGGCACCGATACCCCGGCCGGCGCCGGTCACCGCGATCGTGCCGGGTTCTGTCGTCGCCGCCTCCGTTGCGTCCCTTCGTTTTTCGTTCCCTTCCATTTGCATCGTTCCGTTTGCATCGTTCCGTTTGCATCGTTCCGTTTGCATCGTTCCGTTTGCTTCGTTCCGTTTGCATAGTACAGCCCGGACGGCAAGAGCAACTGGGGGCGGGACCATCGCCGCCAGGTTCACGGGGCAGTGCAATCGCGAGGGAGGTGAACACGGCTCTATCTGCATCGTTACCACCGTCGTCGGATGACGCCGGGGACGCATACCGTGCAATCGGGTCTTTTCGCAAGGGCCTTTTTCAGTCCATGCGTTTGGGGGCACTGGTGGGCAGGGCGATTTTGGGGCGGGGCGCTTTCTTGGAAGGAACCATCATGCGGCGGCTGATTTCGAAGATGGCGTCGACGTAATTATTGGAATTGTTGTAGGCCCATATCGCCCCCATCTTTTCCTCCAGCGGCGTGCCATCGGTCCAGCCGTGCTCGCGGAGGTAGTTGGCGATGCTGGCGATGGCGTCGGTGGTGTGGTCCAGGTCCACCGAGCCGTCTTGATTTCCATCCACGGCCCAGCGGAGGTAACTGCTGGGGAGGAACTGGGGCATTCCGAAGGCGCCGGCGTAGGAGCCTTTGAGAGCGAACAGCGATGCCGGCTCGTGACGGCGCATGGTCAGCAGCGCCACCAGTTCCCCGTAGGCCCATTCGGCCTTTTCGTTGACGCGCCCAGTGAAGTATACGCGGCCGATTTCGGGATAGGCCAGCTTGACTCGCTTGTAGTGGCGGGCGATGGCATCGTGATTGGCTTCCACCACCAGGGTCGTGAGCACCTCCAGCACCCGGAATGGCAGGGGATGGGTGCCGAACTGGGTCTCCACCAGCAGAATCGCGACGATGATGTTTGCCGGTATGCCGAATTCCGCTTCCACCCGTACCAAGGTACTGAAGTGGCGGCGCTTGAATCGCTTGGCCTTCTTGATTGCGTACCCGCCGTAGAATTGCTCATAGCGATCCGCCGAGTCGGGGTTGACCCCGTTGAGGCGCACCACTCTTTCGATTTTGCGAAGCCGGGCGTCGTAGAAGATTCGGTTGAGGAAAGGCCGGGGCAACCCTTCATCCTGCAGGGCCTGCAGCAGGGGCTCCAATTCCTGATGGGTGAAAGCGGGTCGGGTCGATTGATGGCCGAGAGCGGGATGGACGAACCCGAGGCCCGCCAGCACCGCAGCCAACCCTATGATGGTCATTGCTAACCGCATCGGCACTTACCCCATCACGACGCGAAACCCGAGACATTTCGCCGGCGGGCTGAATTGTGGCGGATATCCAGGTTTGAAGGCATCCAGGTTTGAAGCCATCCGCCAAGACATGTTTAGGACATTTTTCTATTAATCGCAACAACCGAAAGGTTGACATCGGTGATTGCGCCTGCGGCGCGGATCTAGTGCCCGCCAGTTCGGCGTAATCAGTCTTTGGACATGCAAATTCCATGCAGGTCAAAATTCATGCAGGTCAATGGCACACGATGGGCAAATGGAATGGCGGTTCGAGCCGGGGCCACGGGCGGGCGGCTTGCCTGAGCTAATCTGGGGCCGTCTCTTGCCCGGGGAGAGGCTGACCCTCGGCGACCAGCCGGGCGATCGCCTCCTTGGCTGCAATCTCCAGGTCTTTGAACCCAATGCCAGTATAGTACCGGGGATATGCCTGATTGGGGTTGGCCAAACGTAAATTTCGCACCTCGGCTTGCACGCTGACCAGGGGCACACCTTCCCCAACCGCGTCACGCGTCCGGTGCATAGTGATCCTCAACCTATCGCCGACTTCGAGCGCTTCGCGAGTTCGCAGGCGGGCACCCTCTACCGAGAGATCCAGGCAGAAGCCGGCTTGCTGCTCCGTTGACGCTTCCCGCTGGTAACCCACCCAGAGATCCACTTTGACGCGCACCACGGCCCGGCGATTGAACGTTTCGATTCGCTCCAGAATCGTATTTTTGAAGGCATCGCCGTCCACGGCGCCGTGAAACCCGTAGCCGTTGCGGGTCTCGCTCTTCATCACTCCAGAATTTTCATACCACCCGCGAATACCTCCGCTGAGGGGAATGTAGGTGCCTTCGGGCGTGTAATTTTCGTCCAGCCGGGGCGATTCCTGGGGCAGGCTGATGCGCATGGCGGCGTCGGTAATCTCGCTATCCGGTGGAAGGATAAATTCCGCACGCAGTTTCGATGCCTCGCCGGATGCGCCCTGAATATTTGTATCGTCCTCCAGACGCTCTGGCGCCCGTTGCCATTTGTTGGCAAAGTAGTGGGGCAACGGTTTTTCATCCATGTCGATCTCCAATGCGAGGCTCTGGGATACTCATCCTTTTGGTTTGGGAGCTGGCGCCGCGGTGCATGTCCGTTCGCTTGGTGCGCTGATGGCCCGAATCGCTGATGGTCCGTATTAATCCTATAACGCGAATCCGGCGCGAGATGGCACACGCCGCTGCGTGAAACGAATTGGGCGTGAACGCATCATTCCGTTTTGTACTTTCCGAACCAATGCCGACCCTTTTTATGGGCTGCCGAAGCATCGAGGGAATCCGCCAGCGCGGGAATTTCCCATGTGGAATACATTCTGGTTCCAAAAAGACCCCTTCGCACGACAACGCCACGCACCCGGTGCAGCGCAGGTTCGAACGACAGGTCCACAATCTCTCCGCGAGGAATCCGCATACGGAACAAATCGCGCCACTCCCCTAATTGCCCAGAGTTGGGGGCTGCGGCGATGGCCGCCGCCAGAATCTGCCATGGGTCGCAAAAATAGGCGCCGCGCAGATGATCGGAATCCCAACCGTCGATGGGTTTGGCCGCATCGTCCGCATAGGGCACCTTGAATCGCACCGTCTTGCCGTCGATGCTGTAAGGGATGTCCGGATACCAAAGTGGCCCCTGGCCGGGAGTAAATCCGATGAATCCCCGCACCTTGTAGTCTCGCTGAAACACTGGATAAAGCGCGGCGTGACGATGAACCTCATCACCGATTACGCATTCGACCCGGTGCAGATCGCGCTGGCGTCTGGCTACTCGCGTCCCCATCGTTCACTCCTATCGGTGCATCAGATCAACCAGGAGTGCGAATCGGCGTACCCCTCTCCCTCTCCCCACCACAGTCATCGCCGGACGATGGGCGTGGCGCGTCAGTTGATATACACCGGCGCCAGGGGGCGGATATCCCTATCGGCAAGCACGTGAAAAGTCCGCACCCGTTTCAGGCTGTCCGCGGAGAGGCTGTCCAATGGAATGTACATGACGTGAATTCCCCGGGAAGCTGCCAGGGCGAGCATCTCCTTACTGGGTCCCTCCACCGCCACGTACCCCACGATGGGTTTGCGCGAAAGATCGATAGCCGCTCGCAAAAGGGTATCGGCCCGGTTCCCGGACCCCTCGTAGCGCGGATTTCCCCAAACGATCGACCGCCCGGTGGGGGGAGTCAGGGAAAGCACGCCGCCGTATTGGCAACGGCTGATCCCCGGCCCATCGAAATCTGCACCGGGATTGGTGGAATACAGGGCCAGATCCGATTCGTCCGCATGCTCGGCGTACCACATGCGCTGGTAAGGAAACAGGTGTTCTTCATTCGGTTTGTGGAAGATCACGACCATGGGGCCCACGTCGCCGAGACCGGGCAGCTTCTCCTTCACGTAAATCTTGCCCCTCGGCAGGTTGCGCAGGGTTTCCCGAATGTCCAGTCCGTCCATCATGGAAGCCTGGAATTCGTGAACCCGCGTCCGCTGATCGGTAAGGATCGCCCGGCACTTATCCCGCAGAACCTTGAAAAAAGATTCCAGCCGGTCGTCCTGGGGCAGATGGGAAACGTGGCGCTCCCCGATCTCCCATCGATCCTGCCAGGAGCCCTCGTCCACCTCCTCCGCCGGCTGCTCCAAATCGAGATCTTCTTCTTCCAGATTGTCCCGGATGGAGGGTGGCAGACGGAGGCGCAGGGTCAATTCCTCCCCTTCCGCCTCGCCCCGGCCTTCTTCCATCTTCAGCTCGGGCAGTTCGGAGTCTTCCTCGATGAAGGGATAGTGCTCGGCCAGCCGCAGTGCCTGGAAAGCGAAATCGTCGTTCACCGTGTTTTTCGCCGCCAGGGCCAACAGATACTTGGTCGGGGTGAGCCGGTGCTGCACCAGGGCCATGTTGCGGGCAAAGCGCATCAACGTGGACAGGCGCGAGGGCGATGGCTTCTCCCGCCACTCCCGCTCGTAGAGATAGACGACGGTTTCGATCAAACCGGCCAGGACGCGGTAGGTCTCCAACCCCTCCGTCCCGCTGGGCAGGGTGCGCAGATCTTCCAGCAATTGCCCGGCCCATTCCCGGTAAGCCTCCCGAGCCGCGTCATATTCCCCGCCTCTGGAGAGCGGAAGGGGGAGCAGCTGCGGGAAATCCTCGGGATGCAATCCCTTGCGCCGCAACTCATAAGTATAAACCAGATAGGGGATGGTCTGCAGTGCGTAGGGCACCGATGGCGCCCCGATATTGTACAGGATCTGCTCGCGCTGAGTGACCGCTCCTGCGGGCGCGGGCGTCCCAGCCTTCATGTGCTCTATTACCGGACCCAGATGGGCCAGGCCGCAAACGAACAGCACGCGTTCGTGCTCCCGCGAAAGTTCTCCCAGAGCCTGCGCCATCTCGATCTCGCGCAATTGGTCGGGGGAACCCGGCCCGGAAGCCGGAACATTGGCTGAAACGTCGCGCCAGTATCGCTCGAGACCCAGGCGGTGGATGATGTAATCGTCGGGAGCGCGTACCGGTTCGGCCTGATAATGGAGGATATCGCGGTCGATGAAGTGCACCGGCACGCCCTGCTCCACACCCAATCTCACAGCCTCGACCAGGGAGTCCTCCGGCGTGATGGGCACGATGCGGGTGACCTTGTCCAACTCCGCATCGAAATCCTCGTACGCCACCACCGAAATGTAAGGCAGGCGCTCCACCCCTTTGCGCACCGATTGTTCCAGGGTGGCCGGAAGCTCCACCGCGATGGCGTCAGGCCGCACCTGGAAAAACGCCGCGCGTACCAGCTCCGCGAAACCCAACCGGGCATGGAGGGACGGCACCGCGTACACATTACCGAATTTGATGAAAGGTGCTTCGGCTGCACCTTGCGGATTGGTACCCATCGGCATCATTGATTGCTGGCCGAGTGCTGGCCGGATGCTGGCCGGATGCCGGCCGCCTCCCATGCAGCGGATCAGGCACCGGGCGTTGAACTTAGTGCGCCTGCGTTCAGCTGCTTCTTCCCGAAGGATTGAAGCGGGTTAGCAAGTATTCCGCGTCGGCGAGGCTGATTCTCTGCTGCTGGGGCGGCTCGAATTCAGGGTCCAGATAGAGGGCAAACTCCTCGCCCACGATCTGAGTCGTCGCCTGGCCGATCGCTTCGGGCGCGCTGATAGCGAGCTTTTCCATCAGCCGCTCGGCGTAGCGAATGATATGGATGCCGTCACGAGAGGCCACCGGCAGCTCGAAACTGTGGCAGCGGCCCAGGTAATCGCTCACGACGTTCAACAGCTCTTCGTCGGAGTGAGGCAGATTGACCCGGAAGATCTCCTTCTCCTCCTCGGCACTGGGAAATCCTACCTTGATCTGGGGCTGGAGTCTGGAGAGGATGTATTCGGGAATCTCATAGGTGGACGAGTCGTCGTTCATGGTCACCGCGGCGCGAAAATTGGGGTGCGCCTTGATCTTGATTCCCGCGATGATCGATTCCACGTAGCGCCGCGTGTCGAGCAGGGGAGCCAGGGAAGCCCAGCTCTTCTCGCTCATGCGGTTGCCCTCGTCGAGAATGCAAACGCCTCCGCGCAACATGGCCGTCGTCAGCGGCGAAGCATGGTAGCGGATCACCTGACCGGAGCCGATGACCGGAGTCACCAGGAGGTCCTCGGGGCGGGTATCCATCGTGCACTGAAAGATGTAAATCTCGTCGCTGAACTCCTTGGCCACGGTGTAGGCCAGGGTCGTCTTGCCCACGCCGGGTTGACCCAGGATGCGGGGCGACAGGGGTATCTCCTGCGGCGCGCTTTTGCTCGGCACCAGCCAGCAGGCGCGAAGTTGGTTCTTTGCCGATTCGGCTCCCACCGATAGCACCGGCATTTCGTCGGGCTGGGCCAAGCGCAGCTCGATCCCCTCGATGATCACCGATCGGCGCTGCGGCTCGGAACTTGCGGCCATATGCGAAACCTCGTGGCAAGGGAAAGCGTTGATATGAAAATCTGTCGAAAGCCAATTAGCTTGCCACGCCGGCCGATTAAAGTAAAATTCGGTAAGCGGAAATTCCCCCTCCCAGGGCCACCCCAAGCCACCGACAACCGTGGTTAGATGCCAACCTACACCGTAAATATCCACAGTCGCATGGCCGAGATCGATCAATCGGACTGGGACGCGCTGGTCGGCGATGGTTCACCGTTCCTGGAGTGGGATTGGCTGGACGGGCTGGAGCGCACCGGATGCGTCTCGCCCGAGACGGGGTGGGTTCCCCAGCATGTGGTTGTGAAAGACGGCGAGCGGATGGTGGCCGCGTGCCCCCTTTACATCAAGAGTCACAGCCAGGGCGAATTCGTATTCGATCACCAATGGGCCCATGCCGCCCGCAGCGCCGGTATTGCATACTACCCGAAAATGCTGGTGGCCGTTCCGTTCACGCCCGCCACTGGCATCCGGCTGATGACCGCACCCGGGGCCGATAGACCCGCCCTGGTGGCACTAATGGGCGGGGCTCTGCTCAAGATGTGCGAACAGACCGGGCTATCGTCGGTGCACGTCAATTTCTGCGGCGCGGACGAGATCTCTCCATTGCGGGAAGCGGGATTTTTGGAGCGCGTGGGGATGCAATATCATTGGGAAAACCACGGATTCCAGGAATTCGAGGACTACCTGCGGCTGTTCCGCAGTAAGCGGCGCAACAAGCTGCGACGAGAGATCCGCGAAATGGACGACATGGGTATCGAGATCAGCGTCGCGTCGGGAAACGATATAGAAGACCACTTATTTCCTATACTTTACGAGCTCTACAAAACCCATATCGAAAAGCTGTATTGGGGACAGCTCTACCTCAACCAGGCGTTTTTCGAACACCTGGCCAACCGATTCAAGCGCAACCTGTGTTTTATCACCGCATCGTATCAGGGGAGGATCGTCGCGGGTACGTTCAACGTCCAGAAAAATGGGGTCTTCTATGGCCGGTACTGGGGAGCGTTCGAGGATCTGCGCTATTTGCACTTCAACGTTTGCTACTATGCCGCCATCGATCATTGTATCCGTACCGGGATTCACCGTTTCGAGCCGGGCGCGGGCGGCGATTTCAAGCAACTCCGCGGGTTCGAGGCGCGCCTCACCCACAGCATGCACCATCTTCGCCATCCCGCCCTCAATAAAGCCGTGAGCGAATTCCTGCAATCCGAGCGGGAACACATGCAACAAACGGCGGACTGGATCAACGCCAACAGCCAATACAAACCGCAACATCAATGATGCGGCGGGAGTCCATGGCAGCGGTTTGACCCGGGACGGAACCGCGGGTAAGGTCCACGATAGATAGCCGGTTATGCGATATCTGACAAAATAATCTCGTGATTGATGGTGTGTTGCTCACGCAAAGCGCAATGACACTATCTGTCGAAGGTTGATAAAGATTGGGCCTTGGCACTTTGGGAGCGCGGCAAATTTTGGGAATGCGGCAAACATCGTGGGGCCGTGTCAAATTTGAGATGGGAGCATCATGACGACGAAGAATATGTCGCTGGAAAAAGCTGCGGCCCTGGTGCGGGACGGTGACCAGGTCGTGATGAGCGCCGGGATGGACTGGGCGCCCATGGCTTTTCTGCGGCAGTTGGTTCGCCAGGACGCCAGCGGGTTGCGGCTGGTGGGGATCGTGGGGGGAAACATCAACTTCGATCTGCCCATCGGCGCGGGCATTGTAGCCAGTGCCGATTCGTGCAGCGTGGGCCTGGAACCCTTCTCGCGCAACGCACCCAATTTCGTGCGTCACGTCACCCGGGGCCGCATCAGGATGCTGGACAATACGTGAGGGGTGATGTTCGCGATGATCCAGGCTGGATCGATGGGCGTGCCTTATGTCCCCGTGATCGGATTGGTGGGAAGCAACGTGCTGGACAACCGCGATGACATGATCATCCAGCCGGATCCGTTCGACCCATCCCATAGTTCGGTGGTGGCGCGGGCTTACCGTCCCGATGTGGCGCTTTTGCACGGCCTCAAGGCCGACCGTCATGGAAATGTTTTTCTGGGGCGGGAGTCCGATGATGTGCTGTTGGCGGAGGCTTCCCGGCTAGTGATCGTGACCGTCGAATCCATCGTGGATCGCCTGGACGACGCCGAAATGATGCGGGCCTTGCCGTCCATCCTGGTGGACACCATCGTGGAGACAACCTATGGCGCGCACCCTGCCGGATGTCCGGGGGCCTATCCCGCCGATGCCGGGCATATGGCGCGATACCTGGAGGCCGCCCGGGACGACGCCTCGTTCCATGACTATCTCCGCGAAACGGTTATTGAAGTTCCGAACCACGACGCGTACGTCGAAAGCTTCGTTCCCGCCGAATGGAAGAATTCCCTGGCGACCGCCCATCGATCCGAGTCCGGTCGCCCGGCCTGATGGCCCGCTCATACAGCGATACCGAGTTGCTCGCGGTGCTCCTGTCGCGGGAGGTGCGCGACGGGGAGACGAGCGCATGCGGGGCCCTATCGATGATCCCGGCGGCGGCATTGCTGCTGGCCCGCGCCCATCACGCGCCCAGTGCGGAGGTGATCATTCTGGGGAGCCCGGCCTTTTTTCCCTTCCCCACCTCGCGGCAGTTTCACTATCTCGCTCAACGGGGAGATCTGGATCTCTTTTTTGTCAGCGGCGTCCAGATCGACCGGCGGGCCAACTACAACCTGCACCAGATCGGGGGCGAGCGCGATCGTCCGCAAATTCGGTTTCCCGGCGGATACGGCGGGGGGATGATTTACTACGTGGCGCGGCGCTCCATTATTTTTCGCACCGAGCACACCCGCCGTACATTCGTCGAGCAAGTGGACTTCATCTCCGCCAAGGGCTCGACGCCTCCCGAAACGCTGCGGCTCGGGGCACCGTCCAAGGTGATCACGCCCATGGCAACCCTGCGGATCAACCGGGATACCAAGCTGCTCGATCTCGAATCGGTACATGCACCCCACACACCCTGGGATGTCGCCGCCAACACCGGCTTCGAGTTGGTTGCGGCCGACGGCCGCCCTGCGGAATCCGCCCCCGCCACACCGCCCCCCACCGAAGATGAATTAAAGCTCCTGCGCGGTTCCGTCCGCGAGACGATGATCACCACCGGCACCTACGCCGATTGGGCGGAGGCGCACCTGGGTGGCGGCCGACAGGATTGAATTCAGTCCGAAGGAATTGTAGAATGTCCCGGTAACGCGAGTAACCCATCAGGAAGACCCCATGGCCTTCGATACCCACGCCTCCGTCAAAAAGCTCCAGGAAGCCGGCTTCACCCCGCAACAGGCCGAAGCCCAGGTCGAGTTGATGCTAACCGTTGTCGAAGGCAACCTAGCCACCAAACAGGACATCGAGCTGGTGCGGCACGACATCGAGCTTGTACGCCAAGACACCAAGGAGATGGAGAGCCGAACCGAAGTCCGGCTCAAGGAGATGGAGAGCCGAACCGAAGTCCGGCTCAAGGAGATGGAAACCCGGTCCGATCATAAATTCGAGCTCGTGCACCAGAAAATCGAACTCGCACGCCGGGACACCATCATCTGGCTGGGGGGCATGATCGTCCTGGCCACCACAGTCCTGGGAACACTGATGAAGGTATTATAGTCTCCCTTACGTTGTTTACCGTTAGCCTCACGGCAGGCGCACCTGGGTGATCTCGCAATGCAATAATCATTATTTCTTCCTATCTTGTGGAAAGTAGTTTAATATAATGCCGTTAAATTGTTGAGGTCGCGTCTCACCGGATATCTCTAACCTGATTGGAGGATGGACATGAATAGAAAATATACCAGACCACACAGTTCTCCCCGCCTGTCAATTATACCGACAATCCTCGCCCTGATCCTTGCTTTTGGCTTGCTCGTGAGTCTTGCAGCTTGCGATAGCGGGGGTGGTGGGAACAAAAAAGATAAGAACGAGCCGGTTCCGAGCGATACGGGGGACACAGGGGACACAGGGGACACAGGGGACACAGGGGACACAGGGGACACAGGGGACACAGGGGACAATGGAACGGCCACGGAAAGTGCGCTGTGTGCCGCCGGGATTACCTCGATCTGCGGCACAGCCGCCGCCGGGGCGGCAATCGTGGGGTTCGTGGCCGCAAGCGATGCCGGTGGAAACAAGGCTGAAGCGCTCATCGAAGAAGACGGTTCCTACGAGTTGGACGTTTCCGCGTTGACACCTCCGCTACTCGTCGTCGC
>JACZRV010000136.1 GCA_022574555.1 SAR324 cluster bacterium
TGGCAGTAGATTTCCGCGACCCGTTTGGTGGCGCCCAACAGATTGGTGGGATTCACTGCCTTATCGGTGGAAATCAAGGCGAACACATCGCATCCGTATTGGTCGGACAGATCGGCCACCGTCTTCGTGCCCAGCAGATTGTTTTTCACGGCCACACGGGCCTGATTTTCCAGCAGGGGAACGTGTTTGTAGGCCGCCGTATGGAGCACCAGGTTGGGCGAGTGGGTTCGCATCGCATCTTCGACGAGTATCGGATCGGACGTACTTCCCAATATGGAGCATAGCTCCAGATCGGGGAAAGCCTCACGAAGCTGCCTTTCGATATTGTACAAATTGATTTCGCTATGCTCGATGATGATCAGTTCGCGGGGTGCGAATTTAGCAATTTGCATGCAAAGTTCCGTGCCGATGGATCCGCCTCCACCGGTCACCAATACGGCCTTGCCGGTCACGGCTTCGTGAACGCGGTCGGTGTCGATGGTTACCGGCTCCCTACCGAGCAGGTCCTCGATGGAAACCTCCCGCAGTTCCGATATCGTCACCTGACCGGAAAGCAAATCGTGCATTCGGGGCAGGGTGCGGAAGGGCAGGTTGGTGCGGGAGCAGATATTGACGATACGCCGCATTTGGGAGGCCTTAGCTCCGGGGAGCGCGATCACGATGAGATCGATTCCCAGTTTCTTGACCAGATCGGGAATCGCATCGCCGCCGCCCATCACAGGAATACCGTAGACGTCCGTATCGTGGCGCGAAGAATCGTCATCCACAAAAGCCACGGGTACATAGGAGCGGGCCGTATCGCGCAGCATGTTTCGAGCCAGATCCCCGCCGGTCTCTCCCGCCCCGACGATCAAAACATACTCCCCTACCTTGGACGCCGAACGCCAATCCCGAATCCAGCGGTAGAGGAACCGCGGTCCGCCCAAGAAGGTCAATAATAGCAGCCCGTAAATCGGGAAGACGGAACGGGGTATGTCTTCCATGCGAGTGATGAGAAATATGATGGTAATCGATATCAACACTCCGAAAAAGATCGATTTGGTGATGCGGATAAGATCCGGGATGGACGCGAACCGCCACAAGCCGCGGTACAGGCCCAATACCTGGAAGATAACGGCCTGCACCACCAACAGCACCGGCAGCATGGCCAAGGCTTGCCGGTATTCGGCACCGGGGATGGTCCCGAGGTTGAACCGCAGCCAGTAGGCGGCCCACCAGGCAATGGCCACCATCAGGACATCGTGAATCACGACCAGGGGTCTGAATCGCAATTTGTCGAGTATCTGCAGCAGTAAGGGCGAACGGCCGTTGAAGCGTGGGTGTTTCATAGAAATTCAGATTCCTGGATTTTCGTAATTAATTCGCCGGCTTCCCGCTCGACCTAGGTTCGGTCGGCAGCCGCGCAATTTGCCGTGGCCGTCTATTTCGTGGGGTTGCAGACCATTCGGGGCGTCGGCGCATTACGCGACGTTCGATACTGTGAACCATGCTGCAATTTCCGCTCCGGTTAGCCGCCGGCCCCGGCCGGACCTTGCTGCGGCGATCATCCTGGGCCGATAAGTGGTTGAAAACGTAGGTTTAATCTTTCGATACGGGATCAATACTTCGTGTCAAAACCAAAGCGGCCAGGGATCGCATATCGGGGCTGAAGCGGGCTTCACCGGTCGCGGAACTGTCGCAAATTATTGAAATGAAAGAATTTTTTGCAGTGCAATCGAAGCCGCCGATTCCTGTGTGCGCTATATGGAAATCCTTGGCCGCCGAGTGATGATGTAAGTTTCGACACTAAATATCGACACTAAACATAAAGGGTTTGAGGCGGGAAAGCCACACCCCGCACTTTACGGAATCAGATTTCAACACGGCCAGGGGCAATAGCCAGGTGTTGCCCATCGGCGGGAGCAGTCCCGCATCAGGTGCGGCCGCCCGCGGCGTCAGCGGGTACCCGTGGACCGGACCGGTCATAGTTGAGCCGTCCGGCGGTTCACCCACACCATCAAGCCGACGTATAGCGCTCCCAAACCGGCTAAAAGCACCCATTGCCAAATAGGTGCGACGAAAACGGCAGCCGTGGCGAGGCTCGCGCATAAAAGCATCAGGGCATATTCCCAGAGCACCGTGAGACGGTGTCCCCAACCCAGCCGCACCAGCCTTTGGTAATAGTGGGTCACGTGAGCCTCCCAAATTCTTTCGCCACGGACCAGCCGCCGGATAAGCGTCACGGTCGCATCGATAATAAACGGGGAAAAAACCACAATTGCGGCCCAAAATGGAAATAATTCGATTCGGGTGCCCCACAGGGTAAAAGCGGCGGCCAGGAACCCCAATGGCGATGAGCCGATATCCCCCATGAATATTTTGGCCGGCGGAAAATTAAACAGCAGAAAACCCGCGACTGCCGCCACTACCGCCAGATTCACCAAGGCATACGGAACGTTGCCATCCAGTGCGCCCAGCAGCGCGAACGTACCGAAGCCAAAGCAAGCCATACCACCGGCAAATCCGTCCATGCCGTCCATAAAGTTGTACAGGTTCGTCATCCACACCGCGAACAGGACAGAAAAAATCATCCCTAACCACATCGGCCATACCCAAACCCATCCGGGAACCTCCAGCACCCTGAGGGACCATCCGCCCATCACCAGGCTACCCGCGGCGGCGAAGTGAACCAGGAGCCTGTATCGGGCCGCCACGCCGCGGCGATCATCCAGGTACGAGATTGCCGCGACACCAACCGTGGCAGCGAAGACCCACAGCACGCCTGACGGCAGCCCGCTGGAAATTGCAATCAGGACGGATGCCAGCAACAAAGCGGCCAGAATAGCGATGCCGCCACTGCGGGGAGTGGGACGATCGTGCAATGAGCGCTTGTTGGGATGGTCGAGGATCTGGAATCGCGAGGTGGGATCACAAAGCCGGTGCGTAAGCCAGGCCGATACAGTCAGCGCCACCGTAAGTACGACTATGCCCATTTATTCGCCGCCCATTTATCCGCCCGGCCGGAAAGTGCGCCTTCTCGAGTGTCCCGCCTTTATATACCACTCGACGGTTTGCTCCAAACCCTCGTCGATACTGACCGGGGGCTGCCAACCCAGATGGCGTCGTGCCTTGCCGATGTCGACGGTCAGGGAGCCGCACAGCCGCTGCGCGATTTCCGATTTCCCCAGCAAGCGCGCGCCGGCCACCAGCATTCGGGGCGGCACGGGCACGAGCCTCGCGGGGCGATGGAAATATCCCGCGATGCGGCGGATGAGTTCGGGAGTCGAAAGGTCCACTCCGTCGGCGGCCAGGAACGTTTCGCCAGCGGCCGACGATTCCTCGACGCAAAGCCGAATGAAATCGGCCAGGTTACCCAAGCCGATCATGCTGCGCCGGTTGCGAATACTGCCCAGGGGCAGAGGAACGCCCGACTCCGCCCAGCGCAGCAACCGCAGGAAATTGGCCTTGACCCCGGGACCATAGACTAAAGGTAGCCGCAAGATGACCACGGCCATCCCGCTATCTTCTTCGACTTGGCGCAGGGTTTTCTCGGCCTGCCACTTGGAGCGGCCGTAGGGATCGTCCGGTCGAACGGGACTTTCCTCGGTGAACGGCGATTCTGCGGAACGGTCGCCATGCACCTTGATTGAGCTGGCGAAAACAAGACGGCGGACGCCGCGGCTCGCTGCCTGCCGCGCCAGACGACCTGTGCCGGCGACGTTGACACGCACGCCCGCTTCGATCTCGTGGGCTGCTGCGGTCGGGAGGTGGGCCCTGCCCGCAAGATGGATGACGATCTCCACGTCTTCCAGGGCTGGCATCCAATCGGTATCGGGTCCAATATCGCCGATCTCGCAAAGTTCGATGCCCGGCTCACCGCGGGTCCCATCATCCGCGGATTTGCCCTGACGGCCGTTGGCCCGGCGGCGGACAGCCGCGCGCACCGTATGGCCGGCAGCGGCAAGTGCGGGACAAACGGCGGAGCCGATGAAGCCATTGGCGCCGGTAACCAGGATGCGGCTCATGGCAGCAATCTCCGGTAAACCTCCAGGTTTTCGGCGACGACCTTATCCACAGAGAATTCCGCGACGGCGATCTCCCGCCCCCTGGCGCCCATCCTTTCCCGCAGATCACGGTCGCGGATCAGCTCGCCGAGGGCATTGGCCAAGGTCTTGACATCCTTGACGGGCACGAGAATTCCGTTATCCCGGTGACGCACCACTTCACGGCAGCCGGGCCAGTCCGTGGTGACGATGGCCAAGCCGCTCGCCGCGGCTTCGATCAGGATCTGGGGCAGGCCCTCGCCGTAGGTGCTGGGCAGGCACAGAATACTTGCCTGAGCCAGCACTTCCGGCATATCGGTGCGGTGCCCCCACCATTCGACATCGCCACTGTCTCGCCACGCCGCCAACTGTTCGCCCGGCACCGACGCCGGATTGCCAGGGTCGGCATCGCCCACCAGGACGAATCGGGCATCCGCACCACATTGCCGCAGAAGCCGTGCCGCGTCGACGAATTCACCCACGCCCTTGTCCCACAGCATGCGTGACGCGAACATCACCACGGGGGCGCCATCGGGGGGCGGCTGAGGCGTAAACCGGTTCAGATTCACGCCGCAGCCGAGGATCAATGCGGTTTTCTCTGAAGGGACGATTCCTCTGTGCACGAAGGTGTTCCGATCGTCGGGATTCTGGAAGATCACCGCGGAGTTCGCATGGGTGAACACCAGACGCAATGCGAAGGCCACCCATGCACGCAGGAGCCGGGCTCGGTATCGATTGGATTGGAACACATAACCTGTTCCCGTGATGATGCTGACCATCGCCGGCACCCCCGCCAACCGAGCCGCAATGCCGCCGTAGAGTGCCGGTTTGATGGTGATTTGATGCACGAGCCGTGGCTTCAGGCGCCGGTACAGCCCGATCAACCCCCAAATCGCCCGCATTTCCTTCCAAACCGACAGGTTGCCACGACTCATGGTAATCGGATGAAAGTGGAATTCGTGTGCTGTGATCTCCGACGCCCGCTCCGTTGCCGGTGCGGCGACGTGTACCTCGTAGCCGGCCGCCCCGGCACCCACTGCTACGGGCAGATGGTGGGCCAGGAAATAGCCGGCGTCGTTGGCCACGTAGAGTAACCTGCCTCGTTCGCTCATGAATGATTTGCCCGGAAGGAACCCTTAAGCCGGATATCCTGCGGCGGCATCCCGGAGGATTTCTCCCAGGCGCGGCGCCGTTTGCGCCAGGGAATAGCCCTTTTCCACGGTGCGTCTGGCGTTGCTTCCCAGCCGTTCCCGCAGGGCCTGGTCCTCGATGAGACGGGACAGGGCTCGGGTCCAATCCTCAACCGTGGCGGCCAGGAATCCATTTTCTTCATGCGCGATGATCTCCTGGTTTACCCCCACCGGAGACCCGATCACGGGCCGGCCGCACGCCATATATTGCAGTAGCTTCAGGCCACATTTACCGCGCTCCCAAGGCTCATCGGGGACGGGCATGATGCCGACGTCGAACTGCTGGATCTCCGCTACCTCGCCGGATTCGCACCATGGTTTGGCCTGCTGCGGGATATCGTCGAGGGGGACATGCCCGCCGCCGACGTTCACCAGCCGCGCCGCGTATCTGCGGCAGATCTCCGCGAGTGCCGGCTGCACCAGGTGCAGGTAATGGACGGTTTTGGGCGTGCCGATCCAGCCGATCGTGAACACGTCGTTGCTGGACGGGCGCGACGGCGTGTACCGCTCCAAGTCGATCACGGTGGGCATGAGAGCCACTTTTCGCGCTCCTGCCTTCTCGGCTCGCTGCTGCAGATACTTGTTTCCCGCGACGACGACCGTGGCCCGGGCCATGATACGGTCGATCTTGCCACCCAATAAAAGCCGCACCCAGGGCGATGGGTGCTGGTCGTAACGGTGAAAGGTGGCGTCGTCATAGTCCGCGACATAAGGCACCCCTTGCGGAGCGACAACGAATTCGGCAATCGCCGGCATCCAGGGCAGCATCTCCTTTTCCAGCCATACGACATCGTAACGGCGCGCCGTTACCAGGCACCGCAGGCGGTGCAGGTAGCTCCGCAAAACGCGGGCCAGGGGCAGCCTTCGACCCGCGTACAAGCTCGTGAGGTACACCTCGTCAAGCAACGGCACGGCAGTGACGGAGAAACCCATGTGCCGCAAGTGCGGCAGATATTGATAAAATCGATAGCGGCTGCTGGCGCCCATGGGGCTGTAGCGGGGGAGCATCAAGACGTTCATGCGGTACCCGGCTGCCGAGTGCGCGGCATCCCCAATACCGCCGCCCAGAGAAGGCGGTAGGCTCGCAACGTGTGCAATATTTCGTTTCCCGCCAGGCGCAGGGTGGCATGGCCGATCCGGATCGCGGGCTCCACGCACAGGGTCCCGCAGGCGATGAGAAAAGCCGACGGGAGCGAAAAGTGCTTGAAGACGTAGCCGATGCGGCTGCGTAATTCGTAATACAGGCGGCGATCCTTGACCTGCGCGGAGACTCCCCCCACCCTATGGTACATCTTCGCGCCGGCGAAAAAGTACGAGTCGAATCCGGCCCGGTGGGCGCGCAGCGAAAAATCCACGTCCTCCAGGTAGACGAAAAATCTCTCGTCGAAGCCACCCAGTTCCTCGAACAGGCGGCCCCGCACCAAGTAAAATGCGCCACAGACGTGATCCACACGCCGCGAGTCGGAATGATCCCATTCCCGCATGATATAGCCCGGAAACAGGCGCGATGCGATCCGGTCCAGCCCCAACAGATGGAATGCGAAGCGGCGTGGGGTGGGAAACCTGGCGCAACTGCGCACCACCTCGCCGCGATCGTCCACCGCCTGGATGCCGCAGATTCCCATCTGCCGGTTCTCCGTCTGTTCCAGGAACCCGATCGGCGCCGCCAGGGAATCCGCATACAGCCGCGTATCGGGGTTGAGGAAGAGCAGATAGTCGGCGCCACTCTCCACCGCCCCCTGGTTGCAGGCGCGGGCGAAGCCCTTGTTTTCGGAGTTACGCAGCACCACGAGCGGCAGCCCTGCACTGTGCAGATCCTCGGCGGATCCGTCGCTGGACCCGTTGTCGACCACGGTGACCCGCATCAATTGCATTCCCGTGCGGCCGCATGAGGCAAGGGAAGCCAGACACGATCTGAGTTGGTCCCCGGAATTCCAATTGACGATGACGATATCCAGGCTGGGTAGGCTGTCCGCGGTCATTCTGCTAGGCTATCAAAGGTTGAAATGGCAGGAAAGCCGCGACGCCGTCCCGGACAACCTGGCGCTCCGCGCCGGCCCGTCAATCCAAATCTTGCACCCCAACATGGAGACTGCCGATGCAATTGTTTCATCCCGGCGATGCCTTTCCCCCGATCAAGGGATTTACCGTCAATCACGGACTCGTGACCCTGCCGGATGACATACCGGCCGGACGCTATGCGGTCGTCTTGGCTTACCGCGCCCATTGGTGACCCTATTGCAATCGGCAGTTGGCCGATTACCAGGATCACCTCGCCGAACTGGACGCGCTGGGTGCTACGGTTTACGCGCTCACGACGGACCCCGCGGACAAGGTGAAGGAAACCATCGCCAAGAACGGCACCACGTTTCCCATTCTCTACGAGATGGACGGGCCGAAAACCGCCGAAGTCCTGGGGGCCTACTACGAGGAGCGGCGAAATATCATTCAACCGGCGAACTTCATCCTCGATCCCGATCACAAAATCGTGAATCTCTCCTATGCTTCCGGCCCCGTGGGCCGCATCACCGCCACCGATGCCCTCTCGCACATCAAGTTTGTAATAAAGCAGGCCACGGGGGTAAAATGATAGCCGGCGCCGGCGGCGGCACTTCCTTTCGATCCCCTGCAATCGGCACCAGGCGCGGACTGGATTCTATGAGGAGCAACGCATGATCGAGCTGTATACATGGCAGACTTCCAACGGCCGCAAGGCATCCATCGTTCTCGAGGAGATGGAGCTGCCCTACAACGTGCATCCCATCAGGATCGGAGAGGGGGATCAGTTCACCCCGGAGTTCACCAAGATCAATCCGAACCAAAAGATTCCTGCGATCATCGACCTCGACGGTCCCGACGGCATGCCGATCACCGTGTTCGAGTCGGGGGCCATCCTGATCTATCTCGCGGACAAGACCGGCAAGTTCATGCCGGCCGAGGCCCGCAAACGGTACGAGGTTCTGCAATGGCTGATGTTCCAGATGGGCGGCATCGGGCCGATATTCGGTCAGGTGCACCACTTCAAGCGCGCCGCCAAGGAGCAGGTGCCCTACGCCCTGGAGCGCTTCGGCAAGGAAGCCGAGCGAGTCTACGGCGTGCTCGATGGACGTCTGGCCGGAAACGAGTGGCTCGCTGCCGGCGAGTACACCATCGCCGATATCGCGACCTATCCCTGGGTGTCTCGTTACGATTGGCAGGAAATCGATCTGGGGCGATTCCCCAACGTGAAACGGTGGTTCGACACCATCTCCCAACGGCCGGCGGTGCAGAAGGGCATGTTCATTCCGCCCATATAGCCGTAGCGACGAAATTACTCGTATCGAGGAAACCATGAACGCGCGATTCACCTTTTCGGGCGCGATCCCGGCCAACCTGCTGCCCTTCAACGAGGACTACTCCGTCGACGAGCCGGCATACCGGGCGCACCTGGCCTGGCTGGCCGATGTGGAGGGCGTCTCGGCGATCGTCTGCAACGGTCACGCCGCCGAGGTGGCCTCGCTGAACCGGGAGGAGCGCCGCCGGGCCCTGGCCATCGCCTTGGAGGCCGTGGGCGATCGCGTGGCCGTGATCAGCGGCGTATATACCGACAACACGTTCGAGGCCGCGGATATGGCCCGCGAGGCGGCAACGGAAGGTGCCGCGGGGCTATTGGTCTTCCCCCCATCGTTCTTCATGTGGGGCGCCCGGCTCCGTCCCGAGATGGCCCTGGCCCACGTGGGCGCGGTGGCGGAAGCGTGCGATCTGCCGCTGATCGTCTTCCAGTATCCCGTCGCGTCGGGCATGGGGTACACCCCGCAGACCCTGGCCCGGCTGGCGGAAATTCCCACCGTCGCCGCCGTGAAGGACTGGAGCAACGACATGGTCGCCTTGGAGGCCAATCTGCGGGCACTGCGGGCAGTACCCGCAGCAGGGGATACCGGGGCAGTGCGGAAAACGGGGGGACGGCCCGTGGCCCATCTCAGCGCTTACACCATGTCGCTCCTGGGCAGTTATCTGCTGGGCAGCGATGGATCCATCTCCGGCATGGGCAGCGTGGTGGCCGACTCCCACGCGGAGATGTTCGCCGCCGTGCAGCGAGGCGAATTGCAAACGGCGCGGGAGATCAACGACCGCCTTGCGCCCCTGGTAGATGTTTTCTATGCGCCGCCTTTTCTGGACATGCACAACCGCATGAAGGAAGCTCTGGCTATGCTGGGCCGCATCCCCAAAGCCGTCGTGCGCCCGCCCCTGCAGCGGGTGAGCGACGCGGAGCGGCGGTCGATCCGGGAAGCGCTGCTGGCCGCCGGTCTGCTGGAACCCGGTTGGGAGGCCCAACAGCGCCGCGCCGCAACCTGAACGCCTTCAATTTGGAGGATTGCCGAAACGGCCGGGAGCGGGGGAACCGAGACGGAGCCCAGAGACAGAGCGCAAAGAACGACCCAGTCGGTCGGTCAAGGCGTGCGAAACGACGGAAAATCGACCTGCGGCCGGCTTACCCTGCATCTGCGAAACGACGGCTTATGATTCCCAAATTCAAGAAAGTGTTGGCGGTGACCGATTGCTCCGAAATAGGCAACCGGGCCATTCCGTTCGCCTATACCGTTGTCTCTGTGGACGGCGAGGTGCAGCTCGTGCACTTGATCGAACACGGAGACGTCCCCGGTGGTCTGTACGCCCATTACACCCGGGACGAGCTTTTTCTGCCTGAAAAACGCAAGGAGGTCGCCGAAAAGGTGGAAAAACACCTGGAGCAGCTGATCCCCCAAGAGGCCCGCGATGAATCCATCCGAACCCAAGTGGCGTGCGCGTTTCACGGCGAAATCGCGGCGGGGATCATCGAGGAGATCAAAAACCGTTCGCCCGACGTGGTCGTGATCGGATCCCATGGCCGCTCGGCGCTGACCCATCTGCTGATGGGCTCCGTGACGGAACAGGTCTTGCGCCACTCCACCGTACCCGTCCTGGTCGTCCCGCAAATAAAGAAGTAATTGGGCGATCATCCTTCACAGGAGAACGGCTTGCAGTAGGACTCGTTCCCGGATGCTTTCGTGCAGGGCATTTTCGGTAAGTGTTTCCACCGGGCATCGAAGCAGATCCTGCAGATCCATCAGCAATGCACCTAGATCGAACAGATCGCGGCCTTCGTCCAAATCCACGAGAAAGTCCGCGTCGCTTTGGCGCGTCGCATCGTCCCTGGCCCTGGAACCGAACGCACGAACGTTCCGGGCGCCATGCTTCGCCGCCAAGGATAGGATCGCGTTTCTGTGTGTTTCAATCAGTTGATCCATGCCAAAATTTCCCACTTGCCTTTCGTTTCGTCCCTCCAGCACATCGTACCGAGGGGCGCCAACAGATTTGCAGGCTTGTTCATTCCGGAAGCCCTGCTTTTCGTAGAGATTGGACCCACTCCTCGAACCTATCTTGGTCTTTGTATACCGACTTATCGAAACCGGTAAATTCGGTAATTCTGAACGCGGGATTCACCGTCAGGACTTCGGAAACGAGCCTTTCGATCGCGTCCGTCCGGCCCAACTTATCGTACGCCACGATGAGATGCAGCCGATATTGTGTCTGAAACCAAAGGTCATCGCGCGGTACGGACGGGAGAGTTTCGGACAGTAACTGGATAGATTTCTCCAGCTGGCCACCCCTTAGATAGGCGGAACCGAGAATTTCATTGTACCAGGTAGGCGGATAGGGGTTCAGCCGCAAGGCGCGGGACATGTAATCGATCCCTTCATCGTTTTGTCCTGCAAAGACGTAGTTCTGGCCCAATATCGCGTTCATCTTTGCGCGGTTGGGATCGAGTTCGACGCACCTGCGGGCCAGTCGAATTCCTTCATCAAACCGGTGCTGGCCCGCCCGCACATAGCCCAACATGCAGTAAGCATCAGGCAATTGGTCGTCGATCTGTAGGGCCTTGTGCGCCAGTTCCGCGGCATTCTCCAGCGCGTCCTCGAGGTTATCCACATAGCCGGATTGTGCCTGTATCGCCCTGTTGTAGCCGAGGTTCACGTAAGCCATGGCGTAATTGGGGTCCAACTCGATGGTTTTCCTGAACAAGCGCTCGGCCTGATCCATGGCTTCTGGCGTCTGGAGCAGGAACAATTCATAACCCTTG
>JACZRV010000137.1 GCA_022574555.1 SAR324 cluster bacterium
CATCAACCAGTACCGAAACTGAAGGCTTTGTCGGACAGGCTCTATAGGTTATATGCCTATGCCTTCTACTCAGCAGAATGTAGGATTGGCGCAATGTGATTTAGGTTTTGTTTGTTTCCCCACCCCGCCCTGCGGGCACCCCTCCCCACGTTGTGGAGAAGGGAAATACGTCGGCAAAGCTCCCCCTCGCCATAAAATGGAGAGGGGCCGGGGGGTGAGGATTCCCATATAATAACAATTAATTACGTGATATTCACTGAACTGCGGGAATAGGCAGAATAGGTTAACTTAATTGCCTTTGGCTTGCGGGGTTCGGAGTTCGGGGATCGGGCCTTTGCACGGGCGCAGCCATCCCTCAGAGTATGCCGCGCTTCATGGTGGCCGATCGCACGCGCTCCAGGGCCAGGGCGAAGGCGCCGGTGCGGAAATCGATCTTGTATTGCTCGCGGTATTTCATCATGTCGTGAAATCCGTTGGTCATGTGCTGCTGTAGGGCCTTGTTCACCTGTTCCTCGCTCCAATGGAATTGCTGGATGTTTTGCACCCATTCGAAATAGGAGACGGTGACGCCGCCTGCGTTGGCGTAGATGTCGGGCAGGATCTGGACGTCCTGTTTGGCGAGGTATTCGTCGGCTTCGGCGGAAATCGGGCCATTGGCGCCTTCCACGATGATCCGCGCTCGGATGTCCTTCATGTTGTCCGTCGTGATGGCGTCCCCCAATGCCGCGGGGATGAGGACGTCGCAATCGATGGTGAGCACTTCGTCGCGGATCATGGCGTCCGCGTCCGGGTATCCGGCGACCGACCCTTTCTCGGCGACGTGGGCTCGTAAGGCGCCGATATCGATGCCTTGGGGAGCGCTCACGGCACCGTCCTGATCGCTCACCGCGATCACGCGGGCACCGTGCTCCATGGCGAACTGAGCGGCGTGGGCGCCCACGTTGCCGAATCCCTGGACAGCGATGGTGGCCCCTTCGATGGGGCGGCTTTGGCTCTTGAGCAGTTCCACCAGGGCCATGATCACACCGCGCCCCGTTGCAGCCTCGCGCCCCAGGGAGCCGTGCAGATCCACCGGCTTTCCCGTCACCACGGCCGGCTCGAACCCCTTGTACTTGGCGTACTGGTCCATGATCCAGGCCATGACCTGGGAGTCGGTGTTCACGTCGGGGGCGGGAATATCCACCGTAGGGCCGATCACGTCGTGCAGACCATCCACCAGCTTGCGCGTGATCATCTCCAGCTCGCGCTTGCTCAACTGGCGCGGGTCGCAGGCGACGCCGCCCTTGGCGCCTCCGAAGGGGATGTTGACCACGGCCGTTTTCCAGGTCATCAGGGAGGCCAGGGAACCCACCTCGTCGGGATCGACGCTGGGGTGGTAGCGCAGCCCGCCCTTCATGGGCCCGCGGGCGTTATCGTGCTGCACGCGGTAGCCGATGAAGGTGCCGATTTCTCCTTTGTCGGTTTCGATGGTGATCTCCACCTTCACTTCGCGGGCGGGGGTCCACAGCATGATTTTGGTGCGTTTGTCATAGTCGAGCACCCGGGCGGCTTTTTCAAAGTAGTGGCGCGTCACTTCCAAAGGTGTCATTTGCCCAGTTCCACGATTGATGGCGTTGTCTGCCGTACCGCCCGCGCGCGGCAGCGCACCACGGCGGCAATGATGCATCGCGCGGTGCCTGATTCGCGATGCCTGATTGTTTATTCCCGATTTTTTAGCACCGGTTTCAAAAAATCCCGTCGCCGTAAATAAATGTCATCTTGAGCAAAGCGAAAGATCTTAATGAGTGCGTGGCATGGCTGATTAGCGGGCTATTTTACGAAGACCCTTCGCTCCGCTCAGGGTGACAGGGGCGAATTTATCATTATTGAGACCGTTTCTAACAAGGCCCACGCCAATACGCCAACATTTTCATTTCCTGGGGGCAGCGATGGGAGTGGCGTCTTCTCCGCCGGCGGAGGGCGCCGCCCGTCTTGCCGCCGGGCGCCCGTTGCACTATGGATGGGATGATTGTTGATCCGCGACCCTCGAACCCTTACCGGAGGAGCCGTCATGAGCATCGAGGATAAGCTGAAATCCATGGGGCTGGAGCTGCCTCCCGCGCCCGCGCCCGCCGCCAATTATGTGCCCTTCGCCCGGGAGGGCAGCCTGCTGATCATCGCGGGTCAGGTGCCCCGGGCCGCCGACGGCAGCCTGCCCTACGTGGGCAAGGTGGGTCGGGAACTCACCGAGCAGCAGGGTTACGAGGCTGCGCGGCTCTGCGCGCTGAACTGCTTGGCCCAGATCAAGGCCGCATTGGGCTCGCTGGACCGCGTCAAGCGCATCCTGCGCATCGGCGGATTCGTCAATTGCCTGGAGGGATTCGCCAACCAACCCGAGGTGATCAACGGCGCATCCGACCTGGTGGTCGAGCTGTTCGGCGAGCGGGGCAAACACGCCCGCGCCGCCGTGGGCAATATCGCCCTCCCGCGCAACGTGGCCACCGAGGTGGAAATGACCGTGGCGGTGGATTGACGGAAACGGGTTGATGGATACGGAACAGTACCGGGCCGGCTTTGTGGCCGCCGGAAGTGACTTACCCTCAGTCTGGCTCGGATAAGGCTTACCCTGGGGGATTTGCCCTACCGGATTGCTTCGGGATGGCGGGCCAGATCGCGGGTGATGTTCTTGTGGTGGGCTTCCAGGGTGCCGCCGCCGATCTCGTTGAGCTTGGCCGCCCGCCACAAGCGCTCCACGACCGATTCGCCGAAATAGCCGTAACCGCCCAGCACCTGCATGGCCCTGTCGGCGACGTTTTTGGCCATGGTGGCCGTGAACAGCTTGGCGGCGTCGGTTTCCATGCGGTGGCCCGGCTTGTCCAGTTGGATCTTGTGGGCCAGCTCGTAGACGAAGCTGCGGCCCACCATGTACTCGGTATAGGATTCGGCGATGTGCCGTTGAATTTGGCCGAAGCTGTTGATCGGCTTTCCGTAGGCTTTGCGTTCGCTGGCGTAGCGGTTCATGATCTCCAGGCAGCGGCGGGCCATGCCCAGGGACATGGCCGCGATGACGAGCCGTTCGAGCTCCAGATTGCGCATCATGTGGATCGTCGAGTCCCCCTCCTCCCCCAGCCGGTTGGCCAGGGGCACGGGCACGTCGTCGAAAACCAATTCGGCCGTGGTGGAGGCGCGCAGACCGGTCTTGTCCTTCAGCCTCTGGCCGAGGGAGAAACCCGGCATGCCCTTTTCGACGACGAAGGACGATATCTCGTCACCCGTCTTGGCGTAGACGATATAGCAGTCACCGGTTTCATGGCGGCCACCGGATTCACCGGCGTCGACGTAGCCGTTGGTGATGAACATCTTGCGTCCGGTGAGCTTATATACGTCCCCGTCCCGGACGGCTCGGGTTTTCATGCCCAGGACGTCGGTACCCGAGTCCGGCTCGGTCATGCATAATCCCGCGAGCTTCTCTCCGGTGACGGTCTTGGGGAGGAAGCGCGCCCGCTGTTCGTCATTGCCGTTGGTGTAGAGGTTGTGCACGAACAGGGTGCCGTGGGCCAGCACCGAGATGCCCAGCCCAGGGTCGCTCCAGCAAATCTCCTCCGCCATGATTACGGCGGCGGTGGCATCCAGCCCAGCGCCGCCCCATGCCTCGGGCACAGTGATCGCCAGCAGCCCCAGTTCTCCGGCGCGATTGAACAGGGCGCGGTTGAAGGTTTCGCTGCGATCCGATTCCAGCGCCTGGGGTTCCACCTCGCGCTCGGCGAAATCGTGCACCGTGCGGCGCAGCATCAGATGCTCCTCGGAGGGATTGTACTGATCGAATGGCACGGCGGTGGCGGTAGCGGCGGTGGCGGGGGCTTGCATGGGCAGACTCCTCAAAGGGCGGATCGGCTGTACCAATCGAATAATATCATCTGGTGAGAATATACGAATCTACGGTTCAAGGCATTGCTGCTGCTTCTTGTCTAGCATCGTTTCCAGCTCCAGCAACTCCGCAGCCGTGCCGGTGGTGCCCCAAAAGCCCTTGCCATGGTCATGAGCCGCGATGTGACCGCCGTCGGCGATTACGGCCAGGAGGGCATCGATGAGGTCGAACGGTGCGGGTCGTTCGATGCGGGGCAGCAACTCGGGCGAGAGCAGGGAAATGCCGTTGAAGGCCAGGGGGCGTAGATCGCCCACGGGATCGGCCAGCACCCGGCGCCCGCCCCGCTGGGGAGACTCGACCCCTCGCACCCAATCCGCCTCATCGATCAGCAGGTGCGAGGTCTCGCGGCGATCCTGTACCAGGAGCGTGGCCAGCGCCCCCGACGCCTGGTGTGCTTTCAGCATGGCTCGGGTGCCGACATCGGCCAGCACGTCGCCGTTCCAGACCAATAGGGGCTCCTCACCCCAGAAATCGCGGATGTTGACCAGTGCGCCGCCTGTACCGAGCAAATCGGGCTCGTGGAAGAGGCGCACGGTTAATTGCGGGAGGCGCAGGGACAGTTCCTCCACGTACCGGTCGACCTGCTCGGCCAGGTGGTGGGTGTTGATGGCCACCTGGGCGATGCTGTTCCGGGTGAGGTGATCCAGCAGCCGGTCGATCGCGGGTATGCCGGCCACCTGGACCAGGATCTTGGGCAGGGTGTCAGTGACCGGGCGCAGCCGAGTGCCCAATCCGGCGGCGAGGATCATCGCCTTCATGGCTGCGTTCGGTCAGGATCGTTCCGCCCGCTGCGGATATCGATGTGCTGCAGATGCACCTGGAACCCGGCTTGCTCCAGCACCTCGCGCATGCATTCTGCGACGTATACCGAACGGTGCCTGCCACCCGTGCAGCCGAATGCGGCGCGAAGCAGGGGACGCCCCTGCGTGCGGCGGTTGCGGGCGGCGAGCAGCAAGAGTGCGGACACATGTCCGACGAAGTCCGCCACTTGCGGCTGGCTGCCCATGTAGTCGCGGATCACGGCGTCCTGTCCGGTATGGTGGCGCAGGGATTCTTCCCAGAAGGGGTTGGGCAAAGGGCGGCAGTCGAAAACAAAGCCTCCGCCCATGCCGTCGTCCGCCTCATGGTGGAATTCTTTCGGCAAGCCGGAATACTTGTACCCGAAGCTGACCAAGCGAACCGTTAACGGCTGAGCAGCGGGCATGGGGCGTCAGAGTGGCATATAAGGGTGGATGCGAATTAGCGTGACCGGAAGCGCGCCGAGGGGATTTCTGTGGATGCGGGCATTGCCATCCCCGGCGGAGCCGCGCCGCCGCATGGGCCGAATGAGGCAAGATTGCCCCAAACCAGCGTCGCGATCAAGGCGCAGCCGGCACGCTCCGCACGATAGGCTCCCCTGGGAATCGAATTGCATCTGGTGAAATAGTCCGCATTGCGGTAAGAACGGTGCCCAAACCACGAGGCGGCCATGCCTCGCAACCCAACAATCGAGTGGAGTGAATTCATGAAAGCGATTCGAGTGAATCAGAACGGCGGCTCGGAAACCCTGAGCCTGGAAGACATCCCCAACCCCAACCCCGCCGAAGGCGAGTTGCTGGTCCATCTTGAGGCCGCGGGCGTGAATTTTATCGACACGTACCAGCGCTCGGGGCTGTACCCCATCCCCCTCCCTTTCACCCTGGGGGTCGAGGGCGCGGGCCGCGTGGAAGCGCTCGGCGGCGGCGCGGAGGGGTTTCAGGTGGGAGATACCGTCACCTGGAGCGGAATCCTCGGGGCCTATGCCGAAAAGGCGGTGATCCCGGCGGCGCGGGCGGTAAGGGTGCCGGAAGGGCTGGACGGCAAAACCGCGGCGGCGGTGCTCCTGCAAGGCATGACGGCTCACTATCTGTGCCACGATACCTATCCCCTCAAGACGGGCGAATGGGCCCTGGTGCACGCCGCGGCCGGCGGAGTGGGGTTGCTCCTCATCCAGATGTGCAAGATGCTTGGGGCCAAGGTGATCGGCACGGTCTCCACCGACGAAAAAGCCCGGTTGGCCAAGGAAGCGGGTGCCGACGAGGTAATTCTCTATACCCGGCAGGATTTCGAGACGGAGACCATGCGCATTACCGGCAACGCAGGGGTTTCCGTAGTTTACGATGCGGTGGCCGCCACGACCTTCGAGAAGGGGCTCAACGTCCTGCGTCCCAGAGGCTATATGGCCCTCTATGGCCAGTCCAGCGGCAAGGTGGACCCCATCGACCCCGCGATCCTTGCCGAAAAGGGTTCCCTGTTCCTCACCCGCCCCACTCTGGTGAATTACACCACCACTCGCGACGAACTGACCGCGCGCGCGGGCGCGGTGATGGGCATGGTGCGCGACGGCAAGTTGAACGTACGCATCGGAGAGACCTTCCCTCTGGCCGAGGCCAAGGCCGCCCATGATGCTCTGGAGGGCCGACGCACCACGGGCAAGGTGCTGCTGATTCCGTGAAGGGGTGGCCTTGATGGGATTTGAGATGCCCTCGTTTCGGGGCGTCGCTGCCGTATCGCTTGAGCCCGTACCGCCAGGGCCCGCGGCGCTTGAATCCGCCTAGCGCCCTACTTGCGCTTGATCTTCTCCTTGACGATCTCCAGCATTTCCATGGCAAATTTGCCCACCTGCGGGGATCGGGAATCGAATTCGGAGAAAACCTTTCCGCGGACGCTTCGCTCGCCGGTGGGGGCGTCCAAGCGCTCTTCGGGCTGGGCGGCACCGAGGACAAAATACGGCGTGAACTTATAGCTTTCTTTCGCCGTATAGGTCATCCCCCGCTGCAGAGCCTTCACCTCGGCACCCAAGATGAGAAGGTACTCCTTCACTTCGTCGGGCAGGATGTATTTCAGGTGGTAAGGCATGGTCCATTCGTGCTTGGGCGTACGGCGGCGAATGGTGACCGATTCCGGGGTGTTTTCCAGCAGCTTCGAGGTGTAGTCGGCGAAGGAACGGTACTTGTCGCCCAACCGGGCCTTGATCGCATTCAGGTGCGCATTGTAACCCGCCGACGTGGATTGCAGAAACGTGTTGCCGATCTGGCCCTTCTTCAGCAACGTCACTTCCCACTTGGGCTCCGGCGGGGGTGGCTCGGGCTCCGGCGGGGGTGGCGGGGGCGGCTCGGTCTTCGGTTCCGCCGCCGCCGGCTGCTCCTGCTCGACGATCTTGCGAAGGGTCTGGATGGGCGCCTTGACCAGTTTGACCGCTTCCTTAAGCTGCTTTTTGAGCTCGTGAAAGAGGCCGAAGTTTTCCGCCTCGGTGACGAATCCCACCCGTTGATCCTGGGGCAGCTTCTCGTTGATCTGCTCCACCATGTCCTTGAAGGCGGGCGCCGGCATTTGCATCAGGTATTCTGCCTCGTTTTCGGGATGCGCTTCCACCCACTGGCGGATGGTTTTGCCGTGCAGCTTGTACTGGCTGTACAATTCCATCTTTCTCGGATTGCCTTTGAGGCTGGATGCCAACCAATTGATCAGGAACTCGCGCTTCAGGGTCTGGAAGTGGGCGAAATTGTATTTGAACTCCTGTTCATCAGTGCCAACTTTCGTCCGCAGTCCATTCTTGAAGTAAATGAGGAAGAAAAATCGGCGGTAATCGTATTTCTCCCGGACGTGCGGATAGAGAAAAAGCAGGCCGCTCTCCCGGCGCTTCAGCAGCTCGCGGGCGGTGAGGTATTTGGGCGAAATATCTTGCCGAATCCTTTCCCGGTGCTCGGCGGGGAGAGCCTGGGCATACATCATGGACAAAATGATGGCCAGTTGATCCAAGGTCTTGCGCTGATCCTCCGGCGACATGACGGAAGGAAACTCCCCGCCCGAGGCGCGGATGACGTCGATCACCTCCTGGGTTTTTTTCACTTTGTACAGATCATGGAGGACGTACAGCTCTCGCTCGAACGCATCGCGGTTGTCGTAGATCAGATCGTCTCCATCTCCTTCCGTGATTTGAAAAAAATGGAGCATGAAATCCCGCAGTCCGCCCTCGGTGTCGAAGGGCGTCAGCAGATTCAGCATTCGCACCTGATCGGCGGGCTGGAGTTCGCCGACCTCGTTCAGCCTGGGGGTCACGAATATTTTCAGGAAGCGGCGTATCTGGTGGTATTCCTGGGCGGCAAGACTTTTCTCCCCCGCTGCGGTTATGGCGTCCTTCTCTTTCCCGGCCCAAAATGCTTCCCAGCCCTTCACTTCGGCCAGCAGCTTGGGCATTACCTTGCGGGGGTCTTCAATAGTTACTCCGCGACTCAGGTAGGCGCCAACCTTTGCCGCCTGTTCTTTGGACTGCTCGGTCATATTTTTTCGGGATCGATAGGGGATGGTCTGCTGCTGATTGGTTCTGCCCGGTCAAGATCGGGTTTCGATATACTTTGACCGGCGCCTTGTCTTTCTCCTAAACGTATGAAAAATTCACCCAGCCCCAAATTGCACGATCAGGAGCAAATTTCCAATTATTCAATGAGGATCTCTTGCACCGGGGCTGCTTGACTTACGCGGCGGATCGGAGAAAATCTCAGTCCGGCCGCTCCCGTGCCAATTGTTCTCAGGCCGTATTTTACCACACGGCTCGGCAAACGCCGAGACCGGAAAGATCACCCTATCGAACCTGGACCCAAGATGACGATAACCAGCGGACGTTCCGCGTTTTTGCAAATCCTCGAGCAGGAAGGCGTGCGTTATTTGTTTGGCAATCCCGGCACTACGGAGTTGCCCATCATGGACCAACTCGTGGAACATCCGGGATTGCAATACGTGTTGGGGCTCCAGGAATCGGTGGTGGTGACCATGGCCGAGGGCTACGCAAGGGCTTCGGGGCGGCTCGCCGCCGCCAACGTCCACGTGGCCCCCGGATTGGGCAATGCAATGGGCGCCCTCTACGGCGCCAAGCGCGCCGGCGTGCCCCTCTTGCTGACCGCGGGGCAACAGGAACAGGGCTTGGCCGTCACCGAACCGCTGCTGCACGACGATTTGGTGCCCATGGCTGCGCCGATGGTGAAATGGGCGACTGAGGTGACGCGCGTGGAGGATCTTCCCCGAGTATTGCACCGGGCGGCCAAGGTGGCCTTAACCCCGGCCATGGGGCCGGTATTTGTCTCCTTGCCCGGCGACGTACTCAATGCCGAGGCGGAACTGGATCTGGGCCGGCCGACACGGGTCGAGACGGCCGTGCGGCCCAACGACGGCGTCCTGCAAGACCTGGCGCAACGGCTGCTGGATGCGAGCGCACCACTGATCCTGGCCGGATCTGAGATCACCCTCTCGAACGCCTTTGCCGAGCTGGCGGCGGTGGCCGATTTGCTGGGCGCGCCGGTGTACGTCCAATCGGTGCCCCATTCGGCAGTGTTTCCCTCGCATCATCCCCTGTTCATGGGAGAGCTGACGCGGGACCAGCGGCGCATCCGGGATCTGCTTGAACCGATGGACCTGCTCTTCGCCGCGGGTGCGGACGTCTTCACCCTTTCCGTGCCCAGCCCCGTGGAGCCCCTGCCTCCGGGTCTGCCCGTGGTGCAACTGGGGATGCGGGATTGGGAACTGGGGAAGAACTACCCTGCCGAATTGGCCGTGCAGGCGGACTGCAAAGTCACCCTGAGAGCCCTGATGCGCGTCATCGAGGAAAAGCGCACGCCCGACCAGGCGCAGGCCGCCGCCAAGCGTGCCGAAGAGATTCGCGGGGACAATTGGGCCACACGCCGGGCTCGACGCCTGGAAAAGCTGAAAGCCGCGGATCAGGTCACGCCCATCGATCCGGATTTTCTGATGTCGGCCATCGCGGATACCATTCCCGCCAACGCAGTGGTGGTGGACGAAGGCATCACCTCCTCGCGCACCCTGCTTTCCTACCTCAAGGTGGCCGATCCCCACCGCTTCTTCGGGCTGTGCGGCGGGGGCATCGGCTGGAGCCTGCCCGGTGCGATCGGGGTCAAGCTGGCCCTGCCCGAGCGGCCAGTGATCGCCGTCTCCGGTGACGGCAGCGCCATGTACAACATCCAGGCCTTATGGACCGCTGCCCGCTTGAATCTTCCGCTGACCTACGTGATCTGCAACAACGGCTCCTACCGCATCCTGAAGGAACGTCTTTTCGCCTATGGTGGCCGGGCGGTAGCTCGGGAGAACTTCATCGGCCTGGACCTGGAAGACCCCGCCATTGCCTTCACCGCCCTGGCTGAATCGTTGGGGGTTACGGCACGTCGCGTCGAAGCGCCAGACGAGGTGAGGCCCGCACTGCGTGAGGCCCTGGAGGCCAATAAGCCGATATTGCTCGACATCCCATTGCAAAGGGGTTTCCGGCCATGAATGCTGGAAGGGGCGGACACTGTTTTTACGAACAAACCCGGCGCTGAACGCCAGACCCCGATGGTTCGCCGCGCCGATTCACCTGGAGTCATCCGGCATGATCACCCGTTGTGCCTGGAGCGAAAAATCCGACCTCTACCGCGACTACCACGACCGGGAATGGGGCGTACCCGTGCACGACGACCGGCTCCTGTTCGAGTTCCTCATTCTCGAGGGGGCGCAGGCCGGGTTGAGCTGGGAGACCATTCTCAACAAGCGGGAAAACTACCGCCGGGTCTTCGACGGTTTCGACCCCCGGCGCGTCGCCGCATATGGTGATCCCAAGGTCGCCCAATTACTGGCCGACCCGGGCATCGTGCGCAACCGGCTCAAGGTGAATTCCGCCGTCGGCAACGCCAATGCTTTTCTCGCCGTGCAAGAGGAAGCCGGCAGCTTCGATGCCTACATCTGGAGCTTCACCGGCGGAGAGACGATTCAGAACCGCTGGAAGAGCCTCGACGACATTCCCGCCTTGACCCCCGAAGCCGAGGCCATGAGCAAGGATCTCAAAAAACGCGGCTTCCGCTTCGTAGGCCCCACCATCTGCTACGCCTTCATGCAAGCCACCGGCATGGTCAACGATCACCTCGTCGATTGCTTTCGGCACGCCGAGATCTTTGACCGGATTTCCGTGCTCCAGGCCCGAGGCTGGTAGATCAGTCTCGGGCCGTCTCTTGTCGATTTCTAAGAACTAAGTACCTCCTTCCCTGCTAGTGCTGCCTTCGCGCGGGAGTTCTGGCGCTTCTTCCTCAGCCAATTTCGCTGCCGGGTGCGCTTGGACTCTAATTTCTCTTCTGCAGTTTTGGTGGGCACCGGACCGCGCTTCCTGCGCCGCTTCAGCGCCAAATGATCGGCGACGTTCGCCACCGTCTGCTTGCTGGCGGTCAGGCCCGTCTCTTTCTCAAACTCGGCGGCCACATGGTCCAAGGTAGAGGATCGCATCAATCCAGGGTTGTCCAGG
>JACZRV010000138.1 GCA_022574555.1 SAR324 cluster bacterium
TCAAGGCCCTCAGCGCCCGGTCCGCCATGGCGCGGATCGCACGCAACGGGTGATCGGCGGGAATCCGCTCTTCCAAAGAAACATAACTGAACAACGCCCCTTGTTGGGTATCCTGGCCGCGCATCGCATCTCCTCCATGGAAAGTACTCTGGGTAGGGTTGAATCTGTTATACCAGACTCAGCCCGAATTTCCGCAACCTGCTAGAGGAGAGGAAGGAGATGATATCATTGTCCGTCGAGGAGTTCGTGGATGGCGATCCGTCCAATTGACTGGTGTAGGCTTGATTGAAGGCCAAGATCAGGTCGGCGTTGCCGGAATTGGTCTTGAGGGTCACCGTGTACGCGGTATTCGCATCGCCCACGAATGAGTATGTGACGCACTCGCCGGGTTCGATGGTGTCCGATTTGGCTCCCCCGGCACTCGTATTCAGGGTGCCGCCTTCGGTGACGGAGTTGCAATCCGAGGTCAATCCGTTGGGAACGGTCACTGCGGCGGTGTCACCGCCACCACCGTCATCGCTTGCGGCTTCGCAGCCGGCGAGTATCAGTGCCGTTACGGCGAAAATCGCTAGGAAACCAAATAACTTGTGCTGTTTCATCGGGCACCCGATTGTATGGTAGTTTTGTGGTTGGGGGCATTGAGAATCCGCTCATTGTCCCCGCGGACCGTTCGCTGAGGAGCGGCCCAAATTGGATGGAATGGGGACTGCAGAAGCCGGTGGGTAGTATCGTTCCCATCCCCTGTTAGGTCAGCTTCGGCATCCCGCCCGGCGCGGGCTGAATATCTTGAGAATTCGTTCGCGCTCGCCGAGTCTTTTTCGCTCGCCTCACTCCAGCCAAACCCGCGGCCTTGCAGCAGAAGGAGGCGTTGCAAGAATTTCCCCTCTCCAAGGGTCGAACATTTATAGCACCGTCTGATTAATAACGCAATCTGAACGTGAAACGGCGCACATTGACGCCGCCCGCGCGGGAATGTTTGATTTGCCGATGCCTTCAACTCCGTAGATTGCGCAGGTTGCGCGGATGGCCGTTATTCCGCGTGCCTGCCTTGTCCTGAGCTTGTCGAAGGGCAGGCGCGGACATTTTCGGTTATTCGCGGCCAGGGGCTATCCCGAGCGCGTGGCAGGGGCTAGAATGGAAAGCGGGCGGAGGACTTGGCCCCCGTTCCGGGGCACCTCCACTGTGCCGGCTTGGGGAAAAAATTATGGCCGCTTTTGGCCGCGAAAAACGTTTTTTTGCAAATCGAACCCATTGAGGCGCTGGGCATAGGGGGGAGCGGCTCTGCGGACATTTTCTTCCATTTTCTGACGGCAAAAAGCGGACAAAAAAAGTACGCGGATCGTGATCCGTGACCAAACTCTGAATACTCGCGTTTTTTCGGAACGGAGCCTAACCGGCCGTGCCGCGTCGGGAACCACGATTCGGGTTGCGGTGGGGTTCGTTGCGCACCCACCAGTGGTAGCCGATGAAGGGATAGAACACGAAGCCCGAGACGGTGTGGATCCTCTTCATCCAATCGATCACCTCCTCCGGAAAGAGAAAGAAGAGGAACATCCCCGTGGTGGCGTAGATGGCGAAGGTCACCAGGAGCCAGACGCCGCTCCAGAAATGCCTGCGCGGGCGGGAGTAGGGCAGCAAATGCCACACCGCCAACGACACGGCGACCAGCCCCAGGAACAAAATTACGGCCACCGGTTCCGGCAACAGACGTAACAGCAACACGCCGATGATCGCATAAATGGCCAGGATCACCATAACCCACACGCCCGAACGAATGAGCCGGTAGCCGCGGGAGTGGGGAATCACATGAAACAGCATCAGCGATCCGACGGCGAAAATCAGGATCGGGGAGGTAATCAGGTGGATTGCAACGAGCCAGGGATGGGTAGGGTGGATCCAGACGGAGAAGTAATCCTTTTCCACAAAGAATTTCAGATAAAAGATTCCAACCCCGCTGCCGATGCAGAGATAGGTCATCCACCAGAGCCATTTTCTCTGCCAGGGTCTGATGGTTATGGTCCGGATGCGCTGGAGCGCCTCCCGTTGCACTTGCTCGCTGGTCCTCATGGTTTCCTTAATCTTATGACGGGGGATCTGATGCCGGGCGCCCGGATCGAAGATTTTGGCCCAGGCGGGCAATTGGCGAACCCACCAGCCGCGAAGAATCTCCCGCTCCGGAATCGCCTAGGCAGCGCGTTTCCTGCACGAGCACGTACAAGGGCAGATCATCGAGTTCGCCCCGCCGGACGATGCCGCTAGTCGACTGCAAAAAGGGAGAGCCATCGGGCGCCCGCCGCACGATCAGTGCTTCGGATTCCGCCCTGGTCTCTATCAGTTCCAATCCCCGGGCTGCCTCCATCACGATCAGCGCGGTAGCCAAAGCGTCGGCCGTGGCCGCATCGGGAGCCCACACGGTCGCGCTCCAGATGGGCGTCTCGGGATCTGCCGGGCGACCCGTGCGGGCGTCGATGATATGCCCGTAGGTGCGCCCTTGGATGACCCGCTGTTTTCCGGATTGGGCTGAAGTGGCCATGCCCCCTGCGCCCACGAGGAGGAATGCCACCAGCCGATCCGGCGCTTCCGGGTGGCGGATGGCCATTTCCCAGCACGGGCGTTCCAAAGGGTGCCCCAGCAGGCGGTGGCTGCTTCCCCCGGAAGCCAGCATCGCAGAATCGATGCCTTCGGCGAGCAGTACCTCCGCGGCCTTGTCCAGGGCGTACCCTTTGCCGATGGCGCCGAAGTTGAGTGCCATGCCGGGCTCTGCGAAAGCGATAATGTCCGGCTCGGTTTGCAGCAGCACGCGCTCGTAGTCGGTGCTGCGGCGCGCCCGCGCCAGTTCTGCGGGACTGGGCGGGACTTGCCGCGCCTCGGCGTCGCGCCACAGTTGGATTACCGGCCCCAAGGCGGGATTGAATGCCCCGCCGGTGGCCCTCGCCATGCGGATCGCCAGAGCCGTGATCTCCAGAACTTCGGGGCTCACCGCCAGCCTTCCCGCGGCGGCAAGCCGGGAAACCTCGCTTTCGGGACGGTAGGTACTCAGGAGCCGGTCGAGGGCTTCCACAGCATCGAATGCGCGGCTGACGGCCCGGTGGGTGTAGTCGGCGGCGGGCACGGTGATTTCCGTAAACGAGCCCATCTGCAAACGCATGCGCGTGCGGTATCTATCCGATTGCCCTTCCGCGGTGTCCCGAATCGGCGATGCCACGGGGTCCTTGGGTGGCGATGCCACAGAGCCCCTGGGCGGCAACGCCACGGAGTCCCTGGGCGGCAACGCCGCAATCAGCGACACGACGCAAATCGCCAGCCAAGCCTTACCGAAAGGTGTCATCTGATGTATTCCTGGATCTTCATCTCCTCGATAGAGCCTTCGGCGAGTAGGGGCAGATTCCTCAGATGGTATTCATAGAGGAATAGCAACTTGCGAAAGGCCATCTTCAGCCCGTCGCAAGACATGGTGGCCCCAGCGATGGATCTCAGATCTTCCCCATACCGCAACGAGTCCTGAAATGTTTTTCCGATGAACTGCTCGCGGAATGGTCCCCGGCGCACGGAGCGGCCGATGGCCTCGCGGTAGACCATCACCTCGTACCAAACGATTTCGCCGCTGGGATGGTCGATCTTGAACATGAAGGTGATGGGCAGTGAACGGCCGATGACGTTATCGATGCAGGCATATCCCACTATCGATCCGTCCCGTGAACCCTGAAAGCACTCCGTATTCCCCAATACGAGGGCGTGGCCCAGCGCCGCCTCGATCTCCATCCGCAGATCAGCATCGAGCATTTGCAGCGTTTCGAAGGGCACCTTGGCGACCCTCTCCCCATCGGGAAAGGCTATCTCCAGCGCTTCCGCGCGATCGAAGTAGTTCCAGACCGCCTGAGCAGGCGCTGCCGAAGCCATCAGCAGCAGCAATATCGCAATGGGGAGGGCCGCCCGGGCCGTTGGAATTCTTGTTTTCATCATACCCATTACCGATGGGGCGTTCTGAATGGGACGGCCGGCCCGAAACGAGTTCGTGGGTTTGTTCAGAGAAAACGAGGCCAGGTCCGGGTTACGATGCGGATTGCGTGCTAGCTGCTGGAGAGGTCGGGAAGATACTTGAGGTATCGCTGGTACAGGACAAGCAGACGCCGGAAGCCGTCGCGCAAGCCCACGGCGGACATGGTAGCGCCGGCCAGGTTGCGCAGGTCTTCGCCGTACTCCAGCGGGTCTTGCAGAGTCTTGCCGTAGAATTGTTCGCGGAAAGGCCCGCCGCCCACCTCCTTGCCGATCGCCTCGCGGTAGACCATCACCTCGTAATGAAGGATATCTCCGTGGGGATGTTCGATCTTGATCATGTAAGTGATGGGCCGTGAGCGGCCGATGACGTTGTCGATGCAAGCGTAGCCGACCACTTGGCCGTCAATGGTGCCCTGAAAGCATTTGGTCAAATTGAAGATTACCGTTTGCCCGAGGATCGCTGCGATCTCCTTTTTTATTTCCGGCTGCATTTTGCGCAAAGCCACCCGATGCACCGATTCACCATTGGGGAACGCGATCTCGATGGCTTCTTTCTGGGTAAAGAAGATCCAAATCGCTTGAGCGGGCCGAGTTGGTACCAGCGCCATAGCCCATGCCAGCAGCATTACACCCACGATCCAACCGGCTCGCCGTTTCCTGCGTGTCCCTAGCAATGCCAACCATCCCTTACGTCCGTGCGCCGCGCCCGATGCGGATGGCGTTGCGCGATCCACGATCGTTGGCCCGGAACAAGCCGCACAGTTTCGGCCCATACGCATTCGCGATTCATTTTCTATTCATTTGCGAAAAATCAGCAGGGGACATCCCTACCGGTACGGTACATCCGGGACGATGACATGGACACACCTCCGGCTTTGGCGATACCGCGGCAAGTTCTAGCATCATGGCGCGGCACGGTAAAGGGGCACGTCCGGGGATATCAGGCTTGGTGCCGGGAATCCACACGGCCCCGTGGCCGTACCCGGCGGCGTGCGGAGCGGAGGGGGCGTTTAATCGCCTGGTAAGTCGCGCAAATAGTGGTGGTATAGATGAAGCATCTTCCGCGAGCCGGCGGCCAAGGCCCGCGAGGAGAGTGTGGCACCGCTGATATTGCGGATGTCCTCGTGGATGCGAAGGGGATTAAGGACAGTCTTCTCCTCGAACTGCTTCCGAAAGGGAAGCAGGCGCACCTCGGCGCCGATCGACTCGCGGTAGACCATGACCTCGACCAAGGCGATTTTTCCGGATGGGTGGTCGATGCGGACCAAGTAAGTGATGGGCCTCTCTTTGCCGATAACGTGGTCGATGCAGGCGTAGCCCACCACGCTGCCGCCGGAAAGCCCCTGGAAGCAGCGAATCCGCGCGGGATGGAGCTTGACCCCTGATTCGCGCTCGATTGTGCGCCGCAGTTGAGGATCGAGGCGCATCGGCACCGCGCGCACCTCTTCATCCGGAAAGGCCTGCCGCAATGCCTCGGCCTGGGTCAAATAGACCTTCTGAGCGTAACCCGTTCGGGCCGCTCCGGTGACCATGCCCGTCACCACGAGGACGGCGAGCAGCCTAACCGACGTCCTCAATATTCGCGGGTGCCCCATGTCAGAAGCTCCAGCCGATGCCCAGGTTGAACCCCGTGGTGCTCGAGCCTGCGTCGGGGGTCTTGGTTTCGTAATCGAACTTGAGGGCCACATCGGGATCGGGCCAGTAGTTCAGGCCGGCCACGGTCTTGGTAAAGTTGAGCGAGTCGTTCACCTTGCCCGCGGCAACCGCGGCCTGGGGATTGATGTCTTCGTAGCGCACGAACACGCCCAGAGACTGCTCTCTCAACTGCCAGACCCGCGCCGAGGGCTCCACGTAAAAACCGTCGAAAGCGGAACCCGCGTCCTTCCCGGTGATGGCGTTGAGGTTCTTGGTGTTGCCGATGGTGCCCGCCGCGTACTCGGCCCGCACGCGGAACATGCCCATGTCGTATTGCAGGTCGAGGGCGCTTAGCATTACCGGCACCTGGCCGATATCCAGCCGCACCGTATTTTGGCAGCCTGCATCCGGATCGGGGTCGCTGCCGCAATCCCGCAGGAACGACGAGCTGGCATTGCCCCGCCAGAACGACAATCCCGCGGCGAGACCGGGCACCTTGTACTGGGCCCGTCCGGTGAGGGCCAGGGATTCCGCCTCGCTCTTGAAACCCTTTTGCCGCCCACCCCGCAGGGCATCCTTGCCTTCGAACCCGCTGCCGTCCAAGGGCGCCATCAGGTACAACTCGTAGTTGACGCCTGCGTCCATTTCGCCGGCGATGCCCGCGCTGGCGTCGAACCAGGTCGTCGGTATAATAAACTTGTGAAACGCGGGGCGTTCGACGCCGTAGAACGTGTTCGGCTCGTGTACCGGATTGATGATCCCTACGGGGGCCAGCAGGATGCCGCCGCGGGCTCGCAGGGACGAAATTATCTGGAAATCGAGGAATGCTTGCTCCAGTTCCACCTCACCGGACTTCTCGCCGCCCTCGATAAAGGCATGCTCGATCTCAAGCTCGGAGTAGAAGCTGATCCATTCGTTGATCGGTTTGCTGATGAGCAGGACGAAACGGTGAAAATCGAGCACAGTTGTACCGTCTTCCGGAGCGTTGTAGTGGAGCTCGGCGTATCCCCCCACCGTCGTTCCAGTGCCGAATCCCGCGGACGACTCCGCGGCCAGCATGTCCACCTGCGCGCTCAAAGCGTCGATCTGTTCCTGAAGACGTGCCGGGTCCGCTTCCTGAGCCGGAACCACATTTGCCACCAGCGACACCACCCCCCACGCCATCAGGAACGCGGGCCACCTCAAAAGCCGCCAATTTGCAGGCATCGGGTCATCAATACGATTGAGACCAAATCTCATTCGACGCAATATCGTCACTGACAATGCACTCAAATCTCTATACACAGAATATTCTCTACCAAAATGTCTGCTAAATAAGCCTATTTCCCGCTTATTACCCAAAGCCCCGTGCATTCGCCCGGTTTAGCCTTGCGGTATGGAATTATGATAATGAGACTCAATCTCAAATATGTTGTACGGGCCGCCGGGAATCAAAGTCAAGGTTTTTTTTCTGGAAATCGTCAGCGAAGTGATGATAGGGGCACCTCACGGACCAAGCGCCCTGGATGCCGGTCTTGCCAGGAAGGACGGCGTTGATTAAAAGAGTGTGACTCTATCGGTTGCCTTGCGGCTATTGTGTTGCTGTCAGCCTGCCAGGATGGGTCTATCGCCACTGGGATCCGTCGCCCAGTCGTCGTCCGCACAACGATGAGAAAATAGGAGAAGCGATGAAGATCGCGGCCGTTGAAGGCGCCCATTACCACATCCCCCTCCCCGTCACGCTCTCCGACTCGACCCACGGTGAGATGTCCGCGTTTCAATTGGTCACCGTACGCGTCAAGGACGATGAGGGCGGCGAAGGATTGGGGTATACCTATACCGCGGGACGAGGCGCCCAGGCGATTCTTTCCATCATTCGTCACGATCTCGCCCCCCTGGTGTTGGGCGAAGACCCGCGTCGCGTAGAGCGCATCTGGGAAAAAATGTGGTGGGGGATTCACTATACCGGCCGTGGTGGCGTCGCTGGATTCGGCATCTCCGCGGTGGATATCGCCCTTTGGGACCTGAACGCGCGCCGGGCGGGGGAACCGCTCTGGCGCTTCCTGGGGGGGCACGACCCCGGGGTGCGGGCCTACGCCGGCGGTATCGACCTGCATTTCACCGACGAGGCCCTGTTGGAGCAGGCCCACGGTTTCCTGGCCAAGGGTTTCCGGGCGGTCAAAATGAAGGTGGGCCGGCCCCTGCTCTCCGAGGATCTGCGGCGCGTTGCCGCCGTGCGGGAGTTGCTCGGTGCCGATACACCGCTGATGGTGGACGCCAACATGCACTGGCGTATCGACGAGGCGATCCGCGCTTCCCGCGCCCTGGCCGAGTATGGCGTTTATTGGCTGGAGGAACCCACCATCCCCGACGATGTGGCCGGTCATGTGGCCATCATGCGTCAGGGGGCTTTGCCAGTGGCCGCGGGCGAAAATCTGCACACGGTGTTCGAGTTCCGCAATTACATCGACGCCGGCGCGGTGGCCTTCCCGGAACCGGACGTGTCCAATTGCGGCGGCGTGACCATCTGGATGAAAATCGCCCACATGGCCGAAGCTCACAATCTCCCCGTGACCTCCCACGGCGTCCACGACCTGCACGTCCACTTGCTGGCGGCGGTGCCCAACGCCTCCTTCCTCGAAGTACACGGATTCGGACTGGAGCGGTTTATCCGCAACCCGCTTGACATCGTCGACGGTGTGGCGACTGCACCGGATCGCCCGGGCCACGGCGTCGAAATGGATTGGGACGCGTTGGAAGCGCACCGATGGCGGCCCTAAAAGAAAAGCGGCCCCGCCAGGAGCGCCCCGTTTTTCCTTGAGCCCATCCACCAGGCATTCCCATGCGATCATTGGTTTACCTGCAAGCCCATCTGGGAGAGGTGGCCGTTTTGACGGTGGAGCATCTGGAAATGGTCGCCGCCGCCACTCTGATCGCTTTCGTCACTGCCGTACCGGTCGGCGTGTTGATTTCGCGCCGCAGGTCGTGGGCCGTTCCCGTGCTCCAGTTGGCCAACGGCATCATGACCGTTCCATCGATCGCCCTGCTGGGTTTGCTCATCCCGATTCTTTCGCCCATCGGTCAGGGTATCGGCGTCGTGCCCACCGTCATCGCCCTGGTGCTTTACGCCCAGCTTCCGATCATCCGCAATACCTACACCGCCATCGTGCATATCGATCCCGAGTATCGGGAGGCGGCCTGGGGAATGGGCATGACCCGCAGTCAGCTCTTTTGGTCGGTCGAGGCGCCCTTGGCGTTGCCTGTGATCCTGGGAGGCGTGCGCACGGCGGTGGTGATGAATATCGGCGTAACGGCCATCGCCGCCTACATCGGGGCCGGAGGCTTGGGTCATCTGATACAGTCGGGATTGAACGCGGTGGATGACGCGGTCGTGCTGGCAGGCGCTATGGTGCTGGCCTTGCTTGCCGTCACCGCGGAAATCCTGCTTGGCTGGCTTCAGTGGTGGCTCACTCCTGTGGGGATGCGCACGTGAGGCCGCGTTGCATCTGCTCAATCGCCATCGGCGGCGCTGCATCCCCTGGGGGCGGCTGGTGATCGAGCTCAGCGACGTGCGCAAGACGTTCGCGGGTGGCGTGGAGGCGCTTCGCGGCGTCACCTTTCAGGTGGCGGAGGGCGAAATTTGCGTCCTGATCGGGCCATCGGGCTGCGGCAAGACCACCCTGTTGAGGCTGATCAATAAGCTCCTGCCCCTCACCAGCGGCTCCATCCGCGTGGCGGGCCGGGACATCGCCACCGAGGATGCGGTGCACCTGAGGCGCCGCATGGGCTACGTGATCCAGCAGGTGGGCCTCTTTCCCAATATGACCGTCGGCGAAAACATCGCCGTGGTGCCCACGTTGCTGAATTGGTCCCGGCAACGCATCCGGCGCCGGGTGGGGGAATTGCTCGATCTGGTCGGGTTGCCGCCCTCGTCCTACCGGGAGCGGTATCCGCGGGAACTTTCCGGCGGGGAAGCCCAAAGGGTGGGGGTGGCGCGGGCGCTGGCCGCCGATCCCCCGGTGATGCTGATGGATGAGCCGTTCGGCGCCCTGGACCCCATCACCCGCGAGCGGCTGCAAACCGAGTTCCTCGGCATTCAGTCTCAGGTGCGCAAAACGGTATTGGTGGTCTCCCATGACATGGACGAGGCTCTGCGGCTGGGCGACCGAATCGTATTGCTGCGCGAGGGCCGGGTGGAGCAGCAGGGGACGCCCGAGGCGATCCTGCTGCGGCCCGCCACGCCGTTCGTGGAGCAGTTTATCGGCAGCGACCGGGGGTTCCAGCAACGGGCACGGCTCCCCGCGATCCAGGCCCTGGAGACGGAGTGGGAGGATTCCGGTCCATCCACCGGCGACGCACTCACCCTTCCGGCGGAAACAACCGTGCGGGCGGCCCTGGCTGCTCTGGTCGAGCGATCCGCATCCCACGCCCGCCTGACCGACGGGCAGGGGCGAATCGTGGGCAGGGTCTCCTTCCGCTCCCTGACACGCACCCTGACTGGAGCTCATACGGAAGCCGGCTCCACGGAACAGTCCGCGGAATATCAAGGGGGAACTGATCCAGGGGGAACTGATCCAGGGGGAACTGATCCAGGGGGAACCGATCCAGGGGGAGCTGAGCCTCCCGCGACGCCACGGAGCGGGGAATGACTCGCGCCCGATTGGATTTGCGCTCGTGGGCAGCGCTGTTGCTTACACTCCTGGCAGCATGGGGACTTTGGGCTGCCTGGCGCAGCGGTCTCTTCGCGTTCCTCACCGAGCAGCCTGGGGAAGTATGGCGACTGTTCAATCAGCACGTGATCTTGGTCTTCACATCGGGGATCAGCGCGACGGCCGCTGGGCTCGCGTTGGGCATCGGGATCAGCAGGCCCGCCCTGCGCAAACTGGCCCATCCCGCGATCACCCTGGTGGGACTGGGACAGACCATCCCCTCCCTGGCGTTGCTGGTCTTGATCTTCGCCCTGGTGCAGCAGATCGGTTTTTTGCCGGCCTATTTGGCCCTCACGATGGCCACGCTTTTGCCTATCGTGCGCAACACCTATCTGGGGCTGTCCGGGGTAGAACCGTCGATGCTGGAAGCGGCGCGGGGCATGGGTCTGTCCCCGGGTCAAGTACTGTGGCGGATTGAGCTGCCCAATGCCCTGACGGTGATTTTCGCGGGAATCCGCACCGCTGTCGTAATCAATGTCGGTTCGGCCGCCTTGGCTTTCCTCATCGGCGGCGGGGGGCTCGGTGACCTCATCTTCACCGGCATCGACACCCGCGAGACCGACATCCTCGTCGCCGGCACCCTGCCCACCGTCCTGCTGGCCCTGGCGCTCGATTGGCTGCTGGGCCGCCTGGAACGAGCCATCATGCCCAGGGGCCTCCGGGAGGGATAATCGCCATGGAGCGCCGCTCGCCTCCGGGCGAAAACGAGCACCGCCTCCCGGTCAGCAGGAGCGCCCTCGGCCTACCGAATAAGTATATTATGTACTGAAATTATGAGAGAAATTGGCTTCGTTTGGTAATTTTGGGCGGTTATGGGGTTAGACCGTTTC
>JACZRV010000021.1 GCA_022574555.1 SAR324 cluster bacterium
TCCGCCGATGCGCTTTTCTGCGATTCCTGTGGTTGAAATCTTTCGCAGCCTCCCGAACCCGCGGCCGACCCAGGCTCCCCGGCTTTCGCGGCATCACCTCTACCCGAAGGCGAACGGCGCCAGGCCACCGTTTTGTTCAGCATCCCTTCCTCTCACGAAGACGACCCCGTGCGCGCCGTTCGGGCAGCTCGCGATCTGCACGAGATGGTGCGGGCCATGAGCCCCACCGCCGCCAGGGCCGCGTTGCCCAGCGAGCCCACCATGGCCGTGGCCACCAGGTTGAGCACATTCTGGGAGACCATGCCCCCGATGATCGGCAGCGCCAGACCAACGATACGATTGACGCGGGCGGGCTCCATGCCAACGATGATCTATCGGTATGTGGGCGCGGTCAAATGGGGGAGGCGGGGCCGGCTGGGCCGGGGCCGGTATACCTGTGCGGCGACCGCTTCACCGTATGAATCGCCGCACGACGGCTCTACGTCATGATTTTGTGGTTTTAGTGACCTAATGATGGTATTAGAAGAAGCAGGTTTAGAAGGAGTATTTTCGTAGTCACCAGGAAATTTTCGACTTACAACGGAATCATACGGCAATTGCATTGGGGGCGGGATGAAACGAACGTCGGTAGGCAACGGGACGTGGATTGTCAATCTTGTTCTCCTGTTGATCGCCGGAATGTATCTCACGTCATGCGGCCCCGAATCCGGCGGCAACTCAAGTGCGGGTTACCATCTGGAGATCGTTTTTCAAGAACTCGAAATTCACGCCGGCGAGAATACGGGGTTGTCCGCTTATCGTGTGTCCGAAGGGCGGAGAGTCGGTGAAGAGATCGATTCGCGAGAATTGGCATGGAGATCGTTGAACCGTGACATTGCGGTTATATATGGTCGCGACCATGCGGCCGGTATATCGGCCGGTGAAGTACCGATTCAGGTCCAAGAATACGCCACCGAAAAGAAAGCGCGGGCCGACCTGACCGTCCTCCCCGCGGCATTGATTTCGTTTTATATCGAGATCGCCTCCGGCGCCAACCCAACGGAAATCGGAGAAACCCTGAAACTAAGGGCCTGGGGCAAATTCACCGATTCGACCTCCGACGTTCATTTGACACATGCCGTGCTATGGGAGTCCTCGGATGAAACGGTCATGCCCGTTGGAATTGACGGCGTGGCCACCGCTAACGCCATTGGAGAAGCGGTGATTACCACGACGGAACCCGAGTCCGGCTTCCAGGACAGCTTGGAAGTCCAAGTCATCGAACCCGAGTATTTAACATGGCTGCGGCAATATCTTGAGTATCTGGAATCCGTTGAGAGCGATTGGGCCAACAGGGACATCCTCGGGTTCAATGAAGAAATTTATAAATTCGAGGAGTTGCCTTTGATTATACAGGATATGGAATACAGTGACGTGCGATCGATGTTGGTCGAGCATGGCTTCGACGATTGGTTAGCCGATCGATATTTTGCACTCGATAACACCTATCCCATGGATCTCACGGAGCGACCCTACACCAGAACGGTCGTTATCGTTTACCCTCTATTGATGAGGCTTGCGCCCGGCCAACCCAAATTGCCGGGGGCCGATCATTGGCCCGGAGTCGTCGCTCCGGATGCCCCCCGGGTGAGCCGTTCCTACGTATTCGATTTCGACCGGGCCAATTTGGGGTATCTGCGCATTTCTCGTCGGCCCGGCCATTGGTTGGGCACAGGATTGTACGCACCTCCAGGAGAGGACATTACCATCACCGTGGAACCCGGTACGCCGTACACCGATGTTGGCGGAGGGCCGGGCCTGGTGGTCAGAATTGGCACATACTGGCGGACACTGGTAGCCAACGATTCCTGGCGGAGGCCCCCCATCCAGTCCTTGACTCAGGCATTGTCGTTGGGGGAAAACGTAATCAGCCATCCTTTCGGTGGATTGCTCTATCTGCAATCCGGCTTTTTCAGAGAAGCACTCGTAAACGTGACCGTATCCGGCGCCGTGGAAGCGCCCCACTTTGTGCTGGGGCGAGACTCGGATGCGGAGTGGATCGCCTCGATTCGGGACAGACCCGTTCCTTTGGGTGAGCTGGTGGGACAAAAAATGATCATTACGGCGCAGTCGGACGTCCTCCGGGCCTTGGACACGCCCGAATTTTTGACCGCCAAATACGACACCGTGATGGACAACTTGTATGAATTGTCCGGACTTAGCGCCGCCGCACCCCTGCCCCATACCGCACCGGATAGACCGGCCCGGGCCGTCAGCGATATTCACATTTATATTGGGGCGGCCCATTCCGGATTTCCATTGGGATTTGGAGCCCTGACCCTGGGCAGCATGGAGTATTCGACCAGTGGTACGTTTTATCACGAGGTCGGTCACAACTACCTGCAAGGGGGATGGCGCTGCCAATTGGGCAGCCACGGCCTGAACGATATTTTTACCGTATACAACCAACAAATTTTCGGCGAGCCGACAAGAATACAAAAAAACGGGGGCTACGACAGTGTCGAAATTGACCTGGCGAATGGAGTTGCCTGGGAGGATCTCAACGACAGGGCGGGGAAGCTGGTTTTCTACACGCAAATTGCTCTTGCCTTCGGATGGAGTGTCTATACGGAGATTTTCAGATTTCGCCGCGAAGACCCGGCCGCCTTTCCCGCAAACACCGTCGAGGAGCAGTGCGACACCTTCCTTGAGTTGGCATCTGAGTTCAGCGGCCACGACCTGCGCAGTCACTTCGCCCACTACGGAATCACCAACACCCCCGAAACCCTGCAGTGGGTGGCCGACATGAACCTCCCTGAGCCCGACCCGGCGGTGTGGACTTTCAGGGAAGATCCTCTGCCCGCGGAATTGCTCCGAATATTGCCGATGGAGGACGATGCGATGCTCGAACATGATGATGTCCCGCCGCCTCCGCGGGAATCGGACACACCGACAGTGAACCCCTTCGAATAGTGGCGCCGGGGTCGTGCGTTATCTGACCCGGATCGATGGGGTCCCCGGTGATTGATGGTGCACTTCTTCGACTGCGGTAGGCGATTAATCACGTGCCTATCGAAGACTGGTCTTGCGATGACCGCGCAATGGGCTAGCATGGCGGACATCGGAAACCTGCACCAATCTTAAACGACCGCCCCCACCCGCCATGGCTCTGCTCGAAATCGACAATCTGCGCACCTACTTTCGCACGGAGGAAGGGCTGGCCCGAGCCGTGGACGGCGTCTCGTTCATGGTGGAGGAGGGCGAGAGCGTGGCCCTGGTGGGAGAATCGGCCTGTGGGAAATCGGTGACGGCGCTGTCCATCATGCAGCTGGTGCAGGGCCCGGCGGGGTATCACCCATCGGGCAGCATCCGGCTGGATGGCCAGGAACTGATGGGAGCCGCCGAGAAGACTCTGCAGCGTATCCGCGGCAACGAGATCTCGATGATCTTCCAGGAGCCGATGACCTCCCTCAACCCGGTATTCACCGTGGCCAACCAACTGCGGGAACCATTGATGCTCCACCAGGGGATGTCGGCCCGGACCGCCGATGCCCGCGGCCTGGAATTGCTGGAGCGCATGGGCATCCCGTCCCCCGATCAGGTGATGGCGAGCTACCCGCACCAACTCTCCGGGGGCATGCGCCAGCGGGTGATGATCGGCATGGCCATGGCCTGCCGGCCCCGGCTGATGATCGCCGACGAGCCCACCACCGCCCTCGACGTCACGGTGCAGGCGCAGATACTGGAATTGATCCAGGAACTGCGGCGGGAGGTCGGCATGGCGCTGATCCTGATCACACACGACCTGGGTATCGTCAACCAGGTCAGCGACCGGGTGCTCGTAATGTATTCGGGCCGGCTGGCCGAGATAGGTACACGGGAAGCGATCCTGCGCAAGCCGGCACACCCCTACACGGTCAAGCTGCTGGAGTCCATCCCGCGCGGGGTAAGCCGGGAGCAGCGTCTGAAAGTGATTCGGGGCATGGTGCGGCCCGCCACCGAATTCGCCGAGAGTTGCCGGTTCGTGGGCCGCTGCGATTTTGCGAGCGCCCCCCGCTGTAGCGCTTCGGAACCCGCGCTATTTTCCCCAGAGCCAGGGCACGAGGTGGCCTGTTTCCTCTACGATCCATCTGACCCCCTGCCCCGGGTGCCGGTACAGCAGGATCCGCCTGTCGAGTCAGCTTCCGCATTCGCCGCAGCGGGTGGTCGGGTATTGGTCGACGTGCGCGAACTGCGCACGCACTTCCCCGTGAAAAAGGGCTTCTTTCAGCGCGTCGTAGGCTACGTCAAGGCGGTCGATGGCGTGAACCTGGCCATCCGCGAGGGCATTACCCTGGGGCTCGTGGGCGAGTCGGGCTGCGGCAAAACCACCCTGGGCCATAGTATCCTGCGGCTGGAAGGGCACGCGCGCGGAGAGGTGATTTTTGACGGGGAGGATATCCTCGCGCTGCCGCCGGATCGCATGCGGGCCATGCGCCGATCCATGCAGGTGATTTTCCAGGATCCCTTTTCCTCCCTCAATCCCCGGCTGCTCGTGGAAGATATCGTCGGCGAGGGGCTGCGGGTACACGAGCCCGGACTCTCGCCGGAAGCGTACCAGCGAAAGTTGGCCGAAGTGTTCGACGAAGTGGGGCTCAGCCCTTCGGTAATGGGGCGTTACGCCCATGAGTTCTCGGGCGGACAGCGGCAGCGCATCGCCATCGCGCGGGCCTTGGTATTGCGGCCCCGATTCATCGTGCTCGACGAGGCCACCAGCTCCCTCGACGTGTCGGTCCAGGCCCAGATCCTCAACCTGCTGCGCGACCTTCAGGCGCGCCATGGGCTGACGTATCTATTCATCACCCACGACCTGGGCGTCGTGCAGTACGTTGCCCACGAGGTGGCCGTGATGTATCTGGGGCGGATCGTGGAATACGGCGAGACCGAATCGGTTTTCCGTCATCCGGCCCATCCGTATACCAGGAGCCTGTTGGATGCGGTGCCCAGCCTGGTAACGAGAGACAATACGCGGCCGCCTCTGACGGGCGACGTGCCTTCGCCCATGGCCCCGCCGGCGGGTTGCCACTTCCACCCCCGCTGCCCCCTCCTGCGAAGTACGCAAGACCCCCACCTGCGGGAGGCTTGCCCAACGCGATATCCCCCGCCGTATCCCCAGGATGGCAGCCATTGGGCCAGTTGTTTCGCGGCCGAGCGGACACACGTGGAATGATGCCTTCGGCGCTCCGCAGCCTATCCAATCCGTCTGAAACGAGGATTTACCAGGTCTGGGCAATTCCCGATGATGGCGGCAGGGTTGCAGGACGATCCGAACCGCGGTTGGGGGTGATCGGCTACCTGACGTCCAACAACGGTTCCAGCGCTTCCCACACATTATCCACCACGATGCGGTAGCCCTCTTCATTGGGGTGAATGCCGTCGGGCAGGTTGAGATCGCGCCGGCCCGCGACGCCCTCCAGGACGAAGGGAATCAGGTGTGCGTCGTACCGGTCGGCCAGGTCGGCGTAGATGGCGTCGAATTTCCGCTTGAAGTCCCACCCCAGGGTCACCGGCATGCGCATTCCGGCCAGCACCACCTTGGCGCCGGCCTGTTGGCCCCTTTCGATGATGCGAGCCAGGTTGGCGCGGGTGGCCTCGGGCGCCTGTCCGCGTAAACCGTCGTTGGCGCCCAGCTCGACGATCAGAATGGCGATCGGCTGGCGCAGAATCCAATCCATGCGGGCCAGCCCCCCGGCGCTCGTATCGCCGCTGATCCCGGCATTGACGACCCGGTGGGGGAAGCCCTGGGCGGTCAATCGGTTTTGTAGCTGAGCCGGGTAGTTGACGGCTTCATCGACGCCGAAGCCCGCGGTAAGACTGTCGCCCAGCGCCAGGATCACCGGCGGGTCGGCGAGGCTGATATCGATCATTTCTGCCGGGCGGCCGGCACCCGAAACGGATTCGGCGGCCTCGCTCGCAGCATCCCGGGTTCCGGTGCGCCGATCACAGCCCGCTCCAAATAATACCAGGGCCATGCCCAGGACTGCCGCGGTCAGCAGAGGCGGCCAGGCGGCGGGGATACCGGCTACGATGAGGCCCGGTGGGAATCGATGGGTCATGGTCACCCGTTGCGCCGCTCGAATTCTTCCATGAAGCCGGCCAGGGCCTCCACCCCTTCCAAGGGCATGGCGTTGTAGATGGAAGCGCGCACCCCCCCCAGGGCCCGGTGTCCCTTCAGCGCGTACAGCCCGTTGTCCCCGGCCTCCTCCAGAAATCGCGCCAGCAGCCCGGCGGTGGGAAGGCCGAAAGTGACGTTGCTGATGGAACGATGCTCGGGCTGCGCGAAGCCCCTGTAAAATCCGCTATGGTCGATTACGCCGTAAAGGCGATCGGCCTTCTTCCGGTTGACCTGCTCGATAGCGGCCACACCCCCTTGCTCACTGAGCCACTCCAGGGTCAATTGCGTGGTATAGATGGAGAACGTGTTGGGCGTATTGGTGAGGGAGTGGTCTTTGAAGTAGGTCTGGTAATTCAGCAGGTTGGGCGTATGCGGCGCGGCATGTCCGATCAGATCCTCCCGTACGATCACCACCGCCATGCCCGCGCTGCCCAGATTTTTCTGTACCCCCGCGAAGACCACCCCGAAGCGGGTGATGTCGATGACCCGCGATAGGATATCCGATGTGGCATCGGAAACCAGGGGCACGTCGTTTGTTTCGGGAAAGCGATGCCACTGGGTGCCGTAGATGGTGTTGTTGCTGGCGATGTAGACATAGGCCGCGTCAGGATTCAAATCAGCCGCATCGTGGTGCGGGATGCGGTCGTGCCCCGTGTCCGCGCTGCTGGCGACCACGTTCACCGTGCCGTAACGCCGGCCCTCCTCGATGGCCCGTGCCGCAAAATTGCCGGTATCGAAGTAGTCCGCACTGCGGGAGGGCACCCGGCCCATCAGGTTCAGGGGCACCGCGGCGAACTGCATCGCCGCGCCGCCATGGCAATACAGCACATGGTATTGGGCGGGCAGGCCCATCAACTCCCGCAGCAGGACGTCGGTCTCCGCCAATAGCGCCTCGAATTCCCGGGAGCGGTGGCTGATTTCCACGATCGAGACGCCCAGCCCCCGGAAATCGAGGAACTGCTCCCGCACCCGCGCCATAACCGGTGCGGGCAGCATGGCCGGTCCGGGAGCGAAGTTGAACACGCGATAGGTCATTTCGATAGCATCATCAATGGGTACGATCTGATCACGAAAACCATATAATAGAATGGAGGCGCCGGAAACCAGAACACGCCTATTCCATAGGATCCAAAATTATTCGAGGATATACCATGACCGACCAAGGCATCGAACGGGGCTTGACCGACTATGGGGATCGTGGGTTCTCGCGTTACCTGCGCAGGGCGTTCGCCAAATCCATGGGTTACAGCGATGAAGATCTGGCGAAACCCATCGTTGGGATCGCCAACACTTACAGCGAGTTCAATAACTGCCACCGAGGGCTCAAGGAATTGGCCGAGGCAGTGAAGCGTGGCGTGTGGCAGGCCGGGGGGCTGCCTCTCGAGTTTCCCACCATCTCCCTGGGCGAGCCCTTCCTGCACCCCACAAGTATGCTCTTCCGCAATCTGATGGCGATGGATACCGAGGAGATGATTCGCGCCCAGCCCATCGACTGCGTGGTGCTGATGGGGGGCTGCGACAAGACGACGCCGGCCCAGTTGATGGCGGCGGCCAGCGCCGGGGTTCCCGCCATCGTGCTGGTCGCGGGGCCGATGATGACCGGCGCTTTCGGGCCCGAACGATTGGGGGCGTGTACCGACTGCCGCCGGTTCTGGGGCGAATACCGCGGCGGGCGGATCGATGACGCCACCATCCGCCGCATCGAAGGATCTCTGGCCACGACCCAGGGCACGTGCATGGTGATGGGCACGGCAAGCACCATGGCCTGCCTCACCGAAACCCTGGGCATGATGCTCCCCGGTGGCGCGGCGATTCCGGCCGTGCACGCCGACCGGTTGCGGCAGGCCGAACAGACTGGGCGCACGGCCGTGGAAATGATCGCTGCCGGCCGCACTCCGGATCAAATCATGACTCCCCCTGCGTTCGAAAATGCCTGTAGAGTCTTGCTGGCTATCGGCGGATCGACCAACGCCGTGATCCACCTCACCGCCATGGCGGGCCGGATGGGGGTGGCCATCGAACCGGGTTTCTTCGACCGGCTCAGCGAGGAGACGCCCGTTCTGGTCAACCTCAAGCCGACCGGAATTTATTACATGGAGGATTTTCACAACGCCGGCGGGCTGGAAACGGTGCTTCAGGAACTGCGGCCCAAATTGAACCTTGACTGCCTGAGCGTGACCGGCCGCACCCTGGGCGAAAGGCTCGACGATCGCTGGAACTTCCCCGATTGGCAAGACGTCATCGCGCCCGCCGCCAAGCCATTGCAGGAGAAAGGCGGGCTGGTGGTATTGCGTGGCAACCTGTGCCCCGATGGCGCGGTGCTCAAGCGGTCCGCCGCTTCCGCCGATCTGATGCAACACGAGGGCCGGGCGGTGGTCTTCGACGGGCTGGAGGATTTGGCCCAACGGATCGACGACCCGGCGCTCGACGTGGCGCCCGAGGACGTTCTCGTGCTGAAGAACGCCGGTCCCAAGGGTGCCCCGGGCATGCCCGAGGCCGGATACCTGCCCATCCCCCAAAAACTGGCCCGGCAAGGCATCAAGGACATGGTGCGCATCTCCGACGCACGCATGAGCGGCACCGCGTTCGGCACCATCGTGCTCCACATCGCACCCGAAGCCTCGGTGGGGGGTCTGCTGGGCCTGGTGGAAACGGGTGATCGCGTTGTCCTGGACGTGGATCGCCGGCGGCTGGAGTTGATGGTGGACGAGGAAGAATTACACCGGCGGCGCGCCGGGAAGGGTTCCGGCAGCCCACGGGCTGCCGCGAGCCTGCCTGCACGTGGCTACCTGAAGCTGCATATGGAGCAAGTGGAGCAGGCCAACCTCGGATGCGACCTTGCCTTTCTGCGTCCCGCCTCGAAGACGACCCTCGCATAAATTACGGCAGCGATACGGTTTCCTACACCTTGGTGTTTACGGCGACGACGGTCTCCTCATCTTCGTCCTCCACTTCGGCCGTATCGAACGTGCTGCCCAGGGTTTCGTGGAGCAGCCGCTCGGCTATGGCGGCCGGATTGTCCACCAGGGTCAGGCCGTCAATATTGATGATCACGTTGTGTTTGAGGGCTTTGAAATAGTTTTCGCGCAGCTTGGGGTCGCCGGTGATGGCACTGTTGCTGAATTTGCTGACGTAGATCAAAACCAGACGCGGCAGGCCGTGGAACAAACTATCCTTCTGATTCATCAGCTTCACGGCTGTATCCAATGACGTGGTCGCTGGTATGACGACGTACCCGTAACGCAGTTTGTCCATCGTGGAGAGTTGCTGGACAAACTCCCACAGCGCCGCCGGATCTTTTGTCGGATGAGTCTCCAGCTTGACCCTGTCCGCCAGCCTGGGGTGTTGCTTGGCGTAGTTGTGCAGCAGCGTGCGGCCCAACAGGTTCACCGCGGGCATCACGTTGTGCAGGGATTTGGCATGTGGCACTTGCGTGTTGGTGGAGAAATGGACGCCGGTCACGAATTGCCGGCTGGAAAATCGGCGAAAGACCGCCCGGTCCAGGTACAACGATTTGATCTGATCCATCGGCAGGTTGGATATCTCGCGAATAAATGACTTGGCCAATTTCCCATGGTCGATCGCGCGCTCGGCCTCGGGGATAAATACCTGCAGCAGCAATTCCTTGCGAGCCGGCATGAACTTTTCCTCGACCCGGCGGGGGAGATCGGCCAGTTCCTCATCCATGATCCGCATACGCTCGTCGAGGGAAAATACCGAGGTGTGCAAACGGAGCTTGCGGGCGGCGAGCTTTTCCAATTGGCGTTTCTTGCCGCTGAATTCCACCAGCTGCGTCAACTCTGTGCGCCCTTCGGTCAGGGCATCGTGATCGGAGGAGGCCGACTGCAATCCGGTAGTCAGCCTGTCCAATTCCTGGCGCCTTTCCGTTAAAGTTTGCTCGGCGCCGTGAGGGCGCTCCCGATCGCTGCCTTTGCCGGCAATTGACGGCGGCGGCATCGCTTCGGGCTGGCGCTTGTCCTCCAACGCCTTGAGCACCTCCAATTCGAGGTTGAGCTTGTGCATGTGCAGACCCGCCTGACGGTATTTGAGCAGCCCTTGTTCGTAGCGGGTAAGGTCTGTCATCATCTTGACGCCGTTTTCCAATAGAGTTTTTGTAAGATCGTCGCAGCGCCGGACGAAGGCTTCCATCCGGTTCATTTCCTCTTCGAGCTTGGCCGGCTCGACGGCGTTGCCTAGCCCTTTGGCTTGTGCGGCCAGCCGTTTGACAACCGATTTGATCACCAGGATACCCTTCCCGGCCTTGGCGTGGCGCAGCTTGACTCGCGCCTGGTGCTGTTGCAGATCGCCGCGCACGGTATTGGCCTGGGAAGCGACTCGCTGGTGATAGGCATCCCGGGCTTGCGCGTCGAGCCGTTTGGCAGCGTTCATCCGTTCAGGGAGGGCCCGATCGGCGATGCTGGTAGCCGAATTGTAATGATCGGCCATCTCCCTCGTATGCCAGAGGTGGTGTGCTTGATGGAGATCGGCCAACACGCCGACATATTCCCTCAGATGGTCGATCCGCCCGGTCAACCGGCCGGATATCCGCTCGAACCGGTGCGCAAGCGCCTCTCGCATGCTTTGAAAAGTACGCTGCGCCGCGCTAACAATATCGGCGGAGAAGGTTTTGGGGTCGGGCTCATCGCCTTCCAGCCAACCGGGGGCGGGATCGGAGTCAAGCTCCAGACTGGGCGCCAGTTCGAACGTAATCTCTTGGAATGCCTTTTCGCTCTCCAGGTGCTGCTGAGCTACTTGATCCCGCTCCAGCATGAACTCGCGGTAGTGCTCGTGATAGGACTCTTCCTCTTGCTTGAGCAGGGCCTGGTACTCGGGCGAACCGGCCAAATCGAGATTTTGCAGGGAGTTTTTCAATTCCTCCAAACGCCTTTCTTCCTTTTCCCTGGCGGCGTCCAGGAACGCCTCAATCTGCTCCAGGGTGGGATAATCGCCGGTATCAATGCGAACCTCGTGCTCTGCGAGGGCCAATTGCTCCTCGAGAAATACGCTGAAAACATAGTCTCCCCTGGCGTAAAGCGCCTTATTGGCCGGATCGTTGAACAGCTCGGAGCAGACCAGGCCAGGAAAGAAATAGGTCGTATCATTCTCAATTTTATCGTCTGGAGCGCCAAAAAAGACGAAGTCGGGATAGGTGCCGGGGGGGAAAGCCGGTCCATAAGCGCCTTTCTTGTAGTCGGCCAGCCATTTGGTGATCAACAGGGCAGTTTGGCAGTTCTCGATCCGCTTGAAGAATGTGAGGTCCTGGGTGTCGATATCGAAATTTCGTTGGAACTCGTGATCGATGAATCCGATGAGTATCTTGACCTCTCTATATGCCGCTTCAATTTCGGAAGAGTTCACATCGCTCAGGGAAATGGATTCCCGATCGAGCCATTCGGTGACCACCGGCATTTTGTGAATGAAGTCATTGATCCTGATGCTATCGGAGGTCGAAACCGAAGCGATTTCCCGTAGCCGGATAACCAACGTACGGAAATGCTCTTCGAAGCGGGCCGCAGTCTCTTCATATCGGGGCAGTTGGGGCGCGGAGTCGCAGAGATAGTGGAAACTTTCCGGTTTGATGAGGTTCTCCAGTCCATAGCGGCGGAGAAGTTTGAGGGTTTGTCCGGCGAGTGGCCCGACAGACCCCACGTTCACGCGCTGGGTGTATCGTTCAATCTTCACCCGCTTTTCTTCCTCCCCCAGGAACAACCGTTGGTAGAAGTGACGGACGATATCTTTGTGGATCCGATCGAAATATGCAGCCCCACCTGCGTTGACGAACACCCGGTCGAAATGAACGTCCACAGGTTGATCGCCGCCACGGGAAGGAAGATTTCGCAAAGAGACTGAACTTACGTCATCGAGCGAGATCTGGTCGCCGGCCAGTTTCATGAGGAATGTGATGTGACCGGTGAACGTATTGACCTGCAGCGTCTTTACTTCCTCAAAGAGAATGGTTTCCACCTCCTTGCCCGGAACCCGCCGCAGCAAACCTTCCAGGGAGCGCAAAGGAATCCAACGGTATTCCAGTTTTTCCTTTTCAAAATTGCGGGAGAGGATGGTCGTTCCGTTGCGCAGCACGCCGTGGAAATCGAGTCCCCGGTCTTGCCGAAACTGGAAATCCCGGATCAGGCGCATCGGGAGATCAACAATGACCACCCGCTCCTTTTTCCCGCCTCCCGTATCGATTTCCTTCGCCTCCCCATGGCCGAATTGGTGGTGCAACCGGCGCAGGGAATCCAAATTGAGGGCAACGGGTTTCTGCCCTTCTGCCACGATCATCCGAATCTGGCTGAAAAAAGGAATCGAGAAGTAGGGAGGCTCTTGATTTTCCGAAACGATTTGGTCCAATTCGTTCGGGTCGGTAATTTCGATTTTTCCGCGGGCGTCCGGATAGTTGAGCGATAAAGTGGCGCCGCCCGAACGGAGAGATTCCTGAAATTTTTCGATCAGCTGACCGATCCGGCCCACAATATATATGGCCAAGTCTGGATATTGCGCTCTCAATCGCGGGATATAATCGAGAAAATCTTGGAAGTGGACGAATCGGGATTCGAGCTCGATGATGAGTAGATGAACGGTGTCTTCCGCATCGGTGATATCCCGAAACAATTTTTTCGCAGGCGTGGGAATGGCCCCTTCCGCCGTGGAATGTAGTGTCCGGCGCAACGGAGTGCGCAGTTCGTCGGGCACGTGATGGATGGTCTGCACGGCATCGGGGTTGAGTACGACCAGCCGCCCGTGGTGGGATTTATCGATGTGCGGTATTTCGCCTTTCTCCAGCCTGCGGGCGACTACGAGATCAATGGCATCTTGATCTTCGTCACTGAGGGGAATAAGCGAATAGTCGATGTGCAGCATATTATGGTTTGCCCTGCATAACCCGTGGCCCGGCCCTTTCTGAATCTTGACCAGTTTCGCGGATTCCGGTGAGTCAAAGCATCGACGTCGAGCCCATCTTCCGTTGGCGCCATGCGAAACGCCGACCGGCGCCGAATCAACCTGAGCCATCGCAGGAGCCGTCCGCGCCAGTGTAAGAATGGTCAGCGCAGGAAATTGGCATCACTGCTGTTTTGGCGCCCCCTGTCGGCTATTTATTACCATACTCCCAAATTTCTTTGGAACGCTATATAGTCAGGGCCAGTGGATAGTCGAAAATGACGACGACTGATCAAGACAGCCGTACCCTTCGAGTCAGGTTCCTGCGGAGCAATCCTCAGAGATGTGGCTCTCATATGTCTTTTTTGGGGCATTTCCGGCAGTATAAACAGCCGTCTCGGTGGGCACGGCGCTAACCGATGCATCACCGACTTTACACCTGCCCTGGCCATACTCCTTTTATACGGCCGGAATGTTACAATAAACGTTATAATACCCTGGAACCGGCCCGATATCGTTCCGCATCGTATTACAGGGTAAAAATCCAAGGATCCGACCATACATGACGCAAACCCTGAAGGTCCTCGTCGTTGACGACAGCGCTGTTTACCGCCGATTGCTGCAAAATATTATCGGAGAAATTCAGCACGCCGAGGTTGTAGGCACCGCCCCCAGCGGCTCGGTGGCGCTGCAGAAGATCGCCCAGCTCCGGCCGCATATTGTTTTGCAGGATATCGAAATGCCGGAGATGAGCGGCATCGAGGTGCTGGAAGCCGTCAAAGAGAAATTCCCGGAGGTAGCCGTGGTGCTCGTGAGCGGAGTCAACTCCCGAAGCGCGGATATCGTTGTCGAAGGGCTTTCCAAGGGGGCGGCGGATTTTATCCCAAAGCCCGACAGCGGGACCCTGCGGGAAAACACCGAACATCTCAAACGGGAATTGAGGAATGTGCTTCTTGCTGTACGCACCGCCATGTATTCGCGCCAGGTCAGGCAGGCCACATTACCGAAGGCATCGCCCGCGGCTAGCCTGCCCCGCCCCACACCTCGCCTCCCTGTGCAGATTACGCAAAAGGTGGAAATCGTCGCCGTTGGGGTTTCCACTGGGGGCCCCAAGGCGCTGGACGAGATTATTCCGGCATTGCCGGCCGATTTTTCCGTTCCGATTGTAATCGTGCAACACATGCCTCCGGTATTCACCTCGTCCCTGGCACGCGCCCTGGACGACAAATCCGAGGTGCAGGTATATGAGGCGGCAGACGGGCAGACCATAAAAGCGGGTTGCGTTTATATCGCACCGGGAGGCATCCACCTAAAGCTGCGGCGCGGGCAAACCAATGGGGTACCGGAACTGCTCGCACGTTTGGAGGACAGCCCGCCGGTGAACAGTTGCAAACCAGCCGTCGATATTCTGTTTCAATCGGTCGCCGAAGTGACCGGCGGAAGAACATTGGCCGTGGTCATGACCGGTATGGGGCAGGACGGGTTAAACGGCGTGAATCTGATCAAGAAGGAGGGCGGGTACTGTATCACTCAAAGCGAAGAGACCTGTGTCGTTTACGGGATGCCCTTGGCAGTGGACGCCGCCAACCTTTCCGACGAAAGCGTACCGCTGTGGAAATTGGCGAATCGCATCAAAGAAATTTCCGGGCATAAATCACACTTTTAACGAGCCCCCATGGCACCTCGCAATATTCCGCCCCTAACGACTCAAGAATTCTCCCTTTTTCGCCAATTCGTCGAAGCGGAGTCGGGAATTTCTCTGGGTGACGATAAGCAATACCTTCTGGAAAGCCGGCTTAAGGGACTGATGGCCGACATGCACTGTACCGGTTATGGGGAGCTTTACCGGCTGATCAAGGAAGACAAACGAGGACACGTCCGCCAAAAATTGATCGATGCCATTACCACCAATGAAACTTTGTGGTTTCGAGACAAAGCACCGTTCATCATTCTGGAAGAGTTCTTTCTCCCGGCCATGGTCGAACGCATCCGCAACGGCAAATTCCGGGTACGAATTTGGTCCGCCGCCTGCTCAACCGGGCAGGAACCCTATTCATTAGCGATCGTAATCCACAACTTTTTGCAGCGATTGGGAGACGCAAAAATCACGCCTCAGCAGTTCGAAATTATTGCCACAGATATTTCCAAGGAGGCTCTCGGAGTGGCAAAGATGGGTGCCTACGACAAGTTCAGCATGGAAAGGGGCATGGATAGGTCGAATATCGACCGCTATTTCAAGCAAAAACAGCGATTTTGGATCATCAATCCCATCCTGAAAAAGATGATCGACTTTCGCCAATTCAATTTGCTGGGGAAATTTTCGGAGCTCGGCACATTCGACATGGTGCTGTGCAGAAACGTCGCCATCTACTTTTCCCACGAAACAAAAATCAAGCTATATGATAAAATCCGCCAAGTGCTCAAGCCTCAAGGCCTTTTTGTGCTTGGATCGACCGAAAGCATGACCTTTTACACCCAAGCCTTCAAATCAAAGGAATTCAAAAGTAATATTTACTATGAAGCAGTCGATTCCTGAATTTCCTTAAGGCCACCAACAGGCCGAATTACCATTGTCACCGGCTGCGGTTGCAGTACGGACGCGTTATTTTATCTAGCACAATTCCGTAATAATAAGTATCCTTATCAAATGGACGATCTTTCGCGCCGATTCTGCAGCGGATACCGGAATTCAGTATGCGCAAACATCGGTGACGCCGTCTCCAGGCGAGCGGACAGTTGCGTCATTCCAGCTGCGCTCCGGGATTTTTGCAAAGTTCGGTCCGGCCGGGGAACCTATACGAATGCGAGGCGTTTTCAACCATATCGGCGCAACCGGATCGGCTGTCAACGGCATCCCAATCCAATGCTTCCGGATCGTCGCGGCTGGGCGAGCAGGTACCCGAATACCGAGCAGGTACCCGAATACAACGCCACGACCTCTTTTTATCATTTTCTCGTGCGATGCAGGGGGATATGATTTGAAACGGCTTCCGGCCGGCAACGCTGATATGCCGTCAAGGATCGTCAAGGATATTGCCCGATGATGAAAATTTGGATCGTGGACGATGACCAAGCATCCTTGGCCGCGCTGAGAATGATGCTGCAACATGAGGATCATACGGTGCAGGAGTTCAGCGCGGCTAAAGCGCTGCTGGAACAACTGTCACGCGAGGAATTGCCCGATCTGATCCTGACCGATCTATTCATGCCCGTAATCGACGGGCTCGAACTGCTTGCGGAATTGCGGCAGAACTTTCCGGAATTGCCGGTAACGATGGTCACGTCGTCGCGGGATTTGCAGTTGACGGTGAAGGCAATCAATCTGGGAGTCTACGGGTTCCTGCTCAAGCCGGTGGTCATGGAGGAATTGCTGATGATGGTGCAGCGCCTGGAAAGGGAACTCGGGCTGCGCCGCAGGGTGGCCGAAGAGCAGGAGCGGCTGGTGCACGCGCAACGGCTGGCAGGAATCGGAACCCTGGCCTCGGGCATGGCCCACGAAATCAATAATCCCAACAGTTTCATCCGCGGCAATATAGACATTATGGACAAGCTTTGGAAGCGCATTCTGCCGATTCTGGAGAACGGGGCCGACGCCGCATCTCGCGACCTGCTGCGATTCGTGAAAGAAGAAGTGCCACAAATCCTTGATGGTGTACGCAATGGGTCGGACCGCATCACCCAAATCGTCAATTCACTTTCCTTGTACACAAGGGAAACCAGAGACTTGAGCGGAAAAGGAGATTTCCGCGCAGCCATCAGCCAAGCCCAGGTCATCTTGAATAACAAGCTGGGCGTGATCGCGGTATCAGTCGTTGATGAAGCCCCCGGAGTGGTCAATGTGACCGCGCCGGAAATTCACTTGGAGCAGATGTTGATCAATTTGCTTTCCAATGCCGCCGATGCTGTATCGCAAAGCCCTCGTCCACGGATCACCATCCGTATCCAATCAATCAACGGGTCCTGTGTCGGGATCGATATCATCGATAACGGCACCGGCATAGATGAGGCGGCCCTGGGCTCCCTGAAAACGCCCTTCTTCACGACCAAAAACCAAGGTGAAGGTACCGGGCTGGGTCTTCACGTCACCCATCAACTTGTAACCAGAGCTGGTGGAACGCTAACCTATGTCAACAACCCGCAGGGTGGCGCCACGTTCTCTTTGGCCCTGCCTATTGCCCAATACGAACCCCGTCAAGGAAGTGCCGCATGAACATCCTGATTGTCGACGACGAGGAAGAAATTCTGAAAATGCTCAAGCGCCATCTCGAGCTGGAGGGCTACGACGTATCCACGACGCCGGACCCCTTCGAGGCGGTCGAGTTGATGAAGGAGAATCTGTTCAACATGGTGGTATCGGATATCCGAATGCCGGGAATGTCTGGCGTTGAACTGCTGCGCGAACTCCGGTCGGTCAACCCCTTGGTCAACATTATCATCATCACCGGCTACTCCAATATGAGCTATGTGGTGGACTGCCTGGCTTCCGGAGCTGTCGATTATTTCACCAAACCAATTCGCGACATGGATCTGTTTCTCCAAGTGATCGGAGAGACTCAGAAGCGAGTGGAACGGTGGACCAATGCAATGGAAATTGGTAAGAGCTATGAAAAAGCAGCAAGCTGATGCCATTGACCAGATCGTCAATTTGGCCCCACGGCTCGAGGAAGGCGATATCGCCACGATCGGAGATATTTACCGGGCCGTCGAGTCCTTGGACGACCTTGCAGATTTCAAGAATCTTCGCGATATCCTGACGCAGCTTACCACCGCCGAAGGCGATCAATTTCGGCAATTGTACGATTCGTTGCAGCAGGTTGTTGGGGAGATTCACGGTCAGTTGACTGACGGAGGAAAGACCACTCAGAAGAAAACCTCCCCCCAAATGGCCCAGTCCGAGCCGCAGCCCGTGCCGCCTGCCACGAAACCTTCTCCGCCTGCTCAGTCTCCCGCGGCGGCAATACTTATCGAAGAGACGGAGAATACCGACGAGGTCGCCGATTTTATCGATAAGGACCTATTCCTGGAGTTCGTGGAGGAATCGCTGAGCCACCTGCAAACCATCGAACTGAACATTCTCTCCTTGGAAACAGATCCCGATAACCGCACGTTCATCGATAATGTTTTCCGCCCGTTTCATACCATCAAAGGGGTTTCCGGATTTCTCAACCTGAAGGTTATCCACTTCATCTGTCACGCCCTGGAAAATCTCCTGGACGACGCTCGCAACGGCCAAATGACGATTACGGGTCCTATTTCCGATCTCGTGCTGGATGCCGTGGACCTGCTGAAGAACATGATCGAAACGTGCCGATCAGCCGAATCACCGGCAAAAGTGATGTCCGATTTCCGGGAGGAAGCCCAGGCATTCGCCGCCAGGATTGCGTCGGCGCGGGCGGCCGCGGTGCCGGCGCCGGAGCCCGAAGGTTCGGTAGCGGCGGAGATCGCCGAGCAACAACCGGCTGCTGATCCTGAGCCCCCGCCGCCGATTTTGGGATCGATATTGGTTGAGTCCAATGCAATCAGTCCAGAAGTATTGGACGAGGCGGTGAAACTCCAGGAGACGCAAGACGGCACCCGGTTGGGGGAAATCCTGGTGCATGAAAAGATGGCCTCGCCCAAAATGGTCGCAAATGCTCTTCGCCGGCAGACCGAGGCCAAGAAGTCGGCGCCAGAGGAATCCAAAAGGATCATCACTACCGGCGACTCAGGGGAAACCATCAGAGTGCGCATCAGCTTGCTCAACCAGCTCATGAACCTCGCCGGAGAACTGGTGCTGGGACGCAACCAGCTGTTGCAGACACTCGCCGGACACTCCGATCAAATCCAGGGGCTCAACGCGGTCTTGCAGCATGTGGACCGGGTTACCAGCGAGGTCCAGGAAGCGGTGATGCAGACCCGAATGCAACCGATCGGCGGGCTCTTTTCGCGATTCCACAGGGTCGCCCGCGATCTGGCGCGCTCCCTGGGTAAGGAAATCGATCTGACTATTTCGGGGGATCAGGTGGAGTTGGACAAGTCTCTTATCGAGGCGTTGAGCGATCCCCTGACCCATATTATTCGGAATTGCGCCGACCATGGCATCGAAGATCCGAAAACGCGAGAGGCCCACGGAAAACCTGCTACCGGCCATATATCTCTGCGGGCGCTCCAGGAAGGGGGCAAGGTGCGCGTGATCGTTTCGGACGACGGTGCCGGGGTCAATTTGGAGCGAGTGCGGGCCAAGGCCTTGGAAAGCGGCCTCGTCGATCGCGACACGATGCAAAAGATGAGCGACAAGGAGACACTGCGCCTGTTGTTCGAGCCGGGCTTTTCCACCGCGCAGGCCGTGACGGGTGTTTCGGGCCGAGGGGTGGGGATGGATGTCGTGCGGCAAAACGTGGAAGGAATCGGCGGCACAATCGATATCGAAACCGTGCAGGGCGGTGGAACCACCATCTCCCTGGATCTCCCACTAACGTTGGCGATCATTCCCGCCTTAATCGTATTGGCGGGGGATCTTCGCTTTGCCATTCCTCAGATCAACCTCATGGAATTGGTGCACTTGGAAGGCGAAGAGGCCATGCGGGACCTGATGCACATCAGTGGCAGCAGCGTCTATCGCTTGAGGGGAGAGATGCTGCCCCTGCTCCGGCTGAGCGACGTTTTAGAATTGGAGCCCAATGAGTTGTCTGCGCGCCAGGATGCTCTGTCCATCGCGGTGTTGGCCTCGGGGCAGACTCAATTCGGACTGGTGATCGACCGCATTTACGACACCGAGGAGATCGTGGTCAAGCCCCTGGGCAATCTGCTTAAAAACCTGACCCTGTATGCCGGCGCAACCCTGATGGGAGACGGCCGGCCGGCCCTGATTCTCGACGTGGCGGGATTGGCCAACAAAGCCAACATCTCCCTGACGGAAGACCAGGACTTTGGCGCGCAGGGCACCAAAGCCGCCGAGGAAGGTGGAAGCGATGAGCAGTCGATCCTTCTGTTCACCGTCAATCCCGACGATCAATACGCCGTGCCCCTTTCCCAAGTATCCCGTCTGGAGAAGGTTGACAGCAGTGAAATCCGGCAGGCAATCCAGGGCAAGGTCATTCCCTATCGGGACACACTGCTACCCTTGGTGTTCCTGGAGGATTTGGTCGACGTCAGGCCGCCACCCGAAGACAGGTCCAGCGTCACCATCCTCGTCTTTGATATCGAGCGGGAAGTGGGACTGGTGGTGACCGAAATCGTCGATTCGGTCGAGGTCTCGGTGCAAATCGATTCCACGTCGCTGTCCATAAAGGGATTCACCGGCATGTCGCTCGTGCAGGATCGGCCTACCGCATTTTTGGACATCTACCAGATCATCGAGAGTGCATTTCCGGAGTGGTTCAATAATCAGAAAGCCAACATCCCCACGTCGAACAAGGAAGATATCACCATCCTTCTCGTCGAGGATTCCAGCTTTTATCGCACGGTCGAGAAAAATTACCTGAGCCAGGAAGGGTTTACCGTCCTTGAGGCCGAAGACGGGCTGCAGGCACTGAAGATTCTGAAATCCCAGCCCGTGGACTTGGTGGTCACCGACATCGAAATGCCGAACATGAACGGATTCGAGTTGACGCGCCAGGTGCGGGCCACGGCAGAATGGAACGGTTTGCCCATCATCGCCGTGACCTCAATGGCGAAAGAAGAAGACCGCGAAGAAGGCAAGGAAGCTGGGATCGATTCCTATCTCGTAAAGCTCCGCCGCGAGGATCTGATCAACGAGGTGTATCATTTGCTGCCCAGGTCGCCCCGGCAAAAAGGGCGGATCGCTTCCTGACGAAACCGACAATTGAGGAAATACCGGCCATGACTGAAACGGACGTCGCAACCAACCGGTCGTTCACCCAAGACCAGGTGCAGAGGGGGGCGAAATCTCTCCAATTCGCCACCTTCTATCTGGGTTCAGAACTTTTTGGAATCAATATCCTGCAAGTGCAGGAAATTCTGCTGAATCAGAGGATCACGCCGGTACCCCTGGCCTCCGAATACATCTTGGGGCTGATTGGCCTGAGAGGACTGATCGTCACCGCGGTCGACCTCAAACGGCGGCTGGGCTTGAGCCAGGGCGAGACGGTAGAAGAGCCCTACCAGATTGTCGTGACCTCCAACGATTCCATCGCCAGTCTCCAGGTGGACCGCATTGGCGACGTCTTGGAAATCGACGTCAATCAATTACAGCCGCCCCCCAATTCGCTCAAGGATATCGACACCCGGTTTTTGGAAGGGATCACTATGTTAAAAAATGAAATTCTCGCTGTTTTGAATATTTCGGCGGTACTAGAAGTAAACTGACCGACTCCCGAATTACCGGTTATTCCAGTAGCGGATCGGCTTGACGGTGCATCCCACAGCCGATCCGAGCACCACCAGCGTTACCGATCCTCCCTGCGAGAACGATCCCCTGACGGCGGATTTCCTAAGCAATCGCACTCGCGAAGCCTCGTCGTTGGGGCGGTCCAGTCGCCCATCTTCCGGCGATCGGTATCATTGTGACCAACCAACTATATTTTGAGTGCGGAGAAAGAGATCGCGATTTACAACCACCGGGGCACGGCTGAACAGTGGATCAACGAGAGGGAATATGCCTTGTAAGGGAAACTGGCTTAAGCTGCACCGCTACGTCATCATACTCCTGAAATCGGCCTCCATTCACCGCTCGGCGCAAATTGAACGGTCGAACGAGCACTGTGATTTGGCCTCCACGTCCAAAATCTAGGGATTGGAGATTCGACCAGTCGTCAAGGTGGTGCTGGCGGCTCTATCTGGGAAATGCCGGATCAAGGATATCGCCGCAATTATGGAGTCGAAATCACTATTGGAGCCAATTATGAAGTACAGTCCACAATCTAGGACCTATTACCAACCTTGGCGTTGTATTAAATGTCAGAGATTTTCCGTAGGAATGCATGGCACGCCGAACGGGTCACACCCGCTGGGCTAATGGCAAAGGCATTCAGAATTACCGACTCACGAATATTGCCATATGCTGCGTGCGAGCCTCTGACGGCAGTTTTGCGATCCATTTGCGACCGCAAAGAATCATGGTAGCGGCAGCTCAGTTGCCTGCCTCATGTGATGCGACTGGCCGGATTACTCAAGCTCGACGAAACTCCGGAACCGCAAGGAGCTTGATCTCGACGGTCCCAACTAAGGGAATGTATGATGGTAAGGATATAAAGGTTTGGAACTCAGATTATTCTGGGAGTCATAGGCGTAGTCGGCGTGGTTATCTACTTGAGCGTTTTCGGGCTTATCGGAACCTTCTGCTGGGTCGAATTCACCCACGATGTGGTCGGCAACGGCCCTTAGAAGGCCCGCGACCCGATGCCTCCGGCGGCCAAAGGATATTTGCCCCTTTGACCCCGCTCAAGGAAGCGAGGCTCCCTGGGCCCATATTGGTTTTGAATACAACAGCTTAAGAATATTTCCACATTTATCAGCGTGTGATGAGCAAGCTCCCTGCGGGACCGTATCGGGGATGTATTAAGAATTGAAGGAAGAAATTTCGGCCTCCCCCCGATTCGCTGAAGGATATTGAAGACTGATGCTGGAGGGAGTGAGCTTGCTGAAAGACGAGATTCTTGCCGTGCTGAATATCGCGGCGGTTATTGACGAAAATTGATCCGATTTCGAAAACCCCAAATATAAGCAAAGCTCAGCTTGAAGGAGAATCCAATGTCCGATCTGGCCACTACAAATATTCCCGACCACACCGCCGAAATCGAACGCCTGACTGCCGTACTGGAAAATCTCGGTACGAACGTTCTGGTCGCCGACGCGAACCGCACGCTGATCTACATGAACCGGCGTTCCAAGGAGACCCTCACCGCCCTGGGCGATGTTCTGCAAAAAGAACTCGGTTTGACCGTCCACGATCTGTTGGGCGGTTCCATCGACCGCTTTCACGGCGGCGCGAAGGACCGCATCTCCCGCCTGCTCGCCGATCCGAACAATCTGCCGCACAAGGCCGATATCTTGCTGGGGGACACGATCCTATCGCTGGAGATCAACGCCATCACTTCCCTCAAAGGCGAATACATCGGCACGGTCGTCAATTGGGAGGATGTGACAGATAAGAAGGCCATGGAGTCCGAGGTTTCCCGCATACAGAACATGGTGGAAAACGCTCCGGTCAACATCATGATGGCCGACCGCGATCTCACTCTGACCTTTCTCAACCCCAAGTCCGTGGAGACCCTGAAAACCCTGGAGCAGTACCTGCCCGACAAGGTGGACAATCTCATCGGCAAGAAAATCGACATCTTCCACAAGGATCCCAGCTACCAGCGGGGTATCCTCAATGACCCCTCGAATCTGCCGAGGCAGGCATTTATAAAAGTGGGGCCCGAGACCTTGGACCTGCTGGTCTCGGCCATCACGGACAAGGACGGCGAGTATATCGGCCCCATGGTGACCTGGTCCGTGGTCACGCAGAAGCTGGAGGCCGAAAATGCCATGGTCCGCATCCAGAACATGGTGGAAAACTCGCCGGTCAACATCATGATGGCCGACCGGGACCTGAATCTGACCTACCTGAACCCCAAGTCCGTGGAGACCCTGAAGACCCTGGAGCAGTATCTGCCGGAGAAGGTGGACAATCTGCTCGGCAAGAGCATCGACATTTTCCACAAGGATCCCAGCTACCAGCGGGGCATCCTGGGCAATCCGGCCAATCTGCCGAGGCAGGCATTGATAAAAGTGGGGCCCGAGACCTTGGATCTGCTGGTCTCGGCCATCACGGACAAGGACGGCGAGTATATCGGCCCCATGGTGACCTGGTCCGTGGTCACCAAGAAGCTGGAAGTGGAAAACGCCATGGTGCGCATCCAGAACATGGTAGAGAATTCGCCGGTCAACATCATGATGGCGGACAGTGACCTTAACATGACTTATATGAACCCCAAGTCCAGGGAGACCCTGAAAACCCTGGAGCAATACCTGCCCTGCAAGGTGGACGAATTGATCGGCAAGAGCATCGACATCTTGCACAAGGACCCCAGCTATCAGCGGGGCATCCTGGGCAATCCGGCCAATCTGCCACGGCAGGCATTGATTAAAGTGGGGCCCGAGACGTTGGACCTGCTCGTCTCGGCCATCACGGACAAGGACGGGGAATACATCGGCCCCATGGTGACCTGGTCCATCGTGACGAAAAAACTGGAATCCGAATCCGCGCAAACGAGGCTGACCAATATGGTCGATAAGGCCGCGTTGAACATCATGATGGCTGATACAGACTTGAATATGATCTACATGAACGAGGCCTCGACAAATACATTGCGCACCTTGCAGCAGTATTTGCCGATACCTGTGGATAAGATGGTCGGGAATACCATTGATGTCTTCCACAAGAATCCGACCTATCAGCGGGATATCTTGTCCAATCCGGCCAACCTGCCCCGTCACGCGGAAATTGCGGTCGGCCCCGAATGGCTGGCACTCAATGTCACGGCGATCATGGACAACGAGGGCGGCTACATCGGACCGATGGTCACCTGGTCTGTGGTCACCCGCGAAAAGCAGAATCGCGAGCGGGACGAGCAGGTGCGTACCAATGTCACCTCGATTGCCCAGGAGTTAACCCAATCTTCGGAAGGGTTGGTATCCCTGTCCAATCTGATGGCCGCGAATGCCGAGGAAAACTCCTCACAGGCCAATAATGTCACCAGCGCCGCGGAGCAGGTGAGTACCAACGTGGGCTCGGTCGCCACCGCGGTGGAGCAGATGTCCGCCACGATCGTTGAAGTCTCCAAAACGATGTCACAGAGCTCCGAGGTCACCAAGCAGGCGGTTTCGCAATCCAAGGCCGCCGGTGAGATCATCACCGAGTTGGGAGCAAGCTCCAAGGAGATCGGACAGTTCACCAAAGTGATCTCCAATATCGCCCAGCAAACCAACATCCTGGCCCTCAACGCCTCCATCGAGGCCGCCCGGGCCGGTGAGGCGGGCAAAGGCTTTTCCGTGGTGGCCAATGAGGTGAAGGAGTTGGCCAGGGAGACCGCCAAGGCCACCGAGGATATCACCGCCCGCATCGAGGGCATCCAACGCAACGCCGTCGACGCCGTGAACTCGATCGACGAGATCAATCGCATCATGACCGAAGTGGACTCGCTGTCCAACACGGTCTACAGTGCCGTCGAGGAGCAGACGGCGACCACGAACGAGATTGCGCGCAGCATGAGCGAGGCCGCCTCGGGGGTGAATGACATCGTGCGCAACATCACCGGCGTGGCTGACGCGGCCCGGGACGCCAGCGAAAAAACCGGCGAAACCAAGGAATCGGCCGAATCGATGGGTGGACTGGCCGATCGACTCTCGGATATCGTCAAACTGTTCGAGCAAACCTAGGGCCGGATGTTTCATTGCGGGAGGTGAGCCGCCGATACACGATCGGACGCTCGGCTCCCGCTTCCACAACGGTTTATTGGTGGATTCGTTTGCGTATCGGACCATGATGAAGGGCGTCCCCACATCCATCGTACGACGAGGCTGGAGCGCGTTGAAGTTGGCGGGCTCCACCGTACGTTTGGCGCTGGCCGACGAGGAGGCTGTCGCCCAAAATGCGCGCCGCTATCTGGCCGAAAGTATGGGCGAACTCAAGGGTCTGCCCCAAAAAATCGGGCAGATCCTTTCCATGTCCGACACGCCCGGTGCTGAGGATTTCGCGCCCTTGACCGGCCGGGCGCGTCCCCTTCCGTTCGAGGTGATACAAAAACTGTTGGCCACCGAGTGGCGGCGCCCTTGGCGGGATGTGCTGAAGGAGATCGAACCCGAGGGTCTGGCCGCATCCCTAGGCCAAGTGCATCGGGCCACCTTGCTCGATGGGCGCCGGGTGGCGGTGAAGGTTCAATACCCAGGGATCGCCAAGGCCCTCGAAGCCGACTTGAAGCTGCTCGGGTGGTTCACCCTGCCAGTTGGCGGGCTGGGACGCGGCTTCAATCTGGCCGGCTACCGTGCGGAAATTCTGAGGGATTTCGGAGAGGAACTGGATTACATGCAGGAAGCCGAGCACCAGCACCAGTATTTCATGTTGGCGCGATACCTGCCCGGTCTGGTCGTGCCCGAGGTGCACGGCCAGTGGACCACCCCCCGCGTGCTGGTGAACACATGGGAGGACGGTGCGACGCTCGCAGACGTGGCCCGCGATTGGAGCGAGTCCGAACGAAAGGCCGCGGGCAGGCGCTTCGTATCCCACACCCTGGAAACCCTTTTCCGCTCTGGCTTCACCCAGGGCGATCTGCATCCCGGCAATTTCCGGTTCCGCAAGAGTCCGTCCGGGGAGGTGGAACTGGTGCTGTACGATTACGGGTGCATATTCCGTCCTGCGATGGAGGTGCGATTGGCTTTGCTGCGCCTGATCGAAATCAGTGAGGCCAATCAGTCGGGCGATCCTTTTCCCTGCTTTCTGGCCATGGGTTTCGACCCGGATTATCTGGAGCCCATGGCGGTGAAATTGCCCGCATTGAGCCGGGTGCTGTTCGAGCCTTTTATCCTCGACGGCGATTACGACGTTGACTCGTGGCAACTCGGTAAACGTGTCGCTGAAATCCTCGGCGACGACCGCTGGAACTTCCGCATCGCGGGATCACCCGATCTGATACTGCTAATGCGGATTTTTCACGGAATGCTCCATACCCTGCGCACATTGCGCGTGGCGGTCTCGTGGAAATTCCTGCTGGCGCCCATCAGGAAGCACTTCCGGGAGGACGTGAAGCGGCTGGCCCTGCCCGTTGCCGAATCTGCTCACAGAAGTTTCGCGGGCATGGCCAAGCACTTGATCATCCAGGTTCGCCAAGACGGCCGCACCAAGGTGCGACTTACCTCGCCCCTACACACCGTTGACCATCTAGAGCAATCCATGGATGAATGTGTCTTGGAAAAGGTTCGGAAACGGGGCATCGACCTGGATGTCATTCTTGCCGGAATACGGTCGGGCGGATATCGGCCCCAAGAGGTTTTCCGCCTGGATACCGACGGCAAGGATGTGCGCGTTTGGCTCGAATAGGCGAACAAGATATCTTTCATGGATGAACGGGAACTGATTCGTGCCGTGCTGCGCGAAATCAATTATTTGTGGGGATTGCGCAACGCGAGTACGCAGGATTTATTCGGCCTGTTCGACCAACCCTTCGCCGAATCGCGCCATGAGTTGCGGACGACGTTCGAGAACAACGTGCTGAGTCGCGTGGAAGGGCGCCGCAACGAGACCCACCCGGCAAGACCGGTACCCTTCTCCGAGCGGTTGGACGAACTCAGCGGTCTGCCGGCCCACCTGGATTGCGACACATGCTGCGGGGTAGGCGTGCTGACCGATGGCGGAATCTGCACCGTTTGTGACGGCTCCGGAATGGACCTGACCAAAAGGGTGGACACGCCATTCTCTCTTTGGGCCAAGACCCGGGCCGCGGGTATCAAGAGCGGTTGACCCGCCGCAGTGTCGTTGCGGTATGAAGTTTTAGCGGTAATATCCAATTGCCTTGGAGCGTACATCGTGATCATCCTCGTCCAAATCGTTATGACGGCAGCCACCCTGTGCTACGCCGCGGGCATTAAGAGCGGTTAATCAGCCACCGTGTTGTGGCGAACTGAAGTTTTGGCTGTAAAATCCTGTCGCCTGGGAGTTTGATTGTGATTATTCTCGTTAAAATCGTCATGACAGCAGCCACCCTGTGCTACGCCGCGGGCCTGGCCATGCGCCATCGGAACAACGATCTCCACCGCAAGCTAATGGCGGCGGGATTTATTCTGACCGCGGGCATCGCCGTGGTGCTGGTCGCCGGCGTCAATATATTCGGCGCCACCTACGGGCCAAGTCCCTGGCTGATTTCGCTCACGGGAGGGGAGGGCGATGCGCGGGTGGTACTGATCATTCACCGCATCTTTGCGACTCTGACCCTCCTGCTGCTCATCGCCCAGGTTTACGCCGGCATCCGCCGGCTGCCGTATCACAAGACGCTCTTCAAAGCCGTCATTCCCACCTGGCTGATCACCTATATTTCGGGTCTTTCCATCTTCATTTGATATCCACGCAGCGTAAATTCCCGGACTCCTCAGAGGGCGGCAGATTACGTCGACAGGGCAAAGCCTGATCGCTGCTTTGCGCGACTGCTGGGGAAGGAGCGGGCGCCGAGGCGGTCAGCCTGAGGGCGTTTGACCGGAATCGCACCTACGATGTAATAGGGAGCATTGCGCAAAAAGGGAACATTCCGGTAGGGCCATCTGCCGTCCGGGCCGGTGGCCGGCAAGAGACCGGATGAATGACCACCATCCACGAAATCATGCAGACTTTCGTGCGCGTCCCACACCTTATAGGGCGCAATGCCGCCCACACCCGCGTTCACCCGCCCCTGACGATGTTCCTCGTGGGGCATTTGGGCGCCCGGCTGGCCTTGGTTTTTTTCCTGATTTCCTTGCCGCTTGCAGTGGCCCGGGCGGCAGAAGTGACTTACCTGGTAAAGCCTGTGGAAGTACTGCGAGCCGGTGAACGGGCATGGGTTCCTCTCAACGTGGGCGACGAAGTGGTGGAGGGAGATGCGATCCGCACGGGCAAGGGAGGCCGCGTGGAGGTAACGCTCGCCCCCAAGCGCGTCTTTCGCGTCTCGGAAATCACGGAGGTCGTATTGGACAGTATGGTGCTGCGCGAGGCCGCGCTCTCCGCCCGCTTCCGCATCATCCTGGGCCGCTTTTGGACGGCCATCCTGGATCCGTTGCGCGCGGCGCGGGGCGAATCATTGGTGGTGGAGACCCCGACAGTGACTATCGGCATCAAGGGCACGCGCTTCGATGTGGACTTCGACCCCCGCACCCAAGGCGTGCAGACCCTCGTACTGGAGGGCCAGGTGGAAGCCAATCCGCAACCCAAAAGGCCCGGCCCGCCTATCGAGATGCCGGGCCCCCGCGAGATTGCGCCGCCTCAGGAGGTCACCCGAGATGAGTGGACGTTGTTGGTGGGTGCCAATCAGAAGCTGATCTACCTGCCGGGACGCGAGCCGATCCTGGTGCCGATCACCGATGAAGACCTGGACGACGAGTGGGTGCGGTTCAACGATGCGCGCGATGCCACGCTGAGGTAGGTGCTGCCAGACAGACCGCCGGTATATCATTCAGGGCGCGTACGGCGACCTTACCCTTCCTGGCTGCGCAAAGATTCCACCAGTTCCATGATGGCCCAATCCTCCTCGCGGAACTGAATGCCGATCCGGTATGCGTCGCCATCCTTGACCGTCCAGCGAACCGTACCATAAGCGGTCGCGGCGCCATCGAAGATTTCGATCTCGACCTGGGTGTCAATGGCCAACAGCTCAGGGAGAATCACTCCGATCCCCCCCGCACCAATGTCCACGCCTTGGGCCACATAGGGCTGGGGCGCCCGAAAACGGACTTCATCCGCAAACGGTACGCGCTGGGTTGCCCGCTGATTCGATTCCGTCATCGCGCCTTGTCCATTTACTGATAGGTTGATCGCGCCTTCCCGCACTCGGTCTATTTAATGCGATCCACTCAGATCTTGCCAGACACAAATTGGGTCAGCCGATTCATGGCTTCATCCAGGATTTCGGGCCGCTGGGCAAAGCAGATGCGAACCCAGCCCTCTCCGCCGCCGCCGAAAGCCCGGCCCGGCGCCAGCACGACGCCGGCGGATCTGAGCAGTTCGCGGCAGAAACGAACGCTGTCCTCTGTTGCCGGGTGGCGGAAGAATGCGTAGAAGCCGCCGCCCGGATTGGCAAATTCGCTGCCTGGGATCGCGGCCAGGCGCTCCACGACGATATCCCGCAGGTTGCGATAACGGGCCAGGCTCTCGGCGATGAAGGGCTCCCCTTCGCGTAAGGCAGTGATAGCGGCCACCTGGGCCATGCTGGGAGCGCAGGAGGTCACGTACTCCTGCATCTGAGCGAGCCGTTGAGCCAGCTGCGGCTCAGCGATCAGGTACCCCAGCCGCCACCCGGTCATGGCGTAGGTCTTGGAAAATCCGTTGATGAGCACGAGGCGTTCGCCCGCCTCGCGCATTTGCAGGAACGAGGGCTGATCGGCCCCGTCGAAAACGATCCGGTCGTACATCTCGTCCCCGACCAGATAGGCGCCCCGCTCGCGGCAGAAATCCAGGATGCGCTGTTTTTCGTGACCCTGCATCACCCACCCGGTTGGGTTGGACGGCGTGTTGACCACCACCACACGCAAGTTGCGGCAGCGCTGGGCCAAGGCTTCCAGCGCGGAGAAATCGAGAAAGTACCGCCTTTCGGCTCCATCGAAGGTGAGCGGCAGATCGTGGACGGTCGCGCCGGCCAACTCCGCGGCCCCGGTGAAATTGGGCCAGGCCGGGGTGACGTTGATCATCTCATCCCCGGGGGCCAGCAATCCCAGCATGGACAGGCAGATCGCCTGCACCCCGCCACAGGTGATCAGGAAATTATCTTCCGTCAGCCGCAGGTCGTAGCGCTCACGAAAATATCGGGCCAGTTCGGCCTTGAGGTCGTTGCGGCCGCTATTGTTCTCGTAGAAAACGGCCCCGTTGCGCAGCGCGGCCACGCCCGCTTCCACGATGAACGGCGGCGTGCCCAGATCGGGCTCTCCGAAATGGAGCGCGATCACCGACTTCCCGGGATTTTCCAGTTTGAGCCGGTCGGCCAGGTTATGGATTTCCCGTATTGCCGAGGGCTTCAATCGCTCCAGCCGCTCCGCCAGGGGGAGCGTTTGCGTCGCTATTCGAGGCGCGGGTTCACTCATCGGATACGCAATCTCAAAAATATGGAATAAATGCAAAGGTTTGCCGCGTTACCTTAGCCTGTTCCCGTGGCCATGAAAAGCCCGCCGTGCGGCGAAGATCGCCGGCAGCGATGCATATCCGGCCGGTAGAAGAATTGATTCACGGGTATCAACAAAATATTTTTTGCTTGCAATTGCCACTTCCAAGGCATATATTCACCGAAACCTCGAATATACAATTAATCAATGTAATATTTTTTGTATACTCTATGAGGTATCGCTTTCACCACCGGGGGCTGTGCCCTTTGGAGGATGTCACCTAAGGGAAGAGCCGCCCGGTTCATGGGCCGTAGCCAATATGCAGGAAGGCATGGCATCGGCAAGCGGGATTTGATATTCAGGAGGTCAAGATGGGCGCAGCAAAAGTGATCGATTTAACGAAACGAGGAGAGGCCATGTGGGAAGAGGACAAGGCCAAGGCGGTCGAGTTGGCCGTGGCCCAGGTGGAACGGGCCTACGGCAAGGGCGCCATCATGCGCATGGGCGACGGCGCCATAGAACGGATACCGGCTGTCTCCAGCGGCGACATCGGCCTGGACATCGCCCTGGGTGTGGGCGGCTACCCTCTCGGCCGGATCATCGAGATCTTCGGACCGGAAGCCTCGGGCAAGACCACCATAGCCCTGCACGCCGTGGCCGAGGTGCAGAAAAAGGGCGGCGTCGCTGCCTTTATCGACGCCGAGCACGCCCTGGACATCCGCTACGCCAAGCTCGTCGGCGTGAAGACCGACGAGCTGTTGATTTCCCAACCGGACTACGGCGAGCAGGCCCTGGAGATCGTGGAGATCCTGGTGCGCAGCGGCGCGGTGGATATCATCGTCGTCGATTCAGTGGCCGCCCTGGTACCCCGTGCGGAACTGGAAGGGGACATGGGCGACCCCCACATGGCCCTGCAAGCGCGTCTGATGTCCCAAGCCCTGCGCAAGCTGACTGCCGTGGTCTCGAAATCCAAAACCATCCTGGTCTTCATCAATCAGCTGCGTATGAAGATCGGGGTCATATTCGGTAACCCGGAGACCACCACCGGCGGCAACGCCCTGAAATTCTATACCACCATCCGGCTGGACGTGCGCCGCATCAGCTCGATCAAGGAGGGCGATCAGACAGTGGGCAGCCGCATGCGCATCAAGGTCGTGAAAAACAAAGTCTCGCCACCCTTCCAACAGGTGGAGGTGGATATCCTCCACAGCTGCGGCATTTCCAAGGAGGGCAGCCTGATCGACCTGGGTGTCACCGACGGAATCATCCAGAAGTCCGGCACATGGTATGCCTTTAATGACGAACGGCTGGGCCAAGGGCGGGAAAATGTACGCCGAGCCTTGATTGACGATCCGGAACTGTACCGCAACATCGAAAACCGCATCCTGGAAAAACACGGTCTGGCACCGGAAACGCCGCAACCGGCTTCCGAGCCAACCAGCGCCAAGGCGGCCAAAGCAGCCGACTCGAAGGCGTGAGGCATTCGGCGGATGTCGGGCAACCGCCGCGCTGCCGCCTGGTGCAAGGCGTGTCGGCGGGAGGCGCGAACACGCCCATCGTGTGGGCGGCGGCCGACGGCGAGCCGATCGGCTATTTCCGTCGGCAAGCCCTGCGCGCCGCATCAGCCGGGCACCGGGTAGATGATTTCCTCCCCATCGGGTGCGGTGAGGGTGACACGATTTTGCGGCCCGTCGGGGGACGCTTCACAATGGCCCACGACGCGGCACTCCAGGTTGTATCCGGCGCAGATCTTCTCAACGATGGGCACCAGCCGTTCGTTGCCGATGATCTCCATGCGGTGGCCCATGTTGAACACCTGGTACATTTCACGCCAAGGGGCGCCGCTCACCCGCTGGATCTCCGCGAAAAGCGGAGGCGGCGGGAAGGGATGGTCCTTTACATAGTGAATGCGAGTGCCAGTGCGCAGCACCTTGGTCTGGCCGCCGCCGGTGCAATGCACCAACGCCGAAATATGCTCCCGATGGCTCTCCAACAGAGCGCGCACGACCGGGGCATAAGTGCGCGTGGGGGAAAGCAGCGCTGAACCGACGGAGACTTGTGTTCCGGGGAGGTGGGTTTCCAAATGGTGGGGGCCACTGAATACGAGATCGGCAGGCATGGCCGGGTCGAAGCTTTCCGGATAGCGCCCGGCGTAGTCGGCATGGAGCAGGTCGTGGCGGGCGGAGGTGAGCCCGTTGCTGCCGATGCCGCTGTTGTACCGTTCCTCGTACGTGGTCTGGCCGAACGAGGCCAGCCCGACGATCACGTCGCCTGGCCGCACCCTATCGTTGGCGATCACCCTATCGCGCCGCATGCGCGCCACGGCGGTGGCGTCGACGATCACGGTACGTACCAGATCGCCCACGTCGGCGGTCTCGCCACCGGTGAGTACCACGTCCATGCCCCACTGGGCGAATTGCGTGGCCTGCTCCTCGAAGCCGGCGACGATCTGGGAAACGACATCGCCCGGAACAAGGATCTTGTTGCGGCCGATGGCGTTGGAAACGAGAAACGGTCCGCTGGCACCGACGCAAAGCAGATCGTCGATATTCATCACCAGGGCGTCCTGGGCGATGCCCCGGAAAACCGCTGCATCCCCCGTTTCCCGGTAGACCAGATAAGCCAGGGACGCCTTGGTGCCGGCTCCGTCGGCGTGCATGGCCAGGCAATAGGCCCGGTCGCCGGTCAAATCGTCGGCGATAATCTTGCAGAATGCACCGGGAAACAGGCCCGGGTCGGTATCGCGCACGGCAGCGTGCACATCGGTCTTTTGCACTGAAACGCCTCGTGCGGCGTATCTACCGGTAACTTCGGTTTGGGCCATTGCCGTCGAGCCGATTGCGGGATAGGGTTGAAAGGACACCAGACGCGGCTTCCCACCATCGTAGTGACTTGTTATTGACAACTCAACGGTCGTTCCTTGGGGAATTGCCGTCATTCGGAACCGTCACCGCGGCTCGCCTATGATCGTCATTCCAGCAATCGATCTGAAGAACGGCAGGTGCGTCCGGCTGGTACAGGGCCGAGCCGATCAGGAAACGGTCTATGACCAGGACCCGGTAGGGGTCGCGCGCCGATTCGAGCAGGCCGGCGCGAAAATGCTGCATCTGGTCGATCTGGACGGCGCCTTCCAGGGTCGATCGGCCAATCTGGAGGTCATCCGCGCCATCCGCGAAGCGGTGACCCTGCCTCTGGAGTTGGGCGGCGGACTGCGCACCTTGTCCGACGTGAAGGGCATGCTGGGAATGGGCATCGATTCCGTGATCGTGGGCACCATGGCGGTGCGCGATCCGGATGTCTTGCAAGAAGCCCTGGCCATCCATGGCGGCGAGTCCATCCAATTGGGGGTCGATACCCGGACAGGAAAAGTAGCCGTGCAAGGCTGGCTGGAGGCGACCGAACTGGATGCGGTCGAGTTTGCGAATTGCTGGAAGGATAAGGGGATCCAGCGCGTGATCTATACGGATATCGCCAGGGACGGCATGCTCAATGGACCCAACCTGGACGCCATCTACCATTTCGCCCAGGCGACCGGATTGCAGGTCACGGCATCGGGGGGTGTTTCCACTCCGGCCGATCTGGCCCGGCTCGCCGCGATGGAGCCGGTGGGAGTCGACCGGGTCATCGTGGGCAAGGCCATCTACGAGGGGAAGATTACCCTGGGAGCAACGGCGCAATGTTGACCAAGCGGATCATTCCCTGTCTGGACATCAAAGACGGCCGGGTCGTCAAAGGGGTGAGCTTCATCGGGCTGCGCGACGCCGGCGATCCCCTGGAATTGGCCCAACGATACAACGACCAGTCCGCGGATGAATTGGTTTTTCTGGACATCACGGCCAGCCACGAGAAGCGAGGGCTCACGGTCGATTTGGCGGCACGGCTGGCGCGGGTATTGTTTATCCCCTTCACCATCGGAGGCGGCATCTCCAGATTGGAAGACATCCACCAGATCGTCACGGCCGGCGCCGACAAGGTTTCCATCAACACCGCCGCGGTGCTCAACCCGGAATTGATTTCCCAGGGGGCCGAGCGCTTCGGTTCCCAATGCATCGTGGTCGCCATGGATGTCAAACGCCAAGGGGAGCATTGGGAAGTGTTTACCCACGGCGGCAGGCGGCCCACCGGGATCGATGCGGAGCAGTGGGCTTTGGAGGTTGAACGGCGGGGAGCCGGAGAGATCCTGCTCACCAGCATGGACCAGGACGGCCAACTGACGGGGTACGACCTGGAAATCACGGCGCGCATCAGCCAGTCGGTCAGTATCCCGGTTATCGCCTCCGGCGGCGGCGGCACGATCGAACATTTTTACGATGCGTTCACCCGCGGCCATGCCGATGCCGTTCTGGCCGCATCGGTGTTTCACTACGGAACCTTCACCGTGTCCGATGTCAAACATGCCCTGAGGGCCAAGAACCTGCCCATGCGGTTGCCGCCGGAATCCAACAACGGGCAGGAATTAGCGCCCAGCGGCTAACCCAGGGACAGGGAAAAAGGTTGCGGTATGGCTCGCGTGCTCAAGCCCGGCGGTCGATTGGTCATCACCGACCTCGATGCTCACGACCACGATTGGGTGATCGGCGCATTTCACGACCGGTGGTTGGGCTTCCACCGCGCCGATCTCCGGCAGTGGTTCGAGGCGGCCCGACTGAAAAACGTGATTGTCGAAGATTTGCGAGAGCAGTGCACGGTGGAGTCCCCGCGGGACTCATGTCCCATCGGCTTCGGCATGTTCATTGCCAAGGGCGAGAAATGAACCACGGCCTGGCGTCTTATTAATTCCACGGCACAGGAACGCGCCCTAATATCGGGGACCCGTCTCTCGACCATCGGTCCCGTATTTTCTACGGATTCGAAATGAAAGCAGAACAATGGGTGCAGGCAGATAAAATCTACGCCACAAAGGATGGCGAACTGGGATGGATTGTCTTCAACCAGCCGGAAAAGCGCAACGCTATTTCCATGGAGATGTGGCAGGCCCTGCCTGACTTGATGCAGGCCCACCAGGACGATCCCGGCGTGAGGGTGATCCTCTTCCGGGGAGCCGGGGATCAAGCGTTCATCTCCGGCGCCGATATCTCCCAATTCGAAAAGTTGCGATCCGATATGAATAAGGCCCAGGATTACAACGCCGCCACTGAATTGGCCACAGCGGCCATCAAGGAGTCGACCAAGCCCACCGTGGCGATGATCCACGGCTTCTGTTTCGGCGGGGGCGTGGGGATCGCAAGCGCCTGCGACCTGCGAGTTGCCTCGGCCGACGCACGCTTCCGCATTCCCGCCGCCCGCCTCGGTTTGTCCTATGGATTCGCGGGCATCCAACACTTGATCAGCCTGGTCGGTGCAGCCAACGCCCGCGAAATCTTCATTACGGCCAGTGTTTACAGCGCTGAGGAGATGCTGCGCATGGGCTATCTCAACCGCGTCTATCCCATTGAGCGGCTGGAGCAGGAAACCCTGGCCTACGCCAATGCCATCGCGGCCAACGCGCCGCTCACCGTTCAATCGATCAAGATATCCGTGAACGAAGCCGTCAAGGACGCCGGCATGCGTGATATGGACAACGTGCAAGCCGCCTTCATTCGCTGTTTCAACAGCAAGGACTACGAAGAAGGACGGCGGGCTTTTATGGAGAAACGCAATCCGGAATTCCGGGGAGAATAGACGGTTCCCAAATTTTCGGCAGAGATCAATCCCTCATTGATCGCGGGAATTACCTTCCAAATCTTGAGGGACGACTCAACAGATAGACGACTCAACAGATAGACGACTCAACAGATAGACGATCAACGCAAAGAGAACCAACCCATAGACGACCCGCCGGCATTCATCATCACTTAGTTTGATACCTTGCGGGGGTTGGCCCGTGGCGGCAATCGCGGCATAGCCCATGCACGAGCACTTCGATCCGTTCCGGCAGAAAGCCGGTGGGTGATTCCTCTCCGACGAATTCGGCAGGAACCGAATCGGCATTGAGATCCTCGATTCGACCGCATTGAGTGCAGGCCGTGTGATGGTGGGCCGTTACGCGAGCATCGTAACGGGCCGCCTGGTCGAGGGAGGATACCTTGAGTAATATGCCTTTCAGATTGAGCAGGTCCAGGATCTTGTATACCGTGCCCAGCGAGATGGCGGGCAGATCCGGCCGTACAGCCGCGTAGATCGCCTCGGGTGTCGGATGGCTATCCGTCGAGGCGAGCATGTTGTAGACCGCCATCCGTTGTGGCGTGACTTTCAGCCCTGCCTGACGGCAGATTGTCGGGAAATTCTTTATTTTTTTTTCAATTTCTGTCTGCGTGACCATATCGCTACTTCTCCCGATTTCCGGTCAAGTCCCTCAAGAATATCCAATAAGGCGATTATCCTGCGATTCATTATCCCACAGACCTTCGACGCTGTAAAATTTTGCCACGACCTTCCGGTGAGGTCATACTGGGCCCGTGTAAGTATGAACCACCCGCGCCCGCGTTCGGGCTGCGGATTGCCCGCCTTACCCGATCGATTGAATTGCCATGCCATATATCAGCACAAGGGGTGCCGGCGAAATGCTGGCCTTTTCCGATGCGGTGATCGCCGGTCTTGCCGGCGACGGCGGTCTCTATGTGCCGGCCACCATCCCAGACGTGCGGGCGAAGCTCGCCGAGTGGCGGTCGTTACCCTACAACGATCTGTGCCGAGCGATTTTCCAGTGTTACTGCGACGGAAACCTCGGGGCGAAAGCCTTGGGCGGGATGATCGAGGAGAGCTACGCGGCGTTCCCGCATGCGGACGTGACGCCTCTGGTGCGTGTGGGCGAGGCATTCGTGCTCGAGCTGTTCCACGGCCCCACCTTGGCTTTCAAGGACCTCGCACTTCAGTTTCTGGGAATTTTATTCGAGCACTTGCTGCGGCACAGGGGGACGCGAATGACCGTCCTCGGCGCGACCTCCGGCGACACGGGCAGTGCGGCCATACACGCGCTGCGCGGCAAGCGCGGGATCGAAGTCTTCATGCTCCATCCCCACGGCCGCGTCAGTCCCATGCAGAGGCGGCAGATGACCACGGTACCCGACGCAAATATTCACTGTGTCGCCGTGGAGGGCAGCTTTGACGATGCCCAGGCGGTCGTGAAGGATCTGTTCAACGATCATTCATTTAACGATGAAGTAAATCTGGGAGCGGTCAATTCCATCAATTGGGCCCGCATCATGGCCCAGATTGTGTACTATTTTTACGCCTACTTCCGACTGCTAGAATGGCCGTCAGCCGAGCTGCCGGCCCGCCGCGCGATGGCCCTGGGAGCACCGGTAAGGTTCGCCGTACCGACGGGAAACTTCGGCCATATCTATGCCGGCTATCTGGCCAAGCGCATGGGCTTGCCCATCGAACGGCTGATTCTCGCCACCAACGCCAATGAAATCCTGCACCGGTTCGTTCAAACCGGGGTTTACAGGGTGGGCCAGGTCATGCCAACGGTAAGCCCTTCCATGGATATTCAAGTGGCCAGCAATTTCGAGCGGTATCTGTTCGAATTGGCCGGGCGGGATGCCTCGCAGTTGCGCTCCTGGATGTCTAATTTCTCTGTAAACGGGGAACTGAAACTCGATACGAGCGTCTTTACCCGTGTCGCGGACGATTTCGTCTCCGCGGCGGTGGACGAAGCGGAGACACTGGCAACGATGCGGGAGGTCTGGGAGCGCCATGGTTACTTGTTCGATCCCCATACGGCAGTGGGTGTACAGGCGGCGCGGATCTACGCCGCTTCCAACGATGCCGTCCCCACCATCTGCATGGCCACGGCGCATCCTGCCAAGTTTGCCGAGGCGGTCCACCGGGCCATCGGCGAGGAGCCGCCCTTGCCTCCGTCATTGGCGGGACTTGGGGACCTGCCCGAGCGGTTGACGGTTCTGCCCGCGGAATCCGGCGCGGTGCGAACGTTCATCAGGGAAACGTTGACCCGGAATGCTGCAGGCGCATCCGTGGGGAATAAATGAGCAAGGACAAATTCGAGCAGATGCGCAGGCTGGTGGAGGAAATTATACCGTTCAATCGGATTCTGGGTTTAGAGCTGATCGACGCCGATGGGGGAAAGGCCTCGCTCCGGTTTGATTTCCGCGACGATCTGGTGGGAAACTTCAAAATGGGAATCCTCCACGGCGGCGTCATCTCCTCCGTCCTGGACGTTGCCGGTGCCGTAGCCGTGATTTCCAGCATCGAAGGCGACGAACCGTTGAAGGGATTGAGCACGGTGGACCTGCGGATCGATTTTCTCCTCCCCGGTGGCGGCAATCATTTTATCGCCACGGGCCACGTCATGCGCCCGGGCCGCACCCTGGCCTCCACTCGCATGGAATTGCGCAACGACGACGATAAACTGATCGCCATCGGATCGGCCGTGTACCGGGTCAGCACCAAGGACCAATATGTCCTGATGAGTATTTAACGGATTTCATGGCAACTTCAATAGGCAGGCGCAAGCCAAAGGACGTCGTTTTTGGGGACGACCTCACCATCGAATGGCGGGACGGTGAGGTCAGCCATTATCCTTTTTTTGGGCTGCGCGATGTCTGTCCCTGCGCAGGGTGTGTTCACCAATTCGAGAGGTCCCAATCCACCAGGTACACCGGCGCAAAATCCGCCTTAACATTCTTCGCTCCACCCTGCGGCTGATCATTGAACTGAATCAGCATCGAAAGGATACTGTCGGCTTTCCACCGTTCTGTGTCCAGAACCGGCTCTGCTCGACCCACCGGCTCACTCCATAGGACACGCAAGTTTCCGGATTGTACCCTGTAGTCTGTCGGCTCCAACAGCCGTACAACCATGCGGCCATCCGCGTTCTCGGTTCCATAGACAACGTAGACGATGCCATTGCTTGCCACGAGCACCCCAGGCCGGCTGATTGGCGACGACAGGCTTCCGATGCCCTGCATTACGTATGGCTGTCGACACTGGGTGATAATGGAGATTTGCCAAGCAGTACCGTCAAACCAAGCATGGTGGATTTGGATTACTCCCTGGGCATCGTTTGCTATATAGGCAATGTGTGGATTACCCCGCGCGTCAAGTGCCATACCGTTTTGATGAGATAAGTTTGATACAGGTTGAATTGCTAGAATCGTAGGTGAGTTGGCTGGTGTTATCGGTAGTCGGAGCGGGTGATCCTGGTGGGTAAACCACTCCTGCAGATTTCCCAGCGAAACGACCAAGTCGACATTACGATTCTCCACAATGCCCTTGGGGTTGTGGCTATG
>JACZRV010000022.1 GCA_022574555.1 SAR324 cluster bacterium
CCGTGGCGTGCCTGGCCGGAGATATGGACGCCCTGCTGATCCATTACCACTTCAAAACAGAAAAATGGCGCAAGGCCGCGCGCAGCACCAATGCCATCGAACGCTGCTTCGTCGAGGTGCGCAGACGTACACGGCCCATGGGCGTCATGGCCGACAGGGCCAGCATGAACCGGATACTTTATGCCGTCTTTACCGGCATCAACCAAAGCCAAGGAACCGCTACCCCTTTTCCGCTGACACATAACTCTTGACGTTACCATACAGAAATAATTGTAGTAGATTTTTCACGTGTGAAATGGATTCGCACATGAATTCGTCCCCATGGAGAAGGGAAAATCATGACAGAATTTCAAATCGGTAAAATCGTTGGTGTTCCCTGCGAAATTAGTTCCGGTGCGTTTTCGGAGGAGAAATTCATTACACTTGAATCAGATCAAGAAATAATCACCGGGTTTGTTAATGATAGACTGCTCTTTAATATTGAGGGAAAAAGAGGATATGTCTATGGAATTGTTCAAGAAATAAATACGCCAACGATAGATGTGTGGATTGAGGGATCATTTTTTAATACATCAGGTTTAGCAAAATTTGATATTGACTGGGCTAATTATAATATAAAACAAACCTAAAGATCAATCATGGTGCTTTCCCAAGCGCAGATAATAGAAAATATTGATAGTGGTAAAATAGAATTCGACCCCCAATTGATGAAAGTCAAATTGGACCTACCTCAATAGATCTCAGATTAGGCTACATATTCGCAAAAATCCAAGATTTGAAGGGACTAACATTATCTATCCAATCTGGAATACCAGAAGGCTTATGGGTCGAACAAATTTTAAAAGAAATAGACGCACTTGGAAAGCCAGAGCAATTCTATTTACACAGTGGGGAATTTGTTGTAGCGAGAACATTAGAAGTAGTGAAAATTCCCACTCATCTAGTCGCTTCGGTCGAAGGGCGTAGCACTTATGCGCGTATGGGTGTATCAATGCACCAATCCGCGCCGTGGATTCATCCAGGATTTCATAATCATATAAAATTAGAGATAATGAATAACGGACCCGCAGTAATTCAACTGACACCAAAGATAGAAAGACCCTGTCAATTAACATTTTTCGATCTAACGAGTGAAGTACCAAAAGGGAAGGCCTATGGTGACCGCATAACTGATAAATACCAGTTAGAAAAATCAAAATAAGTCCTCAATCCCCCAAACAACATTAGTAATTCCCGCTTCCATCGCCGGTGTGATTCGCAAACTCTGGTGAACGCGGCAGAAGTTGTAGTAGGCGAACTGGAGCGCAATCGCCGCTTTCAGGTTCTCTCTCCTGGCATGCGTGAAGAGCGAATTATTGATGACGATGGGAACGATATAGTGATTCGGTTCAGCGGTGAGGTGTGAAGTATGTATGATTTCCTGTCCGCCTATATCGGCTTTCGACAGGGGAGGCGGGGCAAACGCGAAACTCCGCAAGCAGTTGAATCTGAAGACTCAGACCTTGAAGAATAATGCCCGCTCTGGCGGGCTTTTTCATTTAGTGTTCTGATATTCCAAATTGGGACACAACCCGGCGTTCTCAGACGCAACGACAAGCGCCCCCTAACATGGTAAATATACGGCCTTATGCGATGGATGAGCGCACCCAATCGAGGGATGTTTTCGCGAAAATGAGCTGATGTTCCCGCCGCGTCAGGAAGGGGTTGAGTTCGATCCGGCTGGATTCGATTCCGTTGGGGCTGGCCAGGGCGACCCAGGTCTGGCCGTTTTTCAGGCTCCGCCGCCGGCCATCGGGCGGACCCGCCATCCCGCTTTCCGCCAGGGAGAAGTGGGTTCCGGCCTTATCGCGCATCGCAGCCGCCAAAGCTTTCACCATGCGCTCCGATACGGCGGGGAGGGCCGCCGCGTCATCTCCGATCAGTTCTGCCTTGGCCGTGCGGTCATAGGCAAAGCGACCTTGAGGAAAGAAATTAGATGCCCCGCTCCGGGCTGCGAGGGCCAATGTCAACGTGCCGCCGGTGGAGGTCTCCACCACGGAGAGCGTATGGGGCGAACCCGATATTTTTCTGGCCTGCAACGATTCGGCCAGCAGCGCGCCGCTTTCCAGTAAGGCGCGATTGAGCCGCTCCAGGGTTATGGTTAGAGGCGACCGCATCTCGTGGGGATCGCTGTCGGAAGGGAGATATTCCGATCGGCCGGCTGTGTAAAGATCGTGCAAATCTATCAGGGCTGCGGCGGAAGCAGTGACCATACCGGCCATGGGATCGCCCGCCGCCGTGGCGTGCCGGATGTGCGTCGAGGACAGCTTTAAAAAAGGCGCCAGCCATGACGGGGCCTCCGCTACCGAAAAGGAGTGGTGATCCAGGCCAATGCCCCTGGAGCGGCGAAGTTGCTGCACAGCGTCGCCGACCGGGTCTCCGCCGCGTTGAATGATCCAATAGCGGCAGGCCCTGGCAAGAAACTCCAGGTCGGTCGTGGAGAAAATATCCGGATTGGCCATCCTGCGGATCAGATCCGTGCCGCCGAAAAGGTTGAGCCGATCGCCCGGGTAATCTGAATTGAGTGATCGAACGGTTTCAGCCGTGGTCACCGCGCGGTCGAAGGCGAACTCGAGTGTCGATACGCCCAGGGTAGTCAGACCGCTGCGCATGGGTTGCCGCGCTGCCTTTGCCCGGCGGGCCAGGAAAGAGGCTACAGGGTCGGAGATTTCAGCGATGCTTTGTTGCAGGATTTCCAGCCTGTGAGGTGCGGCCACCTCAGGGTCGGGCTTGGTGGGATCCGGATGGTGGCCGTTGGAAAGGATGAACACCACCCGCTTCAGGCCCGGTTCGGACTGCAGCATCCATTCGGCTGCCGCGAAATGATTGAATCCGATTGGGTTTCCGGATACGGGATAATACAATGTCGAGTGCAGAGGGTAGGTTTCCATGAACGATGGCCGCTTTCGCGATGAGGGCTTGAGGCTTTGGTTTGCCGGTCACCGGGCCTCCTGTCGGCGCCTGGTCGGAACCGCGTGGCTGGCTCGAATCACGTGGTTGGCTAGATTCGCGATACCGCTGGCGATCACTGCGCTTTGGGCAGCAGTAGGGATCGCCGAAAGTCCTGCGCCGGCAGATATCGATCCGCTATTGGCCAGGAAAGTCGTTTCGCTGATCGAGGAGCATGGACTCGATCCCGAGCGCGTATCCCTGGTGATCCGTTCCACCCGCGATAAGCGGACATTGGTGGCGCACCGGCCGGACGCGCCGATGATCCCCGCCTCCAACGCCAAGCTGGTGACCTCCTATGTCGCCCTGCGTGAACTTTCTCCCAACTATCAGTGGAAGACCAGGTTCTTTCTGGTGGAGGAAAACGATGACCCGCGCCATCCGGGGCGTCAAGGGCTATTGGTGGTCGGTTCGGGCGATCCCACCCCGTCCTATAGCGATCTGGAGGCCTTGGCCTTGCAGTTGCGGCTGAGGGGGCTGGTACGGGTCGATGGTCATTTGTATTACGACGATACCCTATTCGATGACCAGCGGCATCCTTCGGCATGGGGGCCTTCTATCGGGGACCAGCCTTGGTACGCGCCCGTAAGCCCTTTTATCGTGAATTTTAATATTGCCCGGTTTCAGGTAGCAGTGCTCGAGGATGGCCGCGGGATCGAGGTATTGCCGGCGACCCCCTCCCTGGGGATGCAGATCACGTCGGGCTTCAACCGAATTCCGGACGGGCGGGAGCGAATTCGGGTGCAACAACATCCGACGCCCGATGGCATCGCATTCGAAATCAGCGGCGATCTTCCCCGGGCAAGGCGCACCTATACCGTCACTACAGCCATTTCCGATCCGGTGGATCACTATATGCGATTGCTGCGTACCAGCCTGCGCCGCGCTGGGGTGGAAGGTGAAATGCCCATCGCCCCCTATCCTCCCGATCGGTATTCTATCCGTTTGCTGCACGTCCATAAATCGCCGCCACTCCGCACCCTGCTCGCGGAAATGAACAAAGAGAGCAATAACCTCGTCGCAGAGGTGTTGCTGCGTACTTTGGCTGTTCGTGGTGGCGGATGGCGGGTGACCGAAGCGGAGGGGGTTGAAATCCTCAACGACGTGATGGTGAGCGAATTTCCTCGCTTCGCGGATATCGTGCGGCTCGAGGATGGCTCGGGACTGAGCCGCGATAATCGGCTGACTGCCGGTTTTATGGTGGCTTTGCTGGAACGCGTTCTCGCACGATTCGATTTCCGTTCCGAGTTTCTGGCGTCTCTCAGCCTCGGCGGATGGGACGGAACTTTGCAATTTCGCGATTATCCGGTGCGTCAATGGGGAAAGATTCGCGCTAAATCCGGAACGCTGCACGGGGTGCAGAATTTGAGTGGCTACTTCAATTTCGGGAATGAACTGCTCGTATTCTCGTTTCTGATCAATGACGATTCCCTGAGTCATCAACAGCTACAAGGCGCTCAGGATCGCATTATCTCCATACTTTTCGACCACGTCGTCACCATGGCGGCGCCCCTGCCATCGGTCAAGAAAGCGCTACCGCGGAATACCGCGCCTAATGTACTTGCACCGCCTCCGGCATCGGTGAAGAATCGACCCGCTGCTTCCGTATCGTCCAGCCGCTAAACGCGACCAAAATCCAATTCCCCGGCACGCCAGGTTCTTTGCTCTGCGACCGGCGCCGGGATCGCACACCGGTTTAGGCTGTAGCTCGCAGATCAACCACTTTGAGCTGGGTTTTCACCCCCTGTGCGCTGTACGTGAGTTGCGGCACAAAGGCGATATCGAATGTTCCCTTCAGGTGCTCCGCCAGGGCCGAGTGGTCCCAAGCCACTGCCTCGATCTCGTGGCCCTGGGCGCAGTTGAGTTGCAGCTTCAGATGGCGGTTCTGGAATACAGATGGGTGACCCACGTCGAGGCCGTGGACGGCAATCACCGGTTCTGGATTGCCGAAGCCGAATGGAGAGAGCCTCCCGATTTCCTCAATAAATTTGCAATCCAGATGTTCCGGCTGGATCCATGTATCTATGGCGATGCATTTTTGATCGGGTTTACGCGGACCGTCCTGCGCCTCTGCAATGGCTTTCATAAACTGAGCGGTAAAAGCGGACAAATTGGCGGGGTGCAACGCCAGTCCAGCGGCATTGACGTGCCCTCCGAATCGCTTCAGCGTGCTTTCACAGCATCCCAGGGCATGCAGGATATCGAACTGGCCATTCCCCCTGGCCGATCCCAGCGCGACATCGCCGTGATAGAGAGAGATTACCACCGTCGGTTTTTGGAACTGACCGGCGATTCGGGTCGCAATGATACTGATGACGCCGGGGTGCCAGTCTTTGCCCACCAATACCAAGGCCGGGTTCGACTGTTGCGATTCCGCTTGCTTCATGGCCCCGGCGAGAGCCGTCTTCTCGATCTCCTGGCGGCTGCGGTTGACCGAGACCAGATGACGTGCCAACCGGCGTCCCTCGGTAAACGATCGGGTGAGCAGCATCTGGATCCCCAGGGCGGGGTCGCCGATACGGCCTAAAGCGTTGATCTTGGGCGCGATCTTGAAATTGATGACGTTGGGGGAGACCCCGGAACGTACGTTGCACTCCTTGATCAATCCGGCGAGACCAGGGCGGGGCCGCGTGTTAATCATTTCGAGGCCCAATTTCACCAGCACCCTGTTTTCGCCGACCAGGGGCGACATATCGGCCACGGTCGCCAGCGCGACCAGGTCCAGATAATAGGAGGGAAGGGTGTGGCAGATGCCCCTGATATCCCAGAAATCGTCTGCGCTCAATCGATTGTCCAGAGCGCATATGAGCTTGTAAGCCACTCCAGTGGCGGAAAGATTTTTGAACGGGTAACCGCAGCCCGGCTGATGGGGATTCACCAGAGCCACCGCAGTGGGCATATCGGGCCCCAATTTGTGATGGTCGGTGATGATCAGGTCTATGCCTAGTTTTTTCAGATACTTGGATTCTTCACAGGCAGTCGACCCATTGTCGACGGTGATGAGGAGGTCGACACGCGTGGCATGAATCTTATCGATGGTGGGTACGTTGAGTCCGTACCCATCGACCAGCCGATTCGGCAGGAAATAGTGTACCCTTGCCCCCAAGCGTTTGAAATAATTGTATAATATTGCTGCCGAAGCCGTCCCGTCGACATCGTAGTCGCCAAAGATGAGAATTTTTTCGAAATTGAGGATGGCTTGCCGGATGCGGGCTACGGCCGCCTCCATTCCGGCCATGAGGAAGGGATCGTGAAGCTGCTCGGGGCCCGGGTTGAGAAATCGGGAGATTTCGCTCGTGCTTCGTACGTCTCGAGCTGCCAGAATTTGGCACAACCCGCTGGAAATCCCCAAGTGCGCGCAAATTTGATTTAATGTGGATTCATCAATCGTCTGCTCCGGGTCCGTCCAAACTCTATCGGTGAGGATGCCTTGCGCGTAGATCATAGCGTTCTCCTTGACGGCTGCACTTCCCTGTTTGCTCGTCACTGCACCCCCTCTGCGGCATGGCGGTCTTGCCTTTGGGAGTGGCTTCGTGCGGCCTGGCGCGGCGGCCAAGCGCCGCGTATCGACCCGCGTCCTCGCGCTCCAACCTGGGGCCGACGGATTCGGCGCGAAAGTGCTTCCCGTTCAAAGACTTGCCATCATGCCCTGTTGCAATACTTCTAGCGGATTTGGAGTGGGTTTGCAATAAATCCAAAACATCTGACCCAAAATCGCTCGGCGCGGCCGCTGATCACAGATTCATGTGAGCGAGAAATGCCGCACCGATTCAAATGTATGGCTGTCGCGGCATTCGAGAAGCGCCAGCAGCCGTACTTGAGCGCGCGGATGATTTCCGCCATCGCCGGAGATAATACCGTCGGATGTTCGTAGGAGCACGGCACCGACTTTCAATACCGACTTTCAATAAATTGCCAGCGTCGTTGCAATCGAGCCCCAAATCCCGGCCTCAATCGGGAACTGTCGTGTTGGGCAGCGATTTATCTCATCGCATGGACGCCCTGGCCGAAATCCGACGGTCCCGTAAAGACTCAGGGCGCTGACAGGGTGACAAGTTCGCCGCGCGGGCACGATTCGGATCGCATATAACCATCCGTGTTGGCTTACTCGGGAAATGAGTTTACAATCGATGGTGTTATCAAAGTTCCGACACCGCAACGCGAAGGGAGTACATCATGCCGTCTTTTAAACAGATCTTTAAAGTGGTGAATCCGGGCGATGACGCCCAAGATTCCGCGACCGATCAGGCCGACGCTCAGGAGCGCATTCGTAATGACGTCGAGAATAACAAGGTATTAATTTACATGAAAGGGTCGCCGGAGGCCCCCCAGTGCGGTTTTTCCGCGGCGACCATCGACGTGTTCAATCAGCTGGGCGTGCCCTACGCAACGCGGGACGTGCTACAGGACCCGGAGATTCGCCAAGGCGTGAAGGAATTTTCCAACTGGCCCACCGTTCCCCAGATATATGTGGACGGCAAATTCATCGGGGGCAGCGACATCGTTATTGATCTTCACGCCCGTGGTGAGTTGGGCAAGATCGTCCAGGACGCGCTCAAGGAATAGTTCCGACTCGCACCGCCCGGCTGCTGGAATCCAGGCCGCTGGGCTCGCGAGCCCGGTAGAATTTGGTCAGTCACCATAGTCCCCGCAGTAGCACACCCGCCCCAGTGCGCTCCATTCGTATTGACGCCAAAGTGGATCAAGCCGTCGACGATAAATTGGCGAGCTATCAGGTCGCCCGTGGCATGATGCGGTTTTAAGCGTCGGTCGGTTCATCGGACGCTGGCTGGCGGCGGCTTGATGATTTCCCTTCCGATCGGGCAGCTTGACCGGTCGTTTCGTCTCTATCCCGCAAGTGGCCGTACAGCGCCTCGCACCGCTGGGAGCAGAATACACTGGCCCGGCGCTGGATGGGGACCGGTTTCGAGCACAGAAAACATCGCCTCACCGAACGATCCCCCCATACGCGAGCAAGATTACCGCCGACCCCAGCACGAGACGGTAGATTACAAACACGCCTGTGGTGTGGGTCTGAAGAAATTTCAGCAAAAAGCCGATCGAGATATAGCCGCTGATGGCGGCGGCTGCCAGACCGGCCAACAATCCCACCCAATCCAACGACCCATGGCCCACCCAATCCAACGACCCATGGCCCACCCAATCCAACGACCCGCGGCCCATCTCTTCCGTCAGATCGCGAAGTTGATAGATACCACTACCCAGTATTGCAGGAATACCCAGGAGAAAGGAGAACCGCGCCGCATCCTCCCGTTTCAGGCCCATCAGCAACCCGCCCAGGATGGTGGAACCCGACCTCGAACTGCCGGGTATCAGGGCCAATGCCTGGAACAAGCCGATGACGAAAATCCGGCCCCAGCCCAGGCTTTCCACGGTGCGGTTCATGGCAGCCCGCCGTTCGGCCGCCGCGAGGCCCAGCGCCACCACGATCAGCATGGTTCCGATGAGATAGAGGGATCGAGCCTCTGTCTCGATGAAGTCCTTGCCGGCGAGGCCGCAAACGACGATGGGAAGGTTTCCCGCGGCAATGGCCCAGGCAAGCCGGGCGTCATCGCGCAGGGTGGGTTTCCGGGAGATGGGCCAAACAGCAGCGGCGATTCCCAGGCGCACGATGTCTCCGGCGAAATAGGCGAAGACTGCGGCCAGAGTACCCAGTTGAATCACCGCCGAAAACGCCGTGCCCGGATCGCCCCATCCCAATAATGCGGGGACAATGCGCAGATGGGCGGAGCTGCTGATGGGGATAAATTCGGTCAGCCCCTGCACGATGCCCAATGCGGCTGCCTGCCACCAGTCCATCAGCCAACCGGGTCAATCGCATAGGAACCCGGGACGATCGGGGTGGCGCCAGGGCGGTTCCGGTTTGTGAAGAGTCTGGGACCCCGGTTCGACATGCGGCGTGAATGGGAAAGTCTCAATTGGGTGCCGATGCAGGAATGCCACATAGTCGTGACCCAAGGGGCGTCACGGCCTTCCAAGGCCGTCTGGGAGCAATTCTTACGAGGCCAACGCGAGGTGCCCGTCATACTGACGGTGTATCTTATGCACCGCCTTGGCGTCGCGGACGATCTGGGCCAGGACGTCGGGTGTGATGGCCTGCTTGGGATCGTCTCCGATGCCTTTTATCGGCTGCACATGAGTTTCGACGATCAATCCGTCCGACCCATAGGCCGCCGCGGCCAGACAGGCGAACGGTACATACTTGGCCTTACCCACCGAATGCGAGGGGTCGACAATGACCGGGGCCCAGGTTTTCTCCTTGAGCAACACCGTAATCGACTCGTCGGGATGGTTTCGGTAGCCATCCAACGTCGGTTGCGTGCCCCGCGGACACAGGATGACATTGGGATTGCCCTGGGCCACGATATATTCGGCGGCGAGAATGAATTCATCCAACTGACCCATGTGCATGCCCCGCTTGAGCAGGACGCCCGTATTCCTGCCGACGATTTGCCGGCCGATTTCCTTGAGCAGACCATAGTTCAGGGCGTTGCGCGCACCGACTTGAATGATGTCCACGCCGCTGTCCAGGGCCAGGCGGACCTGCTCGGCGTCCATCGCCTCGGTTACCACCGGTAGCCCCGTGCGGGCCTTGGCCTCCAGGAGAATTTCCATGCTGCGATTATCGCCTTGAAATGAGTGGGGGCTGGTGCGCGGCTTCCAGACGCCACCCCGCAGAAGGTCCGCTCCCGCTTCCTTCACGGCCTGTGCGGTCTCGTAAAAGAAATTCGGATTCTTGGGGTCGATGGTGCACTGGCCGGCGATTACCGTGAATTCCTGCCCGATCGCATGGCCGTTGATTCGAATCCGATGGCGGGCCAGAGCGTTATCCTTGGCCATCAATTTGAAGGGCTGCTGGATCGTATCGACGCGGTCGATATAGTCCAGACCCTCCAACCGATTGATCATCAACTGCTGCCGCTCGTCGCCCAGCATGGCGTAAATGGTGCGGTGATCCCCCGTGATAGTCTGCAGGGTGATTCCGAACTCGGCCGTGACCGCACGCAGTTCTGCCTCCTGTTCGGGGCTGAGACGAGGTTCCTTGGGTATAATCATCGGAGGTCTCCTGGCGTGACGAGGTCACTATTGCATGTGCCGATTGTGCCAATTGTATAGTAGCCGAGCAAACATTGTACCGGGCATCGGGTCCTGCAACGCTCAGCAGGGCGATTTGCCAAAAAAAGAGGCTATGGCAGCTTTTGGCTCCCATAGCCTTCGCCTTTTCTCGTTTTTTCGTCCGTTGGCCAGCGGGATGCCTGTCAGCCCCGTGGCCTCGACCACTTGGGCAGATCCTCTGAAGACCCGCCCTGGTGGTAGATCAGACCAACCAGAGCAGGCGCCCAAAGACGTACAAAGGGTAATATCGGCTGCCTGCACGCATATTCAAATTTATCCCGGATTTTGTGGAAGCGGTACCGCCCGCTTCGAAGTCATGCTTCCAATTACTCTTTCCCCCGGTTCCGGTCAAGAATAAATCACACCAACTCAGAGACCTATCCCACTGGGACGCCTATATCTTTGGAACCGATCCATCGAAAACCGGCCACGAGCGATCGATCAGGCTTCCCGTTCGGCGAGCAGGCGTTCGATGTATTTGGCCACCATGTCGACTTCCAGATTGACCCGGCTGCCTACCCGTCGCGTGGGTAATGCGATGTGCTCCCGGGTGTATGCAACGAGCATAAACGTGAACCGGTCCCTTTCCGCATCGATGACCGTCAGACTGGTGCCGTCCACTGCGATGAAACCCTTGGGCACAATATAGCGCATCAGTTCCGGCGGGGCGGTAATCGAAAATCGCAGCGAATCGGCATCAGGAATTACCGAATCCACCAGGCCCGTGCCATCCACATGCCCTTGCACCATGTGTCCGCCGAATCGCCCGTTGGCTGCCATGGCCCGCTCCAGATTTACCGGATCGTCCGCATGCAGGTCTCCTAAGCTGGTGCGCGAAAGGGTCTCGGGCGCCAATCCGAAAACGAGGCATCCGTCCTGGTTGCCGGTGATCGTTAGGCAGACACCGTCGACGGCGATGCTATCGCCCACATTGCTGCCCTGCCGGGCAATTTCCGCTGCCAGGGTCAAGCGCCACCCGCCCTCGTGCTGTTCAATGGAGCGGACCGTGCCCACCTCTTCGATGATTCCGGTGAACATGGGCCCAGTCTTGAGCCATCGGGGCGGCTTGTCAACGATTCGCGGCGGGTATGCCTCGCAGACTTCGGTGGATGCGGAATTCGGTGGCTTGGTGATACGATGGCGCGTTGCATTCTTCGCCGCAAGGGACTCGCCTCGTGTCGCCACGCCAGAATGATACGTCGGCAAGGATGAGTACAAATCGCACGCCCGCAACAAATCAATCTGGAGAGATGGCCGGTCAATATTTGGAGGGCAGTCCGACCGGCCCGGTTCTCTCGCCGGCCTTGCAGCGCCGGCTGCAGAATCGGGTGCTCGACTGGTATATCTCCACCCGAAGGTCGCTCCCCTGGCGGGAAGGCAACGATCCCTACGCCGTATGGGTTTCGGAAATGATGCTCCAGCAAACCCAGGTGGGCACCGTAATTCCTTATTTTACACGTTGGATGATCCGCTTTCCCAGCATTACGAAACTCGCCGCGGCCAGGACATCCGATGTATTGAAGGCATGGGAGGGGTTGGGCTACTATGCCCGTGCGCGGAACCTCCATCGCGCCGCTCAGGTCGTCATGGAGCGGCACGCCGGCCGGTTGCCCGCCGATTACCCTGCTTTACTGGCCTTACCGGGGATCGGACCCTATAGTGCGGGGGCCATCGCCAGCATCGCCTTCAATCTGCCCACACCGGCCGTGGACGGCAACGTGGGGCGGGTGTTGTCCAGGATCTTCGCACTGGAAGAGCCGGCCGGCTCCACGGCGGGTAAAAAAAACCTGGAACGGCTGGCCAAACGGCTCATTCCTAGAGGTCGGGCCAGGGATTTCAATCAGGGTTTGATGGAACTGGGGGCTCTGGTTTGCCGCGCGAGGGAACCCGCTTGCGCCCTTTGCCCGGTACGGGCGGATTGCCAGGCCCATGCTCGTGGTCAGACTGCCGCCTACCCTCGGCCGCAACGGCGCCCGCAGCGAAAGCCCGTTCGGGCGGTGATGGCGTTGATGGGCTCGCACCGAGGATTGTTGCTGCGGCATCGTCCCGACCGGGGATTGTGGGGCGGGTTGTGGGAATTTCCATGGGAAGAAATCGGCGGCGAAGAAACGGCGGAAAATGCCGTCGAGCGGTTGTTGGTTCAGGTGGGAATGCAAGGCAGCGTGCCCCGGCAGTCCGCGGGATCGGTACGGCACGGGCTGACCCATCGCATCTTCGCGTGGCAATGCCTTTGGGGGTGGGTCGCCGATCCCGATGGGGCTCCTGGCGAACAGTCGATCGGCGGGTGCAGCTATCGCTGGGTGCAGCCCGCGGACCTTTTGCACCTGCCCATGAGTCTGCCGGCCCGCAAGGCGGGGCGATTGATCCATTCTGTCGCCCCGTCCATGGACATGCCGATTCTGACCGAGACCTGACGTGACTTCTCAGCAAAAAGCAGAAAATCAAAACGAACCTGGCGCGACCGGCTATGGACGCAAAAGGGGCTATGGACGCAAAAGGATCGCTGTATCTACGGACAAGGCGCGCTTGGATATCGGCGCCATTCACGATTTTCTCAAGTCCGCGTACTGGTGCGAGAACATCCCCTACGACGTCGTGCGCAAATCCATCGAACATTCGTTGTGTTTTGGAATGTTCGACGGCCAGCGGCAAATCGGGTTCGCTCGGGTGATCACCGACTATGCGACGTTCGCCTACCTGGGAGACGTCTACATTCTTGACGAATATCGCGGGCAAGGGCTTGCCAAAATGCTGATGCGTTGCGTCATGGATCATCCGGGACTGCAAGGGCTGCGTAGGTTCAGCCTGGCGACGCGCGACGCCCACGGCCTCTACGAAAAATTCGGTTTTCGGCCCTTGGCGGCTCCGGATTATTTTATGGAGGTTTTCGATCCCGATATTTACCGGCAATAAGGTTGTGATCGATACCATCCCGGAGGCGAGGTTGTCGAACGGCCCGCTCCACGTAAGATTCGAGCGTCTAGGACCGTAACGTCTATAACCGTAACGTCTATGACCGTAACGTCTATGACCGTAAACATAGGCATTATCTGCGGGGGCCGCAGCGGCGAGCATGAAGTGTCGCTGCAATCGGCTCTGGGGATCTACCACGCCCTGGACCGCAGCCGATTCAATCCGCTGCTGTTGGCAATAGGCCCGGATGGAATCTGGCACGCTGGTACAGCGGAGGCGCTCATCGAGCATCCCGCAGACCCGGCACGCATCAGGCTGCGGCAGAATGCGGAAGCGGTACTGTTACGCAATGATGGTGATGAGGGCGTCGTGGTGCGGCAAGACACAAACGATGAAGTGGCAAGGGTCAGCGTCGTTTTTCCCATCGTTCACGGCACGGACGGGGAAGACGGGGCCCTGCAAGGCATGCTGCGCATTTTGGGGTTGCCCACCGTCGGTTCGGGGGTCCTGGGGTCGGCCATCGGGATGGATAAGCCGGTCATGAAGCGGTTGTTGAAGGACGCAGGACTGCCCACCGCGCGATGGACGGTCATACGCGAGCCGGAAAATGGCGCCGCCCGTTTCGCCGAATTGGAGCAGGTGTGGGGATTACCACTGTTTGTCAAGCCCGCGGCCCTGGGCTCATCAGTCGGAATCTCCCGAGTCGCGCAGCAAGCGGAATTTGCACCCGCCCTGGAGGAGGCGTTTCGCTATGACCGTCGGGTGATCGTGGAGGAAGCCATAGCGGGACGGGAAATCGAGTGTTCGGTGCTCGGCAACCCCGTTCCGAGCCGATGGCCGCCTCGTGCCTCGGTGCCCGGAGAGATCGTGCCCAAGCCGGGCGGGTTCTACTCCTATGCCGCCAAATACCTCGATCCCGAGGGCGCCGCGCTGGTGGCGCCCGCCGAACTGGATGCGGAGACGATGGGGCGTGTCCAGGAACTGGCCCTTGCCGTATTCGACACGCTGGAGGCGGAGGGTATGGCGCGGGTCGATCTCTTTCTGAGAGCCGATGGTGGGCTTGTGGTCAATGAGATCAACACCTTACCAGGTTTTACCCCCATCAGTATGTACCCCAGACTATGGGAGTTGTCCGGGTTATCCTACTCGGAATTGCTCAGCCGGCTAGTGGATCTGGCCCTTGAACGTTACGATCAGCTCAAAGGATTGCAGCGCTGGTTTGATTTGCCCGGCTGATCTTAATGGACTCTCTACCGTAAACAATGCGTCGCATGGGAAATTTTGGTGGAATCCCCGGCCCGAGCCGCACCTTGCATATTCGCGCAATATGACCGGCGACAACGCACCACTGGCGGGCATCCGTGTGTTGGACATCGCCACATTTATCGCGGCGCCGTTCTGCGGGGCGATTCTCGGCGAATTCGGCGCGGAAGTGATCAAGATCGAAAAACCCGGAGAGGGCGATCCGCTCCGGCGGCTGGGAACGCCCACCGATGCTGGCGACACGTTGACCTGGCTCAGCGAAGCCAGAAACAAGAAGTCGATCACCCTGGATCTGCGCAAGCCGGAAGGCGCCCGCATTTTCAAGAGGTTGGTCCAGGACACGGACGTGGTGCTGGAAAACTTCCGGCCCGGCACCCTGGAACGATGGGGAATCGGTTTCGAGGCGCTGCAAAAGATCAATCCAGAGATCATCCTGCTGCGCATTTCGGCCTACGGGCAGACCGGGCCCAAACGCGATTTGCCCGGTTTCGCCCGCATCGCCCACGGTTTCGGCGGGCTGTCCCACTTGGTCGGACTGCCTGACGGTCCCCCGTTGAGCCCGGGATCGACAACCCTGGCCGACTACCTTTCCGGCGCGTATGGCGCCATCGGCGTGCTGCTGTCCCTACGGGCGAAGGATCGCAGCGGGGTGGGACAATACATCGATATCGGTCTCTACGAGCCGTTATTTCGCATACTCGACGAACTGCTCCCCGCCTACACCGAAACGGGATATGTCCGGCAGCGTATGGGCGCCGAAACCTTCAACGCCGTCCCCCACAGCCACTACCCCACTCGCGACGGCAAGTGGGTTGCCATTGCCTGCACGAGCGACAAGATGTTCGCACGCCTCTGCGATGTGATGGGCCAACCCGAACTGGCGCGCGAAGACAGATACGGCACGATCGCCGCCAGACTGGAAGGCCGCGACGCAGTCAATTCGGTGGTCGCCAACTGGACATCTGGCCTGCGCCGCGAAGATCTGCTCAGCATATGCGGCGCAGGTGACGTGCCTTGCGGTCCGATTTACAGCATCGACGAGATCGTGGAAGACCCGCAATTCCAGGCCAGGGAGAACATGGTCCGGTTACCGCATCCGCAAATCGGTGGATTGACCGTACCGGGAGTTTTGCCGCGTCTGTCCGAGACGCCGGGATCCCTAAGCCAGCTCGGCCCACGGCTCGGTGAGCACAACGCGGAAATCTATGGTACCCGGCTGGGAATCGGCGAGCACGAGCAATCCAGATTGCGCAAGGCGGGGGTGATCTAAATTACGGCCACACTCGGCTTTGTTGACCTCACCGCGAGATTGGTGCACTAAATAGCCCGGGGTCGTTGGCGGCCGAATGATCCACAGCGCCAGTACGCCAAGGGCGCTACATTTGAGCGATCGGAGCAGCGATGGTCGAAGAGCGAAAATTCGGGATCAACACCCTGGCGCTGCATGCCGGTCATCGTCCCGATCCGGTGACAGGCGCCCGCGCCGTTCCCATCTATCAGACGACCAGTTTCGTATTCGACGACACGGACGATGCCGCCGCGCTCTTTGCGCTGCAAAAGTTCGGCAATATCTACACCCGCATCATGAACCCCACCAACGCGGTCTTCGAAGAGCGCATGGCGGCACTGGAAGGGGGCATCGGGGCCTTGGCCACCGCGTCCGGTCAGGCGGCCCAGGCGATGGCGATCCTCAGCCTGGCGGATAGCGGTGATGAGATCGTATCTTCCACCAATCTCTACGGCGGCACCTATACCCAATTCGACATCACTTTCCGCAAACTGGGGATCAACACGACCTTCGTCGACCCTTCCGATCCGGAAAACTTCCGCCGCGCGATCACGCCTAAAACCAGGGCGCTCTATGGCGAGACCATCGGTAATCCCCTGATCGACGTGCTCGACATCGAAGCGGTAGCAGAAATCGCCCACGAGGCCGGACTGCCGTTGATCGTGGACAGTACCTTTGCCACGCCTTGTCTCTGCCGTCCGTTCGAGCACGGCGCGGACATCATCGTGCACTCGGCCACGAAATTCATCGGTGGCCACGGCACGACCATAGGCGGGGTCGTGGTCGATTCGGGCAAGTTCGATTGGGGCAACGGCAAATTCCCGGCGATGACCGAGCCCTCGCCGGGCTATCACGGTATGAGGTATTACGAGACCTTCGGCGATTTCGCCTACATCATGAAGGTGCGTGTCGAGCAAATGCGCGATCTCGGACCGGCCATGAGTCCCTTCAACGCGTTCCTGTTACTGCAAGGCCTGGAAACCCTCCCGGTAAGGATGGAACGGCATGTTGCCAACGCCAACGCCATTGCTCAATTCCTGCAAGACCATCCCCTGGTGAGCTGGGTCAATTTCCCTACGTTGCCTGCGAGCCCGTACCACGAGCTGGCGAAAAAGTACCTGCCCAATGGCGCGGGAGCCATCATGACCTTCGGCGTAAAAGGGGGGTTCGAAGCGGGCGGGCGGTTCATCAATTCGGTCGAGCTGCTTTCGCACCTGGCCAACGTTGGCGATGCAAAAAGCCTGGTGCTGCACCCAGCCTCCACGACCCACCAACAGTTGCGCAAAGAAGACCGGGAAGCCGGCGGCGTCACCGACGACATGGTGCGTCTGTCGGTCGGTCTGGAAGACGTCGAGGACATTATGTGGGATCTGGACCAAGCCCTTAGCGCGAGCCAGGCCCCGCGTCTCACAGCGGTAGGATAACGATGCATGGTCAAGGCAGATTGCGGTGCCGGTTAATCAAGAAAACCAACGAGTGCTGACCTGAAGCGATGATCAGCGCACAAGAGAAAGCTCCGGTGCAGCCAAAAGATTATGGACGGCCGGGCACGGCCCAGTTTCCGGGTCAGTCCATGGCCCAGATCCTGCGCGTCCTGCAGACCTATAAGAAGGTGGCGATGGTGGGCCTCTCGGCCAACCCCAATCGCCCCAGCTATTTCGCCGCCACCTACCTGAAGGATTACGGATTCGAGATTATCCCGGTGAATCCGGCGTACGAGGAGGTGATGGGCCGTAAATGTTATCCGAGTCTGGCCGATGTTCCTGCACCGCTGGAGGTGGTCGATATTTTCCGCAGGTCCGATGCCGTACCCTCGATCGTCGAAGAGGCGATCCGGCTGGGGGCCAAGGTGGTCTGGATGCAGCTCGGGGTCATCCATGAGGCGGCCGCCGAAAAGGCCAAAACCGCAGGGCTGGAAGTGGTGATGGATCGCTGCATGAAGATCGAGCACGCGCGCTTTTACGGCGGTCTGAACTTCGTGGGCATCCGCACCAACGTCATATCGGCCCGCAAGCCGAAATTCATTCTTTATCCCTAATTCCGCCAACGCGCGCGAATTAGCCGAGGTGCCGGCAGCCACCGTCATGCTGTCAGGGTGTAGACCCCACATGGAGTCCTGTTGAACAAGTCCTTTATGATCATCCTGGGCGTGGCCCTGGCGGCCACGGCGTTTGCCTATTTCAAAAGTCCTGATTTGGCATGGCGCGGGGTGAGGAGCGGCAGCAAACTCTTCGTGGACATCCTGCCGGCCCTGCTGGCGGGATTTTTATTGGGTGGCATGGTGCAGGTACTCCTGCCCCATGAGTGGATCGCTCGATGGGCCGGTGAGGATTCCGGCTTCACAGGGCTGCTTCTCGCTACCGGGCTCGGAGCGATCACGCCGGGAGGGCCATTCCTACAGTTTCCTCTGGTCGCGTCGCTCTGGAAATCCGGTGCCGGGGTGGGCCCCGTCACGGCCTACCTGATTTCCTGGACGCTCCTGGGCATCAACAAGATGCTGATTTGGGAAATACCGATGCTGGGCTGGCGATACACGCTGGCCAAATCACTGGCCTGCATTGCCGCCCCATTGGTGCTGGGATACGCCGCGGCTTGGTTCTACCGGCAACTTGGGCCGTACTTCCAGCCCTGACTTGCGCCCCGCACCGCGACGTTCTGCCCGGCATGGGAGAGACTGCACGGTGGGCTGCGATCCGTGAAATGACCCCCTCCGCCCATGTACATCCGGGTACGTATATCCGGGGGCGATTCCGCCAATTAATTTGTAGGTAGGGGGCTGCAAGAGGCTCGTTCTGCCGCCCGGGGGTGGCACAGTCCTCGGCATCCTTCCGGGAAAGGGAAGCCCCCGTCAATTAGGTCAATTAGGTCAATTAGGCGGGTTACAATTCGGTAAGACCGTCGGTGTGCACGGTGACCGGAGCGGCCTCCTCTTCCTGCTGCTCCTCGGCTTGGGCGGGCACGGTTTCCCGCGCGGCGGGGCGTTCGATATAGACCCGCTCCTCGAGTTTGAGGTCGTCGATTTTAACCGCCGAGGTGGTCAGTTCGGTGGAACGGATCAATGCCGATGCAAACATTTCGCGTGAGCGTTGGGCCGCTTCTTCGAGCAGGTCGATCCGGTTGATCTTGTCGTAATACAAATCGGCCAAGCTGATATGGTTGATCAATGCTGGATCCTCCATCACGACCGTATGGAATTTTAGACCATTGACGAGCTTTTTGCGGGTATTGCCTTTGGACCGTGCACGAAGCAGCACCGCCTCCACCTCGCGGAGGATCAATTCCTCCGATACGGGAAGATAATGGTCGTGAATTTCGTCGTAGGCAACCAGGTTCTGGTGGATGATGTGTTCCAGGTTGTAATAAAGTCGATCGATCGCCGCGTCTCCGGCCGTAATCGGAACGAACACGGTGATTCGATTCACTCCCTCGCCGCGGTTGAAGATTCGCACCCCCAAATGGATATCCAGAGAGTCGCGCACCACTTGTTTGAGATAGATATCCCGATTGAACGCCGGAATATCGCATGCCATGCGATAATTCCTCAGCACGCGACCCGCGATATCGTTCCGGGAATTGACAATGGCAAGAAATTTTTCAGCCTCGCGCCGCACCAAGCTGGTGGTATTGCCCTCGAACATCAGATGGGTCAGTCCGTAGTGCGTCGTCTTGGGTTCCGCCGACAAGTAATATCCCCAAATCTGGTCAAAAATCAGTGTCGCGAGATTATCGAAGATCGTGTCATTATCCCCTTCGAAGGGAACAGTGATCACGGTCTGTGCCGCGTTGACCCGTTCGCTGTCCAGCAACAACCGGACGCTCGACTCGATGTGCAGGAAAGTCTTCAGCTGCTCGGCAATACTCGCCGTCACTGAATCCCGATCTTCGAATTTAATGGTCAGATCTCTACCCTGTTGGTATAGCCGTCCAGGGCCGTGGGAAGGAAGATGCCAAGCGCTTTCGGTCATGGGTAAATCTCCGTTAATCACAAGCGCCGCGTTCGCCAGGGCCGGGCAAAATTCCCATCGTTTGCACCCGGGCTGGTCTCGTCGCCAATGCACGCTAAATTCTGAGTCTGGTCTATGGCTAAATCGCCTGTAAGTCAACCGGAAATTCCCGTATTTCCCGATCAGCGGCCCCGGTACATCCATTGAAATCCGACAAACACGAATTCGCCCGTTTTCTCATAGAGGCGGGAGCCTTGCTCTTCGGAGAGTTTACCCTTCGCAGCGGGCGCATCTCCCCTTATTTTTTCAACATAGCCCGCTTCCGCACCGGCACTCAGCTATCCCGGCTGGGAGACCACATGGCGGCAACCGTGGAAATCGCGGCGCCGCATGCCACCATCGTGTTCGGCCCGGCCTATAAGGGAATTCCATTGTGCATCGCCACCGCCATGGCGATGAGCAGGAGAACCGGCCGCGAAATCGGTTACTTGTTCGATCGCAAGGAAGTCAAAACTCACGGCGACGCCGGTGCATTCGTCGGTAGCGAGCCCGGAAAGCACGACCGGCTGGTGATGGTTGACGACGTTATCACCGACGGCAAAACAAAACGGGAAGCGGTGGCCAAGGTGCGCGCAACCTTTGATGTGCCCATCGATGCCGTGGTGATTGCTTTCAATCGCATGGAACAGGATGCCCAGGGCAGGGACGCCATCCTGGAGTTCGAGCGCCAATGCGGAATTCCCGTTCACGCGCTGCTCACCTTGGCCGAGCTGCAAGAAGTCCTGGACGGAGGGATGGCTGGAGCCTTGGGCGATGCGGCGCATGAACGTGATCTTTCGCAGCGTATTCAGGCGTACCGCGAACGTTACGGCGTCGGCGGGTGATCGCCTCGGCGGGCTGATCTGCCCATCAGCAAGTGCCCGATAGGCACCGCCAGTTAAATCGGATAATCCCTGTAATGCTGATCAATCCCTGACGACACCGGCCCCCAACGTGAATACGCCCACCGCTCCCAGTCCCGAAACGATCCGCCGCGCGGCGGTGTTTTGGGAGCAAGCCCAGGAGGATATCAAGGCTGCCAAGTCGGCTCGGAATTCAGGGGAGCACCTCCAGAGCGGTTTTTTCAGTTTGCAGGCCGCGATCAATGCCCTCTCGGCGGTCTGCCATCTGCAAGGTCACTACCGATTGCCGCCCGGCGTGGACGAGTTGCTGCGGCTGTGCGTCACTGCCGACCCCCTCTTCGCCAAAATGATCGGCGACAGCGAAGGATTGGTGCAGGTGGCCGGGCGGAATCCATTCAATAAGGGCGGCTCTCCCGCTGACGACGCCGCGGAGAGCAAGCGATGCCTGCAGGAAGCCAAAACGGTGTTGCGCGCGGTGCGGGCATATCTCAAGAAGAACCGCGGCCGATTTTTCCCGCCCTGAAAGCTGCCATGCACCATCCGTCAATTGGTCGGCGTAAACCTCATTTTGAACACGCCGTCCCACGAAGTGAAACCAGCCGGATAGGGTGACTGGAGATAGTCGGTCGAAGTCACCGCATTGATGATCGTGCTCCGTTCGTCCGCTGGGTCGTCTCCAGAGTTGATCTCGAAACCGAATCCGCCGCCTAGGGTGAAAATGCCATTGAGCAAAGCGACGCAATCGGTGTTGCTTACCCCAGGCGTTTCCGTTCGATACTCAGGCCGGCCGGCCCAATGGCTCATCTCAGACGCCAGCTGCTGCCTGACCGCCTCCTTGTCGGCGGGACGGTAATCGCCTTCCCACTCAAAACCCTTGACCTTGTGATAGCCCCGGCCTAAATCTTGGAGGGACAATAACTGTTCCATGGGGTGCCTCCTTTCTCGGCATATGGGTAGAACCCCATTTCTAATGCGAATTCCGTCTGACACACAATCTGATACATCACCGGGGTAAGATCATGGTTTGCGGTTCGACGCGGTTGGGATATACTCTATATGCAAAGTTGTAAGTCGCTGGCGCTGCCAGAGTCCGAACGAAAAATCATTCTTCGGATAAATCGCAAGGGCGGGGGAAGCCGACGTCGGTATTAGACAAGCGGAGCGTGGTGCATTGAACCCGATAGTCAAAAATTTGGGCATATGGATCCTGATCGGATCGGTGCTGTTCATCCTGTTCAACGTGATCAATACGAAACCCTATACTGCCATCCAAGTCTCGTTTTCCGATTTTCTGGCGCAGGTAGAGGCCGGCAGGGTGGTAGAAGTCACGATCCGTGGCTCCGAGGTGATAGGCACCTACGACGACCAGTCGCCATTTCAGACCCACGTTCCGGACTATCCCGATCTGATTCCGCTGCTTACCGAGCACAGCGTGCGGGTGCGCGCCGAACCCGCCAATAGAGGGGGACTGCTGCTGGCGATCGTCAACAGCTGGTTTCCCATGCTCCTGATTATTGGCCTGTGGATCTTTTTCATGCGCCAAATGCAGGGCGGGGGCAATCGCGCATTGAGTTTCGGGAAAATGCGGACCCGGCAGGTCGATGAGAAGAACAATCCGATTACGTTCAAAGACGTTGCAGGTATCGAGGAATCCAAGGACGAATTGCGGGAAATTGTCGATTTCCTCGGGGATCCACAAAAGTTTGAGCGCTTGGGGGGCGAAATCCCTCGCGGCATTTTGCTGATGGGGCCGCCCGGCACGGGCAAGACGCTGCTGGCCAAGGCCATCGCTGGCGAGGCGGGAGTACCCTTTTTCAGCATCAGCGGTTCGGACTTCGTGGAAATGTTCGTCGGCGTCGGCGCCAGCCGTGTTCGCGACCTGTTCGCCCAGGGCAAGAGCAACGCGCCATGCATCATCTTCATGGACGAGATCGACGCGGTGGGGCGCCACCGGGGCGCCGGGTTGGGAGGGGGCCACGACGAGCGCGAGCAGACGCTGAACCAGCTTCTCGTCGAGATGGATGGCTTCGAGCCCAATGAGGGGGTCATCGTAATCGCCGCCACCAACAGACCCGACGTTCTGGATCCCGCCTTGTTGCGGCCGGGACGCTTCGATCGTCATGTGGTCGTGCCCCTACCCGATATCAAGGGCCGGGAGGCGATCCTGCGAGTACACCTGGTGAATATTACGATGGAACCCAATGTGGACCTGCAAGTGGTGGCCAAGGGAACGCCGGGGTTCACAGGGGCCGACTTGGCCAATCTGGTGAACGAAGCGGCCCTATGGGCGGCCCGGCAAAACAAAACCAAGGTCCAGCAAGAGGACTTCGAATACGCCAGAGACAAGGTGATGATGGGCTCGGAACGGCGGAGCATGCTGGTTCCCGAACATGAGAAACGCGTGACCGCCTTTCACGAGGCCGGCCATGCCCTGGTGGCTGCGCTGCTTGAGGAGGTAGACCCGGTGCACAAGGTCACGGTCATTCCCCGTGGGCAGGCTTTGGGTCTGACTCAGCTCCTGCCTACTGAGGATCGGCACAACGCCAACCGTACCCAGCTCCTGGGCCAGATCTCGATGATGCTGGGAGGACGGGCGGCCGAAGAGATTACGTTCGATCAGTTCACGACCGGCGCCTCGAACGATATTCAGCAGGCCACGGACCTGGCCCGGCGCATGGTCGTGCAATGGGGAATGAGCGATAAACTGGGCCCGGTCTCCTACTCCTCTGGAAACGATCATGTTTTCCTGGGGCGCGATCTGATCCAACACAAGGTGATCAGCCAGCATACCACCAAACGAATCGACGAGGAGATTCGCAGCATCATCTCCCGCTGTTACGAGCGCGCGATGGGCCTGCTGCGCAAGCATAACAAGGCGCTGGTGCATCTGGCTGAAACACTCATCGAGCGGGAGACGGTGAACGGAAAAGATGTTGACGAGATCCTGAACCGCTTTTCCCCACCCCCCGCGACGGCCAGCGCCTGACGAACTTGCCAGGGGCGTCCGGAAGCGGCGGGGTGCGGCGTCATCATGATCGATCAGATTCTGCCGTTTCTGGCAACGTTACACCCGTCGGATATCATCGACGTAATCCTGCTGACGTTCGTCATTTACCGGGCGTTGCTGCTCATTCGGGGCACCCGCACGATCCCCATCCTGATCGGGCTTACCGTTTTGCTGGGTGGAACTTATCTGCTGGCGACCCTTTTCAATCTCGATGCCATCGGCTGGCTGGTGGAAAACCTGGTCAGCTCCTCGGTAGTGATCCTGGTGATTCTGTTTCAGGCGGATATCCGCAACGCCCTGGCCCAGGTCGGTCTGACCACCATGCTCCGCGAACTCACCCTGGCCGAGAAGAAGGGCTTGATCGATGAAATTACCATTGCCGCGTTCAACCTGGCCCAGCGCCGCATCGGGGCGCTCTTCGTGGTGGAGCGGGAAACCGGTCTCAGAAACTACATCGAGCGGGGCAAGGTGATCAGTGCAACGCCTACGGTGGAGCTCTTGGAAGCGATCTTTCACAACACGTCACCGCTTCACGATGGCGCGGTGATCATCAATAAGGAAGGCCGGCTAGAGGCGGCAAAATGCATTCTGCCCCTGTCCGCGTCCACGGAGGCCAAATCCTACATGGGGACGCGCCATCGCGCTGCCTTGGGCATGACCGAGGAAACCGATGCAGTGGTGATCATCGTCTCGGAGGAGCGTGGCCAAGTTTCACTAGCTTATCGCGGCACCATCCAGGAAAATCTTGACCGGGTGGCCTTACGCCGGAAGATAACCGAGATTCTCCAATCCTCAGTCGCAAAAAATGCAATCGCCGAAGCTACTCCACAGATTCAGACTGCCTGACAACCCGCAGACACCAGGGAAAACCCGGATTCGACGGTTCTTTTTAGACAACCTGCCCCTCAAGATTCTGTCGCTCTTTCTCGCGTTCACCATCTGGGCCTTCGTCGCTCCGCAACGGAGGGGGGAAACGACGGAATTCAAGTTCCAATCGCCGCTGGTTCTAAAAAATATTCCGTCCGACGTGGAAATCACCTCTGATCTCGTTCAGTCGGTAAGCGTCCTGGTGCGGGTGCCGCGCACGCTAGCCAAGTCGGTCAATCCCAATCTGTTTCAGGTCGCGATCGATTTGCGCAACCAGCTTCCCGGAACGTTCGAATACAAACTGACCGAGAAACAAGTTTCCTACAACAATGAGAAGTTACCCAAAGGGCTGGAAGTGCTGCAGATCAGCCCCAACGCCATATCCTTGGTACTGGAAGAATTGGTGACCAAGGTCGTGCCGGTCAAAGCGCGGATCGAAGGGTCCATGGAAAATGGATTTGTCGTCGACTGGATCGAGATGGATCCAGCCGAAGTCGAGATATCCGGACCACGATCGGTCATCGGCAAGATGAAGTCCTTCCCCACCGAGCCCCTGGACGTACAAGACCTGAACGCCAATGTGGAAATGCGGGCCGATCTGGATACACCGCCGGAACACGTGCGCATCAAGGTGCCGGAAGAGACGAATTTTATCGCCAGGATCTTCGTTACGTTCGCTTCCACGCGGATCCTGTTGCGGGAAATTCCCGTCATCTTCGAGAATCCGGAGTTCGTTTACCGCACCAGCACGGAAACGCTGAACGTCCATCTGGAAGGTCCAGATCACGTCATGAGCAACCTGACGGCGCAATCGGTCTTTGCCGTCATCGATCTGGCGGACTACCCGCCGGGGGACTATCGCGGGTTGGCCCCCAGTGTGGTGCTGCCCGAGCGGGTGCGGGTATTGGAACAATGGCCCATATTGGACCTGTTCGTTTTAAAACGAAAAAAATCCGAGTCGTCAGGGTGAGGCGCAATCAGCCCCTATGAACGAGCAATTGCTTGATCGCGCATAGGGAAAGGAAGCTCTGGGTGCGTACCGCCATGCCCCGGATCGAAAATACTTACCGGAATCATTCGGCGCTCCTGGAAACGGAGCGGGTTTACCATTACCTGCCACAAGGCTGCAATGACTAAAGAGATCATCATCAATCACACCCCGCAGGAAACGCGCGTGGCCGTATTGGAAGACAGCATCGTCACCGAGCTTTATCACGAACGGGAAAAGGGGGTCGTGGGCAATATCTACAAGGGGCGCGTGCTCAAGGTGCTGCCCGGCATGGAATCCGCTTTCGTGGACATCGGTCTTGAGAAAGCCTCGTTCCTGTACATCGACGACGTCTTGCAGGATTTTTCGGTCTATGACGATTACGACGACGACAATGGCGGAAGACCCGATTTTGGTCAGGATAGTTCCAGCCGCCGGGAAAAGCGGCCGCCGATCGATCAACTGCTCAAGGAGGGGCAGGAGATTCTGGTGCAGGTTTCCAAGGGGCCCATCGGCACCAAAGGCGCGCGCATCACCGGCCATATCTCCCTTCCAGGACGCAACCTGGTCTTCATGCCCACCATGGACAATGTAGGCGTTTCCAGACAAATCTACGACGTCGCCGAACGGCAACGGTTGAAGGGCATCGTCAACAGCCTGAAGCCGGACAACACCGGCTTCATCATCCGCACCGTGGCCGAGGGGCGGGCCGAGGAAGAATTCCGCTCGGACATCAATTTCCTGCTCTCGTTGTGGGATTCGATCCTGCTAAAATATACGGATAGCTCCGCGCCGGTGGAAGTTTACAACGACCTCAGCATTACCTTTCGCGTGATTCGCGATCTGCTTTCCCGCGATGTGCGCCGGCTGGTGGTGGACGACGACCAGGAATTCAAGGCGGTCAAAAAATTTCTCAAGACCTATCTCCCCCGCTATGCGTCCATCGCGGAATTCTACCGCCGCCGCGATCCGATTTTCGATCACTATGGCATCGACGAGGTGATCGACCGGGCCATGAGCCAAAAAGTGTGGCTCAAATCGGGCGGATATTTGGTGATCAACCAGACCGAGGCCCTGACAGCCGTGGACGTCAATACCGGCCGATATGTGGGCAAGGCCAGCCATGAGGATACCATCTTCAAAACCAATCTGGAGGCGGTAGAGGAGATCGTTTACCAACTCAAGCTGCGCAATATCGGCGGGATCATCATTATCGATTTCATCGACATGGAAAGCACGCAGAATCGCCAGCGGGTCTACCAGTCGCTCAAGGATGAACTCAAGAACGACAAGGCCCGCAGCAAGATCCTCCAGATCAGTGAAATCGGACTGGTGGAAATGACCCGCAAGCGGGACCGGGATAACCTCGAGCGGCTGCTATCGTCTCCGTGCCCCTATTGCAATGGCACGGCCCGGATCAAATCCCTGCCCACAGTCGCTTTCGACCTGTTCCGGGAAATCAAGCGCATCCGCCAGCAGAGCCGCCAGCCCATGTCACTCACGGTAAACGTGCATCCCGACGTGGCCGACTACCTGTTGGTCGATGAAGGCCCATTCATGGAAAAGCTCCAGGCCGATATGGGCCAAAGGATCACCGTGCGCTCGATCGAGTCCTTCCATCATGAGCAGTTTGAAATCTTCGAATTCTGAACCGCCGCAGGGCGCAAATCGCCATCTCGCGGTGGAATCCGCCGCTGCCGGGACCCGGGTGGACAAGTGGCTCAGCATGCAGGCTGGATTTCATTCGCGGGAGATGGCCCGCGGTCTGATCGATTCTGGAGCGGTGCTGCTGAACGGCGCCACGGCGGCACCGGACACCCGGGTGAAGGCCCACGATCTCGTGGAGTGGTCCATCCCGCCCCCCAAGCCTATGGAATTGCGGCCGGAAGCCGTACCCCTAACGGTGATTTATGAGGATTCGGAGCTGGTGGTGATCGATAAGCCGGCGGGCCTGGTGGTGCATCCCGGACCCGGACATTCTAACGGCACCCTGGTGCATTTCCTGCTCGCCCATTGTGAAAATTTATCCGGCATCGGCGGGGTGCAACGGCCGGGGATCGTTCACCGGCTGGACAAGGATACCTCGGGCGTGCTGGTGGTGGCCAAAAACGACCGCGCCCATCAGTCCCTCTCGCAGCAGTTCAGAGCGCATAGCTGCGAACGCGCCTACCTTGCGATCGTGGTGGGGTGTCCGAGGGAGGACAGCGGACGGATCGACCTCCCCCTGGGGCGGGATATTCGGCACCGCATGCGGCAGATGGTGCGTTCCGACGGGCGCCGCGCGGTCACCCACTGGTACATGGAGCGGCGCTTGCCGCCCTTCTCCTTGATGCGCCTCAAGCTGGAAACGGGGCGCACGCACCAGATCCGGGCCCATCTGTGCCACCAGGATTGGCCCGTCCTCTGCGATCCGCTCTATGGCCGAGGCCGTCACAGGGGGATGGACCTGCCGCCGGAACTGCGCGAGGCGTTGCACCGTTTTCGTCGTCAGGCACTTCACGCCGTTGAATTGGGGTTCCGCCATCCGGTTTCCTCGGAATGGATGTGGTTTCAATCGCCTTTACCGCCCGATATGGCGAGCGTGCTCGACACCATCGCACGAATGCCGCGCAAGGCTTCATGAACAGGCTGCACGCCACCCCGGTATTCCGATGACCTTCACGAATCCGGAGATCCTTCCACCCTTCCGGTTGTCCGGGGCCCAGGCCGGAATAGGCCATCGGGAAGCCGAGGCGCTCCGACCGGCCCGCACCGTCTGCATCCGCGGCACCGCCCGGCTGGAGGAATTGCGGGTCGCAAAAGCTCAGCTGACGCGGATCGAAGACGAACCGCTTTCGACACCGGAACCGGAGGAATTTGCCCTGAGCTTCGATGGGGAAAACCGGCTGATTTCACCATGGGTCTAGACATTGGCCATCGTTCGCGATCCCGATTGCGGTCTGCGGTGGACGCCTCGCCGATCGCAAATCTAGTGGGTTCCCGCAGGAATTACCGGCCGATCGTGGTCGCCGCCATCGTATTGGCGATCGCTGGCTGCACATCCAGACCTCCCCGCAAAATTACATTCATTGGGCAGGCCGAAGGGGTTCGTCAACCGGTGAATGTGCCGGTGGGATTGAATCCCCTGGCCTCATTGGACATCTGCCTGGGCAGCGGGGAGCCCGTTCCGCCGTCCAACCGTGTCCTTGTCTCTCCGCCGGAGTACTTCTCCCCCATTGCCACGAAAATGATCCTGTCCTTGCGGGAGTCCCTGGTGGCGGAGGAAGCGCGGCGCGGCCTGACCGTGAACATGCTGTTGGCCGAACGCCCTTTGCGGCGCGGCGCCGATGCGGTAGCGGAAGGGAGACGTTGTGGCGCCGTCATCGTGCTTTGGGAACCCGTGGCCACGGGGACTCTGGAACTAACACTGCCCTATCCCGCGCAGGTTCCCCTGAGGCACATGGTGCACGAACGGCTCTGCGAGTTCGGAAACCATGCCGAGCAACTCACTATTCTGCACCTGACCATCGTCGGGCTGGCGGCAATGCTGGAAAATCGCTACGACGAGGCGGTATACTTCATGGAAGCGGCCGACCGCATCGATGCCCATTGCTTACAACTGCCCGTGCCACTCGCAACGGACGCGGATCAATGATCGAAGGTTTGGTGGAGGATCCAAGATACTGCGCACGGCCCTCACCGGAATTCTCGCGATATCGTTCCTGTTTTCGGCATACACCTGGCCGCGGCCGGCACCATACCGGCCCATGGCGCCCGTGGATTGACCGATGAACGCCAAGGAACTTTTCCAGGCACTGGAATTCGCCCACTATGCGGACCGCTTCCGGAACAAGGTGTTCGTCATCGCCCTGCCCCGCGAGACGCCGTTTCAGGAACTGCTTCTCGACATCAAAGTCCTGGCGGGATACCACATCCAGGTCGTGCTCGTGGTTCCGGACCCGGATTTGGAGCTGGAACGGCTGATTTCGATCTCCAATCACCGGGGCACGCGATTCCACCTGTCCCTGGTCACCGAAGCGACCTATAACCCGGCCAGCGGCCAGCTCGGTCTCGATCTGGAGCGAATCCGCAAGGTGCTGGAGCAAGGGAAAACGCCCATCATCGGCTACCATGCCGGATTATCCACACCGTCCTTGTTGGAGACCACCTTCCCCCTGGCCGGTGAGGTGGCCGGCCGGCTCAAGGCGGACAAGCTCTTTCTGGTGGGCGCCGCAGTGGCCCAACTGGAAGAGGCCCTGGGCCGCACCCACGTGACGATCGATGACCTGGAATCGATTCGCGCATCGCTGCCGGAATGGGGGCTGCCTTCCTTCGCACACTTGCTCGAATTCGTTCAGGGTCTGCTGGAGCGGGGCCTGCCCGATGTGATTTTGATGGAGGGCAAGCCGGCCCATCTCTTCCGCGAGGTGTTTACCCTCGACGGCGCTGGAATATTGTTCAACAGCGGGCGCGGCAACCTGATCCGCCAGGCACAGGTACGCGATACGACCGACATCGCGCTATTACTCAGGCCGGAAATCGAAGCCGAGCGGATCCTGCCCGTGGACGAGGCGGACATCGAAAGCAATATCTCGCGGTACTGGATCTACGAGGCGGATGGGCTGCTCGTCGGCTCGGCCCGGCTGAAGATATACGGCTCGTGGGCCGAGATCGCCCAGTTCTCTACCCTGCCCCGCTATCGCGGCAAGGGCCGGGCCAAGGAATTGGCGCAGCGGATGATTTTGGAAGCCCGCGAGATCGACAAGGAGGCCGTGTTCGCCCTCAGCATCGATCCCCGCATGTGGGAGTTTTTTCTGTCCATCGGATTCAAGGAAACCGAGCGCAGCGATCTCCCGGCCGACTGGCAGACGCGATACGATTTTTCCCGCACCTCGCACGCGTTTATCATGGAGTTGGAATGACGTCCGGGGTGTTTGCCCATGGGGCGGGCCGTTTGACGGAATTGGATCGGACGTGGGCGCCGCCGGTGGTGATCTTGGGTGCCGGCCACGGCCGGCGCATGGGCGGGCCGAAGATATTTACACGCCATGGTGGCCGCACCTTCCTCGAACGTGTGCTGTCGCGCTGCGCGCAAAGCGGCTCGCACGTAATACTCACCGTGGATGCCGGCTTCGCCCAGGAGGTGGATGCGCTCCTCGCGCAATTGCCCTTTCCACGGCCCACGACCGTGACCTGCGACGGCAGTCTGCCCATGCTCGCATCGGTGCAGGCCGCCTTAAAAACCTTGCCCGGCGGAGAAGGATTCTGGCTCTGGCCGGTGGACGCGCCCTTCATTTCGCAGGGGGGTTGGGCGCTGGCGATAAAAACGGCGCGGAGTGACCAGGACGCCATCTGGAAGCTGAGGGTCGATGGGAAAACGGGCCATCCCATTTGGCTCCCCCCGTGGAGCGTCGCGGAGATTGAGGCGGGTCCATGGAAAGACGGGCTGCTCGGATTTCTGGCCAAATTTACCGGGCAAATCCGTATCCTGAACCTCGACGGCGAGGTGATCGCCGACTTCAACACCCCGCAGGGATTGGCCGGCGTGCCCAGCGATGGATGAAACGGCGGCGCACAGCTCCGGCCATTTGCCCATGAATTGCGAGCTCACACTGGATCGCATTCGCGGCGCGTTGCAGGGGCTCGAGCCCCGCCGCACGCCATTTCCCGGGCGGAAAACGCGGGCGGCCGTCGCGGTGATCCTGGCCGGAGAAAATAACCGGCTGCACATGGCGCTGATCCGGCGTGCAGAGCGGGAGGGGGACCCCTGGTCCGGCCACATGGCCCTTCCGGGCGGTAGAGCGCAATCAAATGACCCGCACCCCCAGGGAGTCGCCGAGCGGGAAACCCGCGAGGAGGTCGGCATCCAGCTCGAGCCCCGCCACCGCATAGCCGATTTGGACGAAATGCCGGTTCACCTGGGTTTGGTGGACACAGGAATCGTGCTCACGCCAATTGTCTACCACATCGGAGCGCAGCAACCGCCATTTGCTCTGAACGGGGAAGTCGCCAAGGCCTACTGGGTGCCCATCGATCATCTTTTCAATCCCGCCAATCTCGTGCGCAAAACCGTAGTGCGGCAAGGAAAACGGCTGCAATATCCGGCCATCGCATACCAGGGGCAGACGATCTGGGGATTGACCTACCGGGTTTTGGGGGATTTCTCGCGCCTGATTGGGTGCCCGCTGCCGGAAAACCTTCCCGCCGGCTAACCCTTGACGTTGCCGTTGACGATCCAGAAACTCTCGTGGCCTCTGGTCAGCCGCCTGCGAACCATTTGGACCATTGCGGGCAGCCTGTTTAGATCCCACCGTATGCGTCTCGTGGCGCCAATGACCCGATCCTGCAGCTCTGCGGCAACTCGCGCCACCTTGGATGGAACCGGGTGGCGCGGCGGACCGGGATCCACCACGGGCAGATCGTCCATGCGATAGATGACGCTATTTGCGATCACCAGGGCATCCAGTTCGTCACCGTTCAACAGACCGTATGCCTCCCGCGGTGTTCGCACTGGGCCGGCCCCGGCGTTCGACAGCGTTTCCGCGCGAACAATGGGCAGACCCGTCTGTTGGCGCAGCGCTTCCAGGAGCCGGTAGAGCTGTGGCTGCAAGGAAGCCTCGACGGGAAGCACTCGCACCGGACCCCGTCCCTGTAGTGCAGAGGTACCTGCGGAAGCCGGCAGGTTCTGGCCCTTGGTGCGTTTCCAGAACGTCACGCGAGGGCCCAGTAGCTGGGCGGATGTGAACGATCGTTCCGGCTCCGGCTCGAAATAATCGGCGAAGTGCTCCGCCAGAACGAAAAGTGTGAGGGGTTCGGGAATGCGGCCGTTTTTAGTCGGATCGCGCAGGCCGTCCAACGCGGAACGATGCACCATGGTCAGCCGATTGCGCTGACCCGCCGACGCGCCGCCGCTTTCGGCTCTGCCTTGGAACCAACCCACCCGCTGGCCACTGCCGATCAGTTGGGCGGCCCGGGCTGGAATGAGATCGGGTGGAAGCTCGTCGGAGGAAATGGCGCTTTCGCGCAGAAATCCTTCCACGTTGAGGCTGGAATATGCGGCACCCAGGTGGGGCCGGCGGATTTTCGGCCGCGCCCCGAAGGCCGCCCCATCCAATTGGTAGCCGGCAGCCAGCGCGGCTCCCAACGCCAGGCCGGCCGCACCGCGCATCGGTTGCACCCAGGCCTCGGTAAAAGGTTCCTCTTGGGGCAGTATGCGATTTTCGGCCAGATCGATGGGGAAATCTCCGCCCAGACAAAGGGCCCTGCATTCTGTCAACCGCAAACTCCGCAGAGCCACCAGGTTCACCATGTATCGGATCAAGGCCAAACCGGAGCGCGCGAGATCGAGGGTTGCACGGTCGTAGCCTTGCTCCGGCTTTCTGGGAACGCTATCGCGTTGGGCCAGGGAATCGATCATCCGCGGCGTTGGATAACCCATGCGCAGCGCCGCGCTTTTCAATGCGCAGGAGCCGTCCGCCGCCCGGTCGATGAGCCGATTCATCAGTTCGCGGGAGTACCTTGGTGCTCCGAACGCGGCCAGGTATGCCAACTCGTACGCGTATCGTCCCGGGGTGAGCCGCAGGTGATATCCAAGCGCGTCCAACAGCGCCGCGGGGCTGTGGCCGAACGGCAACCGCGCGCAAGGTTCCAGGCTGGCGTCGTGGCCGCGGAAGAGCCGAATTTGACCGGCGCACCCGCTGCCGGTGAAGACCACGACGGCGGCGGAGCGGAACGGGGATGAATAATAGCTCGCAGCGGCCTGAACCATCGCCTCTCCGCAACGGATAAGGGGTTTTTCGCTCAGGGGACGTTCGATCTCGGCGAGCTGCCTGCGCAGAAATCGGCTTTGCGAGGCGGATAGGGAGACGAGAGAATCCGTCTCCGGCGGAAACGGTTGCCTGCCGCTCAGGTCGCCGCAGACCACGACGCGGCTTACCTCGGCCGGATCGGTGAGGCCCGCCACCAGACAATCCTCGATCGCTTCCCGTGGAACCAATGGTCCGGGATGGGCCGGCAGGGGCACGTGGGCCACTGACAGCACCTCATCCCCGGAGACCAGCGCCGCACCCCCCATGGGGCCCTGCCTGGCTATGGCCAGTATTTTCATGGAAAAACGGAGCCTATCGTTCCGCTCGCCGGAAGCGGCTCGCGTTTGATCGCATCCGCCCCGGATGCCCATCGCCGGGCCGTCCGCAGGCTGGCTTCGTAGTGGTATGCGCTCTGCTCTCGGGAATATCGCGAATCGGTCCCGACCGGGCAGGCTTCCCGTGCGTCGCACTGCGTACGGCAACCCGCTTGCGAAAGCCGGTGCTGCACGCATTTCTGCCAGCGAAATCCCGTCTGACTGGCCGCCTCCACGGGGCAGACCTTGACGCATGGCGCCGGGCAGCCGGAGCAAGGCGACCGGTCGGGAAACCGCGAAACCGGGAAGCGCATGCTGGTGAGTATCACCGCCCGCCAGGCAAACCACGGCCCGTGCACGGGATCGATTGCGATTCCGATCGGCGATGCCGAGAATGCCTCGATACCGCCGAGCAGACTGTGAAACGGGATGATTTGCCGCGGGTGGGTGAACGGATAAGCGGCTACGGCGCCGGGGTCGGATGATCGGAGAATGGAAACCAGGGTATCAACCTGGTTCTCGGTGTATCGATCCAGCGGATTGCAGGCAAAATCCAGAGTCCCCGGAATGCCGGCCCGAAACTCCTCCCAAAAAGATTTACCGCCTGAACCGAGCACCACCGCCCGGCGATAGGTGGGGCAAAGCGCAGCGGGTGGTGTCCCTTGGACCGAACCACCTCCGGCCCCCGCACCGTGGCCCGGTGGGGCGAACTGCGGGTCCACCTGGGATCGGTCGAACACCCAAACGATGTTAAACCCGAAGACGGCGGCCCGGCTGCGGAACGATTCCCATTTTGAAAGAAGATCGCCTTCGGCCATCTCGGTTTCCCTATCACGGGGGGTACGGCCGCGCTGAGCCTCCGGATACCCGGCAGGGAACGCCGCCATACGTGTAGAGGCGGACGGCACCCGGACGGCCGCCACGATCGCCCGCCTGGGGAAATATTGATTCAGCTGCCCCCGTTTCCCATTTTGAACCGCTGACCGGGCAGCACCTCGTTGAACGACGGCGGTGCGAACACCCGGCCTGCGCGCAGGAGCGGAATCTGATCCGCGTGTGAATCCAGCGTTGACTGGGCCTCGGCATTGGAAGCAAAGAAACCGATGCGCGCCACGTATAAAAAACGGGAGCGGCCCTGACCGTGCATCTGGGCGATGTAGCCGAAATCGGCCAAATCTTCCGCGTGGCGCAGGTCGTCCATGGCCTCGTCGCGGGTGCCCCGCTGCGGAAGCTCGATGACCCAAGGTTTGGTGCGCTGGGCGCCGAAATCGAACTGCTCGCCCCGCAATTCCCGGTCCGACGGTATGGTTACCCAGAATTCCTCGGGAAACAAACCGGATGCGGAATGGCGCTCCCGGATCGCTGCCGCGGCCACCTTGGCCTCAACCTCCGTCTCGTAAAATCCGGATCGAACGCGGTAAACAGGCCGGCCGCTCTCACGGCTGAGATACATGAACGCGAACACGTCTTCGGCGAGGAGCCGGTTGACGATCTCCCGAGCCCTCCCGCGATTGGAGGGATTCGTCGTCATAATTTGAATGGCCCATTTCTTTTCCACCGCACCGGAGGCAGGAGGAAGCGTGTCGCGCACCGTCAGGGTCTGCCCGCTGGCCATGATCACTTTCCACTCGCCATCCACCCCCAGGAAAGCAGACTCGACCTTGTCCCGGTTCTGGGCGACGATGGTGCGCCATTCCCAAGGGCTGTTCACCAGACCGCTTGTCTTTGCGATGGACCACAGGGTTTCGCCTTCCTGCACGACGTGGGTCCGTTCGCCCGGTGGCGGCTCCGGGGCCATCGGCTCGGGCTCGGGCGGTGGTGGCGCCACTTCCTCGACGTACACCGGAGGACGCGGCTCCGGGGCCACCAGGCTTTGCACGATGACAATGGGCAGATCGATCGCCATCATTCCGGTTTGCACCGGGATTCCGAAAAATCCCAGCGTCATCACGGTGGCTGCGGCCAGAGCGATGACGATGGCGGCCATCAGGCCGGTCCACAACACGATGCGCGGCAGCAGCCGCTTACTTTCACTAGCCATGGGTAACCCCCGTCCTGAGGGGAATTGCCTTCCATTTCCCTGGAAGGTAGGCGGGTCTCGTGAAAAATCGGGATTCCCGCGATCCGCGGGCGGAACGATACTCCGCGGTCCCCGTCCAGGCAATCTGCCGGGTTGCGGATACAGGCTTGGGCTGGCAGGCGTGTCGTTCTTCCATGAACACCGCCGTTATCAGATCAGATTGTCGGCTTCCGCTCGTGATTACCCGTCACGGAAGCGCAATATAATGTGGGTCGCTCGACCGTACGATGACTGCGCCGCGCGGTTTAACCGGATAATCCCACACTGTCGGCGCCATCTTTCAATCCGAAGACGGCAACGGTTTGGCCCCGACCAACTCCATTTCCCGGTCGTCGGCTTTCAGTTGCCATTGGTCGCCGGGATTGCCTTTGATAATGAGTAACTGCATGCCCGAAGTCTTGTCTTCGAACCGTTTGCCCACCGGGATAGCCATATTTTACCGGTTTAATCCTTCCGTTTGAATTCGAAAATCTCGCCGGTTTCGGCGTTCACGCAAGTAATGACGGCCGGGCCACCCTTGGTGACCACGATTTCCACTCCGGATTCTTCGCAGATGTATCGCTTACCCAGTTCCATGGAACGGTTCTCTTTTTGACCTGGACTCTCGCTGCCACTGACCACGATTTATCGTTTCCCGGCTATGGCGAACGAGATGCCGGTATAATTTCGGCGGTGTCACGGTGACCGCGATCCCCACCGAACCCATAGGGCCGAACCCATAGGAATCGTATCAATGCTAGGATATTACTTTGGCCGAGGATAAATCGCAACCGGCGAGGATGCTCACAGCTGCCTCGATCTCGTGAGGAGCAGCTGGCCGATCGCTTGAGGCAAATCATCGAAAATTCGGCCCCCCCGAGCGGTAAAATCAGGCGGGAGGTCCGTTTCGGCTTCGACCCCGAGGCCAGTGCGCACCAAGATGGGGGTCAGCCCTAGGGAGGCGCCCGTTGCCATGTCGGTGGCGCGATCTCCGATCATGTAAGCGCCATTTAGTGAAACGCCCAGTTCCCGCGCCGCCCGCTGCAACATTCCCGGCTGGGGTTTGCGGCAGGGGCAAACGACATTGTAGGGGGGTTGGCCCTCGGGATGATGGGGACAGAAATAGTAACCGGAGATCTGCGCGCCCTGCCGATGCAGCAGCTCTCGGATGTGGCGGCCGCTCTGCTCCGCGAAATCCTCAGTGAAGTAGCCCCTGGCCACGCCCGATTGATTGCTCACGACGACTACCGGCCAGCCGGCGCCGTTGGCCGCCCGCACGGCTGCGCCCACACCGGGCAGCAGCCGCATTCGGGAAAGATCGGATAGATAACCCAGCTCCTCGTTCAGGGTGCCGTCCCGGTCCACGAAAAGCGCCGGCCGCTCATCCCGCCTTGTCATTGCCTCCGCCCTCCAATGATGGGGCTGCGTCAGCGCCGGAAAGGAATTTCAGGTTCAGGGGAGAAAGTTGGATTTTGGGGGAGATGCCGCGCCAACGATTGTGCATCCAGAAATACTGATCGGGAAAGCGGCGAATTTGTTCTTCCAGCGCCCGGGCGATGGCCTGGGAGATGGTGAGCACGTCCTGCTCCTCGCTGTTTGTCACGTGGTAAGGGATCTCGCGGAATTGCACACGGTAGCGGAACCGTCCCTCCCGGGTGCAGTAACCGAATACCAATGCGGCGCCGGAGTGGCGTGCAAAGCTGGCCGGCCCTGGGACGGTGCTCACCGGCTGGCCGAAGAAGCGGATATAGTGTTTCTTGTGGACGTGATGCTGGTCGGAGAGCATGGCCACGATCCTGCCGGCGTGCAATGCCTTCAGGATCCCTCGCACCGCGGCGCCTTTGGGGAATGTTTCGGTGCCCATCATGCGCCTGATCCGGTTGAGCATCGCGTCGGCGCGGGGATTGTGCTGACGTCCGACGTACATGGAAAGAGCACGGCCGCTCGAGGATAGCCCGCCTCCCATCAATTCCCAGTTGCCGATGTGGCCTGATACGAGCACCACCCCGTGTCCCCGGGTCAAAGCCTCGTCGATCACCTCGGGATTTTCCAGGATCAGGAAGTCGTCCAGCCTATCTTTGGGAATCCTTCCCATGGCCAGGATTTCCAGAGCCAATCCGCCGAAGAAACGGTAGCACCGCCGTCCGATCCGCACCCGTTCGGTCTCGGGTACGTCATCACCCAAGGCCAGCGACAGATTGCGCAAGGCGAGCTTTCGCTTATAACGGAAAATATCGAAGACGAACCAGCCCAGTAAATCACCCGGCACCGATACCCACCGCAGGGGCACGAGTCGGGCCGCCCCCCGCAATGCATTCAGTAAGGCCACCTCGGCCCAAAACTGGAGGGTTTTGGTCAGCGAAGTCATGGCGGGCGGATCGCCGCTCTCAGAATTTCAGGTCGAGTACCAGGGCCTTGAACCCTGTAATGCGGTTGGGATTCTTGCCTTCGGCGAGAAAAACGATCGGGGGTGTAAATATAGGTGGGCCGGAATCGGCCTGTACCACGGGGCCGGCGCCGCGAAAGAATAGGCTCCGATCCGGATCGAACGTGATTCCGTTGAAGAGCAGCCAGATACCGGCGGCCAGACCGGCCACGCCGCCGAAGGTCGCGCCCTGAACGATGGACTCGCGCAGTTGTGTCGGTTTGTCCTTTTGGTCCGCTGCGATCGACGACAATGCTGCCCCGAGCAGGGCGCCCGTGGCCGAACCCCAGAACACGTTGAAAAAGACATTCTCCATCACCGGTTTTTCCCGCATGACCGCTTGGGCGAAGGCAGGCTGCTCCGTGACCGCCAACAGCGTCAGCGGGAGCAGCAGCAGCAGGATCAACCGGGCTATTCTGGCCATGGGAAAGTTCGCCAATTTTAGGGTCAAAACTGGAGATACAGCAAAGGGAGGCTCAGACTCCAGCCCCCGTTACCCCCAGCGCCCGCGAGGGCCGCCGAGTGATTTCCCCCGCCAATCGTAGCGATGGGGTCGCTCGTTAGCCTTTCCAACGGGTTGAGGGGGTCCCGGATGTAAACCAGCGGCTGAATCGGAAACTGCGTGGCGCGCTGCATGATGAAGAGGCTGTACACTGCGCCTGCAATCATGCCCAGCCCGGCGCCGCGAGCGATCTGCTCCGATAAGCGGATATTGGGATTGCCCGGGTCGGTGAGCCATGCCGCGAAGCCGATGAAGCCGCCCAATATGCCCCCACCTGCGGTCCACTCGAAAGCGATGCGCATGGCCAGGGGCTCCCGTTCCTGAGCTTGCAGGATCGGCGGGAGAAGTACAAAGAGTATGGCGGCGAAAATGATCACGCGCTTCAACGGCTGGGTCTCCTATATCGGGTTTGCCCCATTGGTATGCAAATACCTTTCCTTCTCCGCGCGCGGTGCATCCGCATGCGATTCGCCTAAGTGAATATAGTCTTTTAAATAGCGGGACGTATGGGCCTCCGGAGCGCCCGCGACCACCTCCTCCGGCGTTCCGCAAGCGATGACGCGACCGCCTTCTTCACCGCCTTCAGGCCCAAGTTCGATCAGGTAATCGGCGCATTTTATGACTTCCAGATTGTGTTCGATAATCAGCACGGAATGGTGCGAATCCACCAGCCGGTTGAGCACGCCCAGGAGCCGTCCCACGTCCTCGAAGTGCAGCCCCGTGGTGGGCTCATCGAGAATGTACAGGGTGCGCCCGCTATCGCGCCGGCCCAATTCGCGGGTGATTTTCAGCCGCTGCGCTTCTCCCCCGCTCAGGGTATTGGCCGGCTGGCCCAGGCGCAGATAGCCCAGCCCCACGCTGAGCACAGGCCCCAAGCGGCCGTGGATGGCGGGCACCGCCCGGAAGAATTGCTCGATCTCGCTCAAGGTCATGTGCAAAACGTCGGCGATCGTTTTGCCTCGATAACGGATTTCCAGCGTCTCGCGATTGAACCGGTTCCCGCCGCATACGTCGCACCTGATGAAGACATCGGGGAGAAAGTGCATCTCGATCCGTTTCATGCCGTCGCCCTGGCAGGTTTCACAGCGGCCGCCGCTCACGTTGAAGCTGAAACGGCGGGCGGTGTACCCCCGCGACCGGGATTCCGGAACGCCGGCGAACAATTCCCGGATCTGATTGAATACGCCGAGATAGGTCCCCGGGTTGGAGCGAGACGTTTTACCGATGGGCGACTGATTGACGTGGATCACGCGGTCCAGATATTCCACACCCTTCAGCGTCACCTGGGGCGGAGCCTGATTCACTGGCCGGTGAAGGCGTTGCAAAATCGCGGGGAGCAGCGTGTCGAGCACCAGGGTGCTCTTTCCCGATCCGGAGACCCCCGTCACGCAGACGATCATGCCCAGGGGAATCTCCACGGCCACCCCTTTCAGGGTGTGCCGGTCGGCTCCCGCCAACCGCAGGCGTTGCCCTGTCGGCCGGCGCCGGGTGGTGTGCAGGGCGATTTTCGCCACCCCGGAAAGGTACCGGCCGGTCGGGGAA